>CAYIIH010000029.1:0-35393 GCA_964363225.1 uncultured Verrucomicrobiota bacterium | reverse complement strand
GAAAGCGTTGTCGCTTCCTCGATGCCGATCACGTCGTATTCGAGACCCAGGTAAGCGTCGATGTCGGATTCACTCTGAAAATGCCCCGCGATAATGCGCGATCCGTTGGCAAACTTGAGCACCCCGCGATACGCGGAGAAATCGTGCGCCAGCCCGCCGAACAGCCGCCGTCGCAAGTCCTCGAAATTCTCCATGTTCGCCTTGCCGACCTTGCGGAGCAGAAGACACTTGAGACCCGGCACACGCTGGCAATCGTCCGCGCCCATTTGCGCCAAGAGCCAATGCGACTTTCCGCCGCCGCGCGCCCCGCCGTAGCCGACGGCCGTCGGCCCGTCCGCGCGGTCGCACAGCCGCGCCGCCGCGCTCGCGGCCAGTTGACGCGGTTGCAGCACCACGCCCGCGCGAACAAACCGTTCAATCTGATCGCGCGGGCACCCCGCCTCGCGCGCCGCCGCCGCGTATCGTTCAAGCGGCGTCATGCCTCAGTGGGGTGGGCATCCTTGCCTCCCGGTTCCGGCAGCATCTTGCTGCCGCTCCCCTCTCCCGCTGGGCGGGGGCCACGGTGAGGGACTTCAGTTACGTCCACGACCTCGCCCGGCTGCAAGTTGGCCGGTGGCACTGCCACCCCGTAAACCTTGTTCAACGCCGCCGCAAGCTCGACGCGAATCGGCCCGCCGTCTTCGCCGGTCAACTCGGTTTTGTCCGTCGCCATGCCGGACGCGAGGCGTCCGAGCTTCGACGCGACTTCGAGCACCCGCGCAATATCTGCGAGGTTCGCATAAACCTTCTCGCGCTCCATGAACGCGGCCAGCGCGCGGCGCGCGGCGGCGACGCACTTTTCGTGCATTTCCCATTCCTGTTCGCGCAGCGACTGCTGTCGGCCAAGCCATTCCGCCGCCTTGCCGCGCGCCAGCGCCTCGGCCGCTTCGCGCTCCACGGCGGCCAAGTGAGCCAGCGTGCGCCCGCACGCGCTCGGCCCAGCGCCAGCGCGCCGACCAGCGCTCCAGCAAAGCCATACACTTGCCCAACCTTTGCCCTACGGCAGCGAGCGACCGCTCAGGCCCGAGGCCCAGGTAAACCGAGAACGCCTCAAACGCCTTCACACTTTCTTCCCGTTGCTGTTCAAAGGGGAGTACCATCGCCGACTCCTTTCCATTTCTCGGACGCAGCGGACGCATCCCCACCACTCTCTCCGCAGGTTTTCACATGCCTGCCGCGCGCGCGTAAGCGGGAAACATCCGTCCGAAGCGTCCGAGGCCCGCAATGTCTCGGCGGTGACTCGAAAGTATTCGTCCGAAGCGTCCGGCCTGTCATTGAACCATCCTTTACGCGCATTTAATCCCTTTCCACCCGCGTTGCGTTCTACCGCCTGAATCGGCAATGTCGTGTCGCACCGTCAGGCCAAACAGCCGCGTCACCGTGTCGCCGATGCAGTTCGAGAACTTCTTTTTCGCCATCGTTGTCCATCCCCGTTCATTGCAGAAATTGACGTAGGCTTCGTAGCATTGCGCCACCGTCAGCGATTCTGTCCCGCCCTTGCGCAAACATTCCTTCGCGAAGACCACGTCCGCGTCCGATTCCAACAACAGATCGTCCACAACTTTTTGCTGTGAGGCCGTCAAACGCAGTTGCCATCCATCCGCCCGAATCTTGTCCAATCCTTCGAGCATCCAGTTCAGCACGCCCGGCCTTTCATTCGCGAGAATTCGCTCGCTCAAGTCCGCGATGACGTTCTCCGGTTTCGCTTTCCGGTATTCGATGATGACCAGACGCCGCCGCCACGCTTCCGCGTCCCCCTCCAGCCGCACGGTGAGCCGCGAATTGCATGTCACGATCGCGTTGAACCGGCAGACGATTTCCGGGCGCTCGTTGCTCCCCTTGAATTCCAGCGTCACCGGATCTCCGCCAGTCAGCGCCTTGAGCACCGACGCCCCCTTGCAGTTCAGAAAATTGTCCGGCACGTCCGCGCCATAGAGCAGCGACTTGCCGAGCAGCCGTCCCAACTCGAATCGCTCGCCCAGCAAATCCGGCCGCAACGTTCCGACATTCGTCGGCCCGACGATACCGTTGATGACGCGGATCAGCGTCCCTTTGCCGCCGCCCGCCGTGCCTGCCAGAATCACCAGCCGCTGAGCCAGATTCACCCCAATCAGGGCGAGGCCGCACCACCTTTGCAGCAAATCCAAGTCGTCTGCCTCCAAGGCTGGCCGCAGAAGCGTTTCGAGAAAGACCCGACACGTCGCCCCGGGGTCAAACACCACCGCCAGCTTGTTCCGCCGCCGATAGCTCGGACCGAACGGTAATAGAACCTTGTCGGCCACGCGCAACATGCCGTTGTTCGCCGGCACAAACTCCATCAGGCCCGTCTCGAAAAAACCCTGCTTCACTTCCAACAAACCTCGCGCCCGCGAAAGCACGCCTCGCAAATTCGACGAATCACGAAACTTGAACTCCAACCCTCGCGTATCGAACTTCGCCACGCACGCCCGCGCACATTCCAACAATAGGTCGCTCAATCGCGCCTGCAGCTTCGATTCCCGTGCTTCGCAAAAAATCCCGTCGGCAGGCGCATACGTGTAAAACCGCTCTTCCTCCGCCGCGAAGACCGTTGGCGCATCCGGCGCACCTTTCTCGCCCAGCGTCGCCGCCAGAAAGTCTTCCGACAAGTCTCTCGCGAAGGGCTTGCCTTTGTCGTCGCCACTGGGCCAGACCTCTTGCACCGCGTTGCCGTATTGCGCCGGCAACTTCGGATACTTCGCCGCGAACCACGCCGCTGGAGTGTCCGGCAGCGCTGTCGGCGGCGCGGCCGCCGCTTCTGGTTCCAACAGCTTGGGCGGCGCTACACCATTCTCGCCTGCCCATTCCAGGAAGTTGCCAAATTGGGCGTTACTCATTGGGCGATCCCTCCAAAGTCTGCTTAGGTTGGCGCGCTATCGGCACCCCGTCAGGATTCACGTTCAAATACAACAATCGTTGCACGCGCTCGCCCCGCTTCGCTTGCGGCAAGCGTGACAACCGGACGGCGGACAACGCTCCACGATCGGCGCCCAGGGTAATAAGAATGGGCTTGATCGACCCAATGCGACCGTCCCAATCCGCTTTGCTCGTCGCATCCACCTGCACCAGAGCATGAATTGACCGGCCGCCCGACTCGCAAATGCAGGCAATCTGCAATGGCACTTGGACAAGATACCGCAACCAGTCATCCGCATCCGCCTTATCGCTCTCCAGAACCGCGTACCGCCACGCGGTCACACTTTCTTCCGACCGCCGGGAGAGCTTCCCGTCGAGCCGGCGATTCGGATGGAACTCCCCATCCACGGGTTGCGGAAGGAACCACACGCCGTCGTCACCCATCGGAAGATGCCGATTCTGCATCATGTCGTTCTTCTCCGCTTCCCATAGCAACTGCCCTTGCGACTCCATGTCGTTGAACACAATCACCTTTTCACCCGACCCGCGCCGGTACAGCCGCCGCAACACGCTCGCCGAATCTTGTGATTCCACGCGCACCGGAGACCGCTCGGAAATGAACCGCACGACGTCCTTGATCTCAGAAGTCTTGGCCGCAACCCGCTTCAAGACCATCGGGCAGAAAACCGGCTTACCCAGCCACGCCCCGCTCTCCGCTCTGGCAAGAGGGCCGGAGTGCCGTGGCCCCTGACTTACGACCTCTGACCTCTGACACTGGCCTCCTTTCAAATCTGAAATCTCAACTTTGGAATTCCCATTCGCCAGCAGATACCCTCGCGGTTTGGATTGTGGACAGTTCGCCGCCGAACGGAGCTTGTGCAGCAAATCCCCTTCACTCCACGGCGGCACGCACAAAGCATTCCACTCCCGCAGCAACGCCAGCGCATCCGCATCGCCAAGCGCGAATCCATGCACCAACACGGCGGCAACGTGAAACGTGGCGTTGTGACCACCCTGGCCACTGATTGCTGGCGAACACTTGGCGATGTATCGGCGTGCACGCTCAATGATGGTAAGCATGGGGAATTGTTCTTTGAGTCTTCTCCCTCTCCCTTTTGGCCCTTTGCGGAGAGGGCCGGGGTGATGTGCCTCGGTGCCTCTACCTTCCGTCCTCCAACGTCCGACGCCGCTTTCTCACTTACCCCCGCGCCCGAGGACCCGGCACGTGTCGCGCAAATGCGCTTCGATTTCGGACCACTTGAACGAAACACTCCGCCCAATTTTGTAAAACGGGATCAGCCGGCGCTTCATCAAATTGTCGATCGTTCTCACAGTCCGCTGCATCCGCTTCGCCACTTCGGGTTTGGCTATGAACCCCTCTGGCTGGGCGGACTGTCCCGCCATTACATTTTGCATTTGATCCGTCATAATTTTTTGCGTTTAAGTTCCGGGCCATCGTCGCGTCAGTTCCACTACTGACAAGCAGCCCCATGTAAACGCGGGGAAAGTCAACGCTCAGTGTGCATAAAAACGAAAAGCGCCCGTAAACACGGGCGCTTTCGCGTATTTGAACACTTCAAAATAACTTCAAAACTGCTTAACTCTCATCCTCATCGTTGCCTGTGTCGTCCGTCAGTCCCTTCCGGTAAAGGGTCCGGGCGCGAGGATCCTTATCCGCAGCATCCATCTCGTCCAACCGAGAGGCGAACCGCTGCAGCTCGGCAAGTGGCCGCTTCATTGTCTTCTCAATTTGACGCACCCGCAGCGAAACCAATCCCGGCGAACATTCGAACTCTCGCGCCACGTATGCCTGTGTCCGGCGTTCCAACACGAGAAGCATGAACACCTTTCCCCGCGGCGCCTTCTCCTTCTTCCGTCCTGAATCCAGCGACTTCATCAAAGCAAACAAGCGCACAGCCTCGCCTTCGGTCACGGCGTCCTCCTGTTCTGGCAAATACGCCGAGAACGATTCCCCGCCAGACTTGCGTGCTTGCAACAGCCCGCTCGGCAGCAGCATCACATTCGATTCCAAGTCGAAAAAACCGGCCTTCCCGTTTTTGAGCAATTCTTGAGAGTTGCTATCCAGAAACCGGTTCGTTGGAGCCAGGAGAATGAAACGCTCGGGCAATCGCGCCACCAACTGGCCGACCACATTCACGAAACTCTCGCGGTCATTCTGGATCGTCAGCACGAGCGCCAGCCCCGCGCCTCCGAACGACGCCACCTGCCTCGTTCCTGGCAATCGCAAGTCAGCTTCCTTCGGATCACACTCAAACGCCTTCGCAATTCCCCGCCCCAGCCGCGACCAATTCAATTCCAACAAGGCAACGTCAGCCAAGGTCACGGCGAAATCGTCACACTCCGGCGGGTCACATGCGCACACCGCGACAAAACAATCATCCGCGCGCGGCACGAGCTCGTGCGCACAGCCGCACTCGCGCGCGCAAGGATACGACTCGGCTCGCTCTGGCCTCTTTCGCAGGAAAGCCTGGTTGAAAACGCCGAACTCGGCGCCCAGGTAGCTCTCCCATAGCGCAGGCACTCCCACCAATCCTCGAATATTTTCAAGACACTGCCACACGGTGAAATCTCAAATCTGAAATCTGCAATTGCCTATCTGCTATCGGCGATTGGCCACCAGCCACCAGCCATCGCCCACCCGCGTCCCATCCGTCCCACCCAGTCCTATTCAGTCCCCGCCAGCACAGTTTCCCCTCGCCCATCGGATGCCAAAGGCACAACCAGTAACGGCATCGCCACAACGCCAGGGCGCCTTGCGGTTCCGGCCACCACGTTCCGCGCATCCACCCTGACCGTTTCCCGAAAACACTTTTCCGAAAGCCACCGTTGCACAACCGAAGCGTCACAGTAACGGCCAAGCTTGAGAATGTTCGGAGGGCGCACCTGCACCTTGCGCGGCTTCTTCCCTCCCTCAAAATAAACGTCAAAAGCTGCCCTCACCAGCCTGCCCCCATCAGGAATGGCCTTTCGCTCGCTCGCCTCAGCCGCCGCAAAGATGTCATCCGCCTTGCGGATGACGACCTCATTGTAACCGCCGCCCCAGGCGATCTCGATCTCACGCAGAACGATCCGCTCAATTCCGCCAATCCCATCCGTGTCCAACGCATCCACCCCATCCACGCGTAGCGGTTCGAGCGTGAAAGTCTTTCGTTCTGAGAAATACCTATCGTCCCCGAACAAACGCACCCCGAACGTCTCCTGATAAAGTTCCTTCTCTCGCTTTGTGCCCGCGTGAATGCGGATCTCATCACGCTCCGGGTCATAGACGACGACATCATCCTTGGCTGGCCGAAAATGCAGCATCTTCAATTTGCCCTTCTCGACCTTGGCCATTCGAGCGTACGTATCACCGTGCCGCACCAGGAACCAGCACTCCCCGTCAATCACGAACACTTCGATGAAGGCCGTATGATCTCCCCGGTTGTTTTTTGTGAACCACTCGTCCAAGTCCGCCGTCATCAGTTCAAGCGTCTCCTTCGTCGGCGCCGCAAACGAATCCCTCCGATCCACGCCCGCGGATTTCTCCCTCTCCGCCTCGGTCGGGTCGGGGTGGGGTGTCGCTGCTCGCTTCTTTTGCGCCGCCTTGCTGCCGAAATACTCGAACGACGACAGCCTGGCCAACCGCAACTCATTGCTTTTCTGCGCCACCACCTCTGGCGCGAACATGTATGCCTGCATTGCGATGTCCCCGCGCGATGACTTAGCATCCAACTCCAGGGCAAGTTGGCCCTGTGCCACCGCCTTTTCCAAACGCTCTTGACCTTCCTCCGTCGCCATTTCTTCAATGGCATAAACGGCTTCGAACAACCCGTCCGGCAGACCGTCCGGCGCCATCGCGACGCGCGACAATGCTTTGAAATAATCATCGTCCTCAAGGTCAGCCGGCGGCAATTCGATTTTCCGTTCCGCCAGTTCATCCTTGAACCGGTCGAAGAACCGACCGAGAAGTTCTCGGCCAATCTCCTTCAAAAACTGCGGTTTTGTGAATCGTTTGAATTTCATGTCGTTCTTTCAGTTTTGGGTTTTGCGACAAGGTCACTAATCGACAAGGTGTTTGAACTCGAAAGACGGCAGCAGCTTTTTCAGATGCGGCAACGCGCTCGAGTCCCGCTTCACGAAGTAATCAACCGCGTGTTTGGGCATCCACTCGTCATGGAAGTGTGCTCTCAGATCGGGCAGAACCGCATTCGGATACAGTTTCGCCAGCACCACCCTCCCATCGTCATACTTATGTTTGTAAGTCGGGAGCTTGTCCGTATCCAGGCCCTTTTCATCCCTAAGCCACTTACAAAACATTTTGCCCATAGAAATGTCGGGGAGCATGTCATCCGGCAGCCGATACCCGTCGGTTTCGAGCGGGGCAATCAGAGCGAAGATCATCTCATTTAACATCGAGAAATGCGTATGGGGAACGTCCGCCCGGTTGGCCATGTACCGTTCGATGTGGTACGGCAGGCACCCTTTCTTCACCTTCCCAGCCATCCAGTCCCGCACCCACCTCGACACGGCCACCGCAAACTTGGGCGACAACCATTGCGCCAAATTGATCGCGATATCAGGATGCACCCAAGTCCCCTGGCGGTAGAGGCTTGTGTTCCCCTTAAAAGACAACACCAATTGTGATATGGGAATTCCCATATCACTCGAAAGCTCCGTCAGGAACTCCTCAGTCGTCTTGAGCCGCCGGTAATCCGCGAACTGCTTACCCACCGCACTGCACATCGCCGTTGCGTTGAAGTACCCATCAACGGCACGTTGATGGACCATTTTGCCCTCAATTTCATGCGAAATCAGGGACAACATTAGCTGATTCATCGATTTTTCTTCCGCTTTCTTTGGCCAACTTTGTTGTTGACGGCGGAAACCTCCTGTGCCAATTTTGGCACGCAATTTAGGGCGGTTCCGCCGCCTCTCCGACTTGGCTCAACTGGCCGGAGAAAACTATCAGCCGTTGTTCGGTTCACAGCCGGACAACGGCCTTTTTGCGTACTACAATCCGTCTCTGCATTCTAGCCAAAGATATTCGAAATTTGTGAGAGATATTTTATCAACATTTTCGCAAGAAGGGTCTATTGCTTTTGCCTCAGTTCTCATCGGGATCTTTTGTTGGAGATTTGAACTCAATCAGACCGAACATCTCTGCTCCTTCGCCCCGTTCAAAAACGCGCCCATCGCGCGCATAACTCGCCAGAGAACCCCGCAACGAATTCCGCTTGCTTTCATCCCCCTCAGCCCCAATCGCCTTCAGAATCTCAGTCAGCGACATAGCTTTTCCGTGAGCGCGCAGAACTTCTCGAACCTCTGCCATTTGACTTCCCGCCCGCAATTCCGCTCCCTCTCCGTCTTTCGGGAACAACTTTATCGCTTCTTCAAGAGCCGAAACACGCCCTTTCGCATTTACAATCTGGACCTCAATCTCCTCGATCACAGATTGCTCGCGGCGAGCCTTTTCCTGTAATTTCCGAAGGACTGCTAAGGGTGCGGCCTGGGAAACCTCGACGGCCTCATTGAAAGTTTGAAGCCGGGCTTTCGCACTCCGTGAGTCCGATTCAAGCCTTGAAACGTCTTTTTCAGCCGCTTCTTTCATTTTTTCAAGCTGCTCTTTAGCTTCCACGATCCAAATCCAACAGAAACTTGTCCACGAACGCAAGAAAATAAATAACTAACAATGCTCTTGCGGCGTCGCGTGGAACATGGACGCCTCATGTGGAACACCGTGAACAGGAATCTCCGCCTCTGGGTTTCTGCGGAATCGCTCGTTCATCACAATTTCCACCCTTCCTTGATTTTCCCAAGCACCTCGTTGGCTGTCGCCAAATCCATCCCCGATTTCGTTTTCACCGAGACGGCCACCTCGAATTGAACGTCACAACCAGCCAACGACTTTGATAACGTCGCCACGTCATCAGCGAGGTTCTGGAACTCTACGGGTGATAGCGTTACTCGGGGAGATAGCGTCCGTCCGGGAGTTGGTTCGGGCTGCGGTTGAGGCGTTGGTGCAGAGGACTTCACAGTCAACTCAACTGTTCCGTCAGCGGCCAGTGAAACAAGTGGTCCGCTGCCTGAAGCGCGCTGTATCAGTCCTCGCCCAATGGCTTCACTCAAAGTGAGAATGAAAGCCTTCGGTGGCCACGGATTGCCCTTCTTCTTCTTCAATTCACCGTAAAGTTTGGCCACCGTCGTCTTCGGTTCAACCTCGTTGCTCCACGCATCCTTGAGCGCGCCCGGCAGAAGCTCGATTGCGTTGAGTGGCGGCGGACGCCGAAAAACTTTTGCGGTCGCGTCGAGTTGGATCACAGAAGGCTCTTCCTGCCACACACTGTCATTCCCGAACACCAGCCACAGTTCGCCAGACTTTACCGCTTGCACGACCGCCCTATGGACCTCGGCGACGCTGACTTGCGGAATGGCTCGCGGTTCTGGCGGATAGCCAGGTTGCGGCACTTCCTCAAAAGCATGTGCCCCGTCAAACCACGAGCATAATGCCGTCAATTCCACTCCATTCGGCTCCGCCGGCCACAGGCTCGGTAAAGCTTCCGGCAGAAGGGCACGGGCACTCAGGCTGTTAAGCACCGCCTTATTCGGAAGCCACGCCTCGCCGTTCTTCTCCCAATCCGCTACGTCAATCTTGCACCGCCAGAACCATTGTTCCGATCCGTCAGGCCGGATATACCGTAGCGCCAGCACACCGCGCTGCACCGCATCCGCAACGGTGTTCGTCACCGTCTGCGGATTCAACAGTTTTGGCAGATTCGGCCGCCGCGCGAACTGCTGGTAAAGCGTGCTTACTTGCACGCAGTCATCCGCTGCCGGCCACACCGCGTATTGCCCGCCAGGCATGAAACTCTCCGCGTCAATCTTTTCCTTGAACAACCGCAGTTCCTTCTCCTGAAGCAGCGTGGCGAACAACGCCTGTGCTCCCATCATGAATTTTTTCACCTGCACCGCCCCAGCCTTGTCCACGTGCAACACCAGTTCATAGGCGTTTTTCACGGCGGTTTCCGCCGCCTGCTTGGCCTCCCGCTCGCGCTTGTTCACCGTTTCCTTCACGTGCGATTCGTAATCCTTGAAATCTTTCGTTCCCTTGATTTCCTGCCACGCCAGCCAATCCGCAAGCTGTTGTTCCGCCTGCTGCAAGCCGCCCACGCTAGGTGTCACCACCAGGACGACATTCTGATAAGTCCGGTTGTCAGTTGCCGATGAATGCGTCCGCAGGAACGCCTCGGCGTCTGCTTGCGGCTTCGCGCCGGGTTGCCCAGCGTAGTCCGCTCCCAGGACCACCAGCCGAAATACCCCATCGTCTTCCACGTCCGCCGGGGTGTTCGGCTGGTTATGAAACTTGATGCCTTCCTGGTCGCAGCCCTCTTTCAGCGGCCCGCACTTTTTCGCCAATTCATCAAACTTGCCCTTGGCAAAACTCAGCGCCTTGACCTTGTAGCTGTGGTGGACCTGGTTGAGGTTCGGCTTCGGTCCCAGCCGCCAATACTTCGGCACATTCGTTGTTGGCTCGGTCGCGTCCGTTTCTTCCAAATACCACGACGACTTCGCCCACCCGATCAACCCGTTGTTCAACACCGCAGGCAGTTCGCACGTCGCCCCGACCAGCCAGCGCAGGTCAGCCACTTCCGCTTGCTCTCCAATCGGTTGCGAGTAGATGAACGTCGCCACGCACGCCGCTTCCAATTCCCGCCCCAGCAACGTCCCGGCGTGCGCCTGCTGCGCGTCCACCACTCGCGGTAATTCCGTCTTCAGATTCGACGGCCACTGTGGATTGTGCTGCGGCTGCGAGTCCTTTGCCACTTCCGCCAGCTTCTGCAGCGCCGGGCTGAGATCGTCAACGCCCGGCGCCGCGAGGAACACCTGCGGCCCGATCAATGGCGACGTGTCCCACTTCTCCGCTTCACGCAGCGCCGCCGCAAACATTTGCAGCACGCCGCGAGTGCGTTGAAATTGTTTTAACTCCACCCACTTGCCGAAGAACCTCGCCAGTAAATCCGGATGGAACGGGTACGCATCCCGAAGCTTCTCTTCCGCGTTCGGCAGCTTCGCTTGCGCGGGGTCAATCGCCTTCATCCGGTCCCAAAATGCCGTGACGTGCGGGTGCCGGTCGGCCGGATTCTCCGGGAACTCCTGAAACATCCGGCGGCGCAACAGTTCCGCCAAATCGCCTTTTTCCACCGGCGATTGCACCGACGCCTGCCGGTTCAACCCCTGATTGCACGCGTCCAGAATCCCTTTGCCCACGTCATCATTCTTGCCCGGCTCCGTTGCCAGCAACGACACCACCAGGGACGACCGCTTCGACCCTTCCACCGCCTGTGACAGGCGCTGGAAGAAATTCTTCAGCCGGTCATTCCACACCGCCCCCCGCTCCTTGCTCATCCCTGTTGGGTCGGGAGACGCCGCGTCGTGCGCCCACATCAGGAATTCATCCACAAGAATCAGCGCGCCCTTCCCGGTCTTCTCAACTTCTGACAGCAGTTCCACCCACAGAGGCGTCGCGGGCGGCGTGTCAAAATCTGGCTGGGATTCATCACGCCCGATAATGTCGAGTCCCTTATGGCCGAGCAGTTGCCACGCGATCAAATTCCACGGCATTCGGAACTTACGCACTGTCCCGTCCGGCGACTTCGAATTACCTCCGCCCTTCCAATCCACCCAATCAAACGACACCGCCGACACAACCGCTTGCGGCGGATCACCGAGCTTGGCTTCCGCGAGAATGTGCTCCACCGCGGTCGCCTTGCGCGGCAGCTTCTCCTCAAGCGTCGTCAGGTAATACAGCGCCGTCAGCGTGTGCGATTTGCCGCCGCCGAACGTCTGCGCCACGTTGATGATTGGCTCCCCGCCGTCTTCGCCGGCCAGGCGCCGCAGCACGTCCCGGCAGAACCGCCGCAAGTTTGGCGTCGCGTAGGTTGTCGCGAAAAACGCGTCCGGATCGGTGTAATGCTTGCCGCTGCCGGGTTCGAAGATCACGCGGTGCAAATCCACCGCAAAGTCCGCCGTCGTCAGCGTCTTGGTTTTTATCTCATCCCGCAGGATGCAGACCTCTTTCCACGGTTTCAGAACTTGTTTTGCCATAAATCAAAAGGTTGCCCACGAATCACACGAATAAACACGAATCCGGTTTTGGGATTTTCCAATGCGTGTGATTCGTGCAATTCGCGGGCTGGTTCTCATTTTACAATTCTCTCCCATTCCAGTTTTCCGTGATGACCGAAGTTCACCAGCAGGCCGAGCTGGTAGCCCGTGGCGTTCAGATAATTGAGCACCTGAGAACGATGCTCATCCGTCAGTGCCGACACCGCTTTGATTTCCAGGATGATTTTCTCGTAGCAGACGAAGTCCGGCTGAAACCGCTGGCGCAGCGGCCTGCCTTTGTAGCTTAGTGGCAAATGCGCCTGCGCCGCGAACGGGATGCTTTGCAAACCCAGCTCGATTTCCAGGCACTCCTGGTAAATCGGCTCGGTAAACCCGCATCCCTTTTCGTTATAGACCTCGAAACATGCTCCAATGATCCGGTAGCTCTCGTCCTTATAGATGATCTCACTCATAGTCTTTTGCTTTTTTTGATTCGTGTTATTCGTGCTATTCGTGCTATTCGTGGGCTACTTCGTTTTCCGGTAACTCGCCTTTGTGCGCGTCGCCTCATCTATTGGAGCAAAATACGGCGCATCCTTTATCGCACCATCTTCCGCCACTTGCTGCCGCGTTAATTTCAACTGCGTCGCCAGCGCCTCCACCAGCCGCCGCTCCGTTTCGTTCCCATCTTGCAACGCCAGTTCGCGGATCGCTTGCAAAAACGGCGGGAACGCCCGCTCACTCGCCAGGCCCCACTCGTCATACAGCCGTTGCAAGTCCCCTGCCTGGTTCCGTTGAAACAGCGCCATCAACCGATGCAACTTGTCCACCAACGGCGACGGCAATCCACCCCGGCTCGCGCCCAGGCCATCGCTCTCGACGCGCTCCGACCAGTCCAGCAACCGATACTCGCTCCCGCTGCTTTCCTCGACCGCTTCTTCGGCTTCGCCTTCCACGCCTGCCGCCAGATACGGTTCGGCGTCTTTGCGCGGACGGCCCTTCTTGCCCGGACCGGACTTGCCGCCTTGCTCCAGTATGTTCCAGACCACTTTCAATTCTGTCTCGTTCTTGCCGCAAGCGTTGGCATAGAGGATGCACGCCCCGGCGGGCGCAGGCTCAGGGCCGAAATACGCCCGGTGCAGCAGGTAGTATTGGGTCACGGAATCCAGCGCCACCGTTTCCCCCCGGCCTTGCGTCTCCCGCTGGAGTTCACGAAAGCCCGGCAACTCGCCGAGCGAAAATTGCAGCACCAGCTTCCGCACTTCATCCAGGAATTCCCGCACCGTCATCATCCCGCCGCCGGTCTTCTTCACAAACGGATGCTCGCTGTAGGCTTGAAGCGCCGGACCGAGCGCGGCCCAGATGAAGTCCGGCCCACGAATACCCAGGTCGAAATAGTATTGCAGGATGTTGATGCCACCGAGTTCAGGGCGACGCTCGAAAAGAATCTGCTTCATCCGCTCCAATACCGGTTCTTCCCAACCGCCGGGTGCCATCTTCGCGCGCTTGCGTGATACAATCCAGATTGAGGATGCAAGGGAAGCCCGGTTCAGATTTCGAAACCCGCCCGGCATCTCCGTCATGATCGGCCAACTCGCGGTCACCAAGAATCCCGAGCGAATCATCGCTGAAACGAGGGTTTCCCACGCATCAACGTCCTTGTTCGCAAAGACAACAACGAAACACCCGTTGTTCCCCAAGCGGCTGCAGCAGCGGCTAAACGCCGCTGCCATACCATCTTCATAAGCCTTCTTTGCCTTTACCTTGTCGCCCCCGTGGCGAGAGTCATCCTCGATCAGTTCCCCATCTTGGCTTGCTTGATCCCATTTCGGTGCTACCACACGGTCAAAAGCGTCCTGATACTCAGCATTGAGCGTCCCGACGAGTCGCTTCTGCCAAATGAAGAAGAAATCCATCAGGTCAGAATAGGGAATCGCATCGTAGTAGGGGGGATCGGTAAAAATCAAATCCTGTAGTTCTCCGTCTCCCTTTAAGCTGCTTTCACACCGTACCACCGGTGAGGAGTTGGCGTGTGCCGCTGCCGTAAGTAACGATGCGAGCGCCCTTGCAGCGACCTCGATTCCACCAGCATAGAAACGATCAGATTCTGTCAGCGGATTCGCCTCCGCAAAATCCCATGTAACCGGCAGGGCATATCGGCTGAATGTCTGTTTCACTTCGCCTGCTGCCGAGTCCCAGATGCACAGGACGCTCATGTAATTTACGAATCGCCCGAACAGGATCGTCAGGTTTGCGCAAATCGCCTCGGCCTTCTCTGTGTCGTGCTTTGCTACCTGGAAAATTGCCTCCCTTGTGTGCTTGGCGACAGTGCCGAGTGCGAGAAGCTGACGTTGCGTGAAAAGCGTTTTCCAACTTTTGAGGCCGTAGCGGTGGAGGGAAAATGCCCTGCACGCTCCACTACCTCCGCCCGCAGGAGTTGGCTCGTTGATCATTCCGAACGGGATCTCAGAAAAAACTGCCTCCAAGTCTTCAATCTCGACGGCAGCAGCCTTAAGTTCAATTGGTGTCGGAAGACGATAGAGCTTCTCAGATCCCTTTCCAGAGGCACGTTTAACGTCGACCACCACTGCTACCATTTGGGTTCCTAGCAACCCTTGCTGACCTTGTCGCGGAAGGTCATCTTTCTTCGTGAGCGCAACTACACCGGGGCGCCCGGTGCAGGGACTCCAGACGCCAGCACTGTTCATCGTGCCTTTAGTCAAGAAATCCTCCAACCCATCGGCAGTCACCTCCCAGCGTTGCAGGAAATCGTGTTCCACTACCACGCGCTGTGGTTGCTCTAGGTCCGCTTCGCGCAAGAGTGTGAACGTCACGCCTGAACCGTCGGCGTTTGGCACTGGCAGCAGCGCGATGCGCTTGCCCTTTCTTTTGCTAAGCCAAAACGTTTTGAGCAGTGGAATGCGTCCGGTCGTCTGCGGGTCGCGGGCGGTGCGCGCCCAGAGGTAGGCCACCGTCGGTTTGCCATCCACCACCGGGTATCGTGGCGCCAGTTCCTGGCGCACTCGTTCCAGCACCCAGCGTCCCCACGCGCGGACATGCCATGTGAGGTCCGCATCAGGCAACGTGAGCAAGTGCAATTGCTGCGGATCAGTGAAGTGCGGCTTGCGGTCGCCTTTGCGCTTCTTGATCTTGCCGGCAAGATAGTCCTCCACGAAATCCGGCCACGACCGCACGAAATCCGGCAGCGGCCATTTCTTCCCCGCGAACCGCTGCGGATAATCCAGCGTGCATTTCTGGATGAACCATGCCACCGGATTCAGGTCCGCTGACGTGACCTCACACCCCAGCCGCATCGCCTCCAGCGGAATCGCGCCGCCGCCCGCAAACGGGTCGAGCACCTTGGGGGCGTTGCCGCCGTAAAATGTTTTGATGGCCGCGCGCAGCGTGTCCATCGCGGGCGCGTTCTCATTGCCCCACACCAGCACGCCGCCTTCCACCACTTCCTTTTCTTCAGACACCGTGTTCCCGTCTTCGTCCTCGCTGGTGACGCTTTTCTTCACCACCGTCCCGCCGATGAGGTCGAGCAGTTCCTGCCGCTTCTGTGCGTCGCCGGGATCAGGCAGCAGCGTGCAGAGCAGAGCCGCCCGGCACGCCGCCAGCGGACGCCGCGCCGGCCAGATATGCAGCGTGGAGATGTGCCCATGCCGCACATTCTTCTCATGCACGCTGGTCAGCGACGCCTGCTTTAGCGGAAAGGCAACCTCTATAAGTCTCTTATTGTCAGTCATTTAAAAATGATTGATTTTCCACTAAAGTTCCGTCATATTCTGGCGAAGAATACTTGAAAAGCATGCCGAGGGTGATACAATCCCCGGCCCCTGGCTTATGAAAACGAAAATCTTGCGCCTTCTGCCCATTGCCGCCCTGCCCGTCGGCAATTTTCGGTCCCTTCCAGCCGAAGTTGGAATGACTGTCCCTTTCATGCCAGTGGCTCCGGTCAGACATGCCCTTCATCCTCATATCATGTCGTTAACGACGGGGGAGGCGTTGCAGGCGCGGGAGCCGTCGAATGACGCCACCCTTGCGATAGCAGATCCTCCTGGATTGCAATCTGTCCAGGCTGGATAGGCAGTTGGGTATAGCGGCGATTCGTCTCGTAGGCACTCGATCTCTGGCTGCTCTCGATTATTGCATGCAGGAGCGTCACGCTTTGCGTGACCGGCTGTCCGGGTTGCGCGTTGTTTTGGGCGTTTGCCAGGACGGACACCGGGTTGAAAACGTCTTGGTTCCGCAATTCGTTCTCGAAATCCTGATAAAGATTCCACATCAGGGTTTCCAGCCTCTCCGGCAGATTCTCCGCCACTTTTAAGTGCAGGTCCTCCTTGGCTTCTCTCCGGTTGATCGGGTGGCCATGGAAATACAGTTTTGAGGCCATGGTTTCCACAATCTCCGATATCTCATGGTCATTGGAGCTCTCCCGCATGTGCGTCTTTAGGATTTTCTTCGCGATCAATCGCGACTGCATCACGAATCGTTCCACGTTTCCTAGGGCCAGTGGATGCACCTTCTCCGCCAGAATCTTGATCGCCTGCACCAATTCATCTTCATGGGTAATCCCGACGGTGTCCTTGATGAATCCAACGTAGGCCCGCACATCTTCCACGCTGATGCCAATGCGCCGCCCCGTTCCTTGTTCCACCGGGTTGAAGTCATTCGTGACTGTAGGGTCAATCGGACCCAATTCCGCGAACGGATGCATCACAATCTCGTCCGCCCCCAGCGCCAGCAATGATGCGGCGCTGTAGGCTCGGTAAGGTATCAGAACGTTAAACGATTGGGTGAACTCTCTGAATAGGGCCACCAGCCGCCAAGGCACGGTTCCATTTCCCCCGTTGCTGCAAAGATATATATCCAGTTTGGGAATCTGCCGTGACCCCAGTCCTAGCAGATGGTCGAAGAATATCCTGACTTGATCTTCCGCTATTTGCGAGGGTACTCCGGGTCTTAGGCTGGTGAGGTAGCAGATCACTCTCGATCCCCGTAGCCTCTCGATTTCAGTTATGATCGGTATTCGCTCTGCGTGGCCCATAATGTTCCTTTCTTATCGTCAGGTGTTGTAAGTATTCGTCACAGTAAAGTCTTCAATCTTGCCTTCCAAGCTATGTTTTCCTCTTCTTCTAATCGCTCTCCGCCATCTTGATAATGTCGCCAATGTTCAGCGTAAAGCTCTGCCGCGTTTTGAACGCCAGCCGCACGGGATCCTGCACCCGGTAAAGGCGCGGCTCCGTGGCGCAGTCAGTGACCACGTAAAGCCAATATTTGTCCCGCACGTTCGCCGCCGTCGGCCATTCGTTCTCCGTGAGATGCACTGCACCGCGCCCACCGCGCCCTTTGACCTCAATGACAATCTTCTCGCCGTTGCCCCGGTGACTCTCCAAGTCGTAGCCCCGCGCCAGGTGCGGGGCCGACACGTCAAACACCTTGGCCTTGTGCCGGTCAACTTCGTAGTTTATGGCAATCCGCACGGCGATGGCCTCAATGTTCTTGTCGTGGCATTCCAGCGCCTCCGGGCTTTGGTCAGGAATCACCAACGCCACCGCGATACGGTCGAGCGTCACGATGTCCAGCAGATCCCCCCGGCGTTGCTCGTAAACCAGCGCCTCCGCCTTTTCCTGCTCCACCCGGCCTTGCTCGCGCTTGATGAGGTCAAGCTGCTGTGCCGCCTGGGCGTCGCCCTCGCGCGCCCGGCGGGCCAGTTCCACGCGCCGCTCCGCCAGTTCGCCGGCGGAAAAGTCAAAACCGCGCTGGAGATCCTCCACGCGCGCCACCGACTCCGCGCGAACTGCCGTCCGGGCCTGCTGAAGAAAGCTCCCTTCCGCCAGCATCCGCGCGTGCGCGTCTGCCCGCTGAACCTGCTCGAAGGGAGCCTGAAGCAATGCCCCCGCTTTCCACGCCAGGGACGGAGGCGCACCAACCAGCGCCAGCAAGTGGTTCGGCGCACAGGGTGCAAATTCGCCCAACCCATCCCAGCGCAGCCCCAGGAGCCGGCGTTCCATCAACCGCGGCTTGGTGTCCCCAGTGCGCAGCGAACGCTCGCCCAACTGGCAGACATAGGCCGCCGCGAAATAGGGGCGCTCCGCCGCCGGGTCGAGAAAAAACCCGCCGCGCCGGGCATCGCCGGCAAACCGCCGGATGGTTTCGTCGCAGAAGGCGTCAAACAACGGCTCGCCCGGTCGCAGGAATGCCGTGGGCGCCGCGCTCTCGCCGGGGCCTTCATCACGTCGCACTGAGATGTAGGGCGGCAAACCGCCGCGCCAATGGCTCGCTATCGGCTCAATCCACCCGGAGCCGGAGGAACGGTTCAACCGCGCCCGGTCATTGAGGTCGCCTTCGATTTCAAACCCAAGCCGGGGAACGGCCTTCTCGACGAAATTCTGCACGTAGGCCGGAAGCAGTTGGTTGAAGCGCTCGACCTCAATTTCCGTGTTGAGCTGGCCCAGCCGCTTTGCCACATCGCCAAAGGTGGACGCTCGCGATCGATCGGCGTCGATCTGCGCACGCAATTTCTGAGTGGCGAAAGCCGCCTCCAACTTCGCTTTCGAGTCCTCCGGCGAACCTTTTTCAAGGGATTCCCGCAGCAGATCGCGAATTGAAAGATGTTCATTTTCCAGAATCTGCCCCACGACATCAAACACCTTGTCGGTGCAAAGCTCTCGCCGGGCTTCATCGAGTTTGGCCAGGAGAGTCGCCAACACGTCGCCTTCACGGGTCTTGGCGGCAACGAAATTGAAGATGCGCACTTCGTCGTGGCGCTGCCCGAACCGGTGCAGCCGCCCCATCCGCTGCTCAAGCCGTGCCGGGTTCCAAGGCACATCGAAGTTCACCATCAGCCAGGCGAATTGCAAATTGATTCCCTCACCCGCCGCATCCGTTGCGAGCATGATCCGCGCGCTGGGCGCGTCCGGGTTCGGGATGTTTTGTCGCCGTCGATCAGCCGGTGGCATAAAGAAAATCCGCTGCCGTTCCCGTTCCTCGACGTCCATGCCGCCATGAATCGCGGCGATCTGCCCGGTGTAGCCCAGGGCTTCAAATCGCTGCTGCAAATGTTCCAGCGTGTCCCGATGCTCGGTGAAAATGAGCAGCCGTTCCTGCTGGAACTCGGCGGCGTCCACCAGTTCACGCAGCTTCAGGAATTTCGTCTCGCACTGCTGACGCAGAATCCCCTCGCCCTGGCCGATGGTTTCGTCGAGGTAGCGAAGCTCGACTTCCCTCTGCTTCTCGGTTTGCGGACGCGCCAACGCCAGTGCCTGTTCCTCCACCTGCTCCTGACTCTCCGTGCCGGTGTCAGTCGGCTCGGATTCATCCGCCGTCGCCGTGTCCAGCAGCTCCAACAACCGTTCCGGGTTGGGGAGGCTTTCGTGATCCGGGCCGCTCACAATCCGCTCGCGCCGCCGCTTTAGCGACTGAACCATCGCATACGTGGAACTCGCCAGCCGCCGTTGAAGCACGGCCACCACCATCGCCGCCGCGTTGCGGTTCAGAAAGCGATTCGTCTCGAAGCTCCAGCGCAGGTATTCTGACGATTCCTCGTAAAAGTCACGCTCCGGCTTGGAAAGCTCAAACTTCACAGTCTGGCAGAGCCGCGGCTTGTAGATTGGTTGCCCGTGGTAATCAACCATCTCCTCCTTCAGCCGGCGGATGAAAAAAGGCCTCCGCTTTTCGTGCGACACGGCACCCAACGCCTCCTGCGTCGAAAACACATTCGCATCCAGCAATCGCCACAAGGCGAAATAGGGGAACGGTTTCCCCATGTGCGGCGTCGCGGTCAGCAGAAGCAAATGTGTGGACTTGGCGAGCGTTTCGGCGAGACGGTAGCGGCGCGTCTTCGTGTCGAGACGTCGGCCATCCGCCCAGGACAATTTGTGAGCCTCATCGAAAACGGCCAGGTCAAAGCGGGCCTCGCCAAGATTCTGCAGCCGTTCATGGATGGCCTCAGTCGCGGCTGTGTCCACGCTGATGATGAACAGCCCGTGTTCATCGGACAGTGGATCGCCATTCTGGAGGTCCTGACCCCGAACGATGCGAAACTCCAAATCGAAAAAATTCCGCAGCTCACGCCGCCAGTTCCACGTCAATCCGGCCGGACAGCAGATGATGACGCGCCGCAATCGGCCCCGGTTGATCATCTCGCGGATGTAAAGGCCGGTCATCACCGTCTTGCCCGCCCCGGCATCGTCCGCCAGCAAAAACCGCAGGGGATTTCGAGGCAGCATCTGTTCATAAACCGCCACGCGCTGATGCGGCAGAGGAACAACACGGGAGAGCTCCAACCCGAACGCCTTGTTGAATTGGTGGCCGTTGCGGAGCCGGTGCGCATCCACCACCAGCTTGATGGCCTCCGGGTCGCCCTCGAAGTTCAAAGTGGCGGGCATGGAGGTAGCCGCTGCCCCGTCGGCTTCGTTCTCGGCCTTGCCGTGCTTCTCCGCAACCAACTCCTGAATCCGCGTGATCCTGTCCTTTTGCGGCTGCGCTTTCTCGTTCTCCCACCGGTTGACCGTTGCGAAAGAAACCCCGAGTGCCCGCGCAAATTCCATCTGCGAGAGCCTCATCCCGGTTCGAATCTGTCTGATCTCTTCCGCTTTCACTGACCCTATCTTAAATCATACATAAGAAATGTAAAGTAGCGATATAGCATACGCTATAACACAAAGCTTGTTTCGCGGCTAAGCGCCAATCCGTCAGTGCCGCCTCCTTTCAACGTATTGATTGAAATATTGATATACACAATGTCATTAGAAACATGGTGCATTGAAAACGCTGCTTCAAGCAGGCGTTCCTTCGAGAGAAATCGCCCCGCCCAATCGCCACCGTTCCTCAGCGTTTAGTATAGCCGCGCCCGCCGCAGAAACAGCAGTCCTTGTTGCCTCCATGGCACCGACACAGCGCGAGACCGGCAGGAGGTACCGCCACAATCGGCGGTCGCGGATTTGGCGCCAGCAACTCCGGTTGCCGCATCGCAGCCTCCTGCAGAACTACGCTTGCTCCGCCAACGGCCGTTGCAAGCCGCTGCAGTCCTTCTCCCGTCTGCTCCCAAGAACGCCGGTCTCCAATTCCGACCGTTCCGTCACCCTGTTTGACGACGCCGACTCGGATGTGATGACGAGTGTCGAATGATACCTTCAACGAGTCCGCCACAGGTCAAATCAGGCTGCTGCCTCCACCGGTGAGAAACACTTTCGCGGGTTTTTGCTTGTCCGCGAAGGCAGCCACCTTCTGCCAGACCGCCGCCGCGTCAAGGAACAACTCAAGAAAATGGGCGCCTTCGAGTACTACCACACATCCTTCAGCTACCTCGACAACACCACCGGCGAAGAACGCTTTGTCGGGGTCCCTGAACAAGGCGGCCGGAATCTAATCTCCGCCGACCCGCTGGCTCCCGGCACCGTGTATGCCGCCTCCGTTTCCCACGATGGCACCGTTGGCCTCTACCGCCTGGAAGTCAGCCTCGCCAACGGCGCTGGCAAGTTGAAGCTCGCCGGCGGTGTCAGCGGCGTTATGAAGGAATCCATTCAGCGTTCTTTCGGTTATCTCCTGGCCAACAAAAGCCCGCTTGGCGTAGCCCGCGAAGTCGAGACCGCCGATTTCCACGTCGAATCCATCGACCTCCTGGGCAACCGTGTGGAAGCTGAAATTGGCGTCGCCTTCCTGGTCGCCTGCTACTCCGCATTGCGCAAGGCGCCATCCCAGCCCGGCCTGATCGTGCTTGGCGACCTCAGCATTCAGGGCAACATCAAACCCGTCCGCTCGCTCGTCGAGCCGCTTCAGGTCGCGATGGACAACGGCGCCAAAAAAGTGATGATCCCCGTTGAAAACAAGCGCAACTTCCTCGAAGTTTCCGGCGAGATCATGGAGAGAGTGGACCCCGCCTTCTACTCCGACCCCCAAACCGCCGTCCTAAAGGCGTTGGGCCTGAAGTAAGCACCACACCGCCCCCTCCAGCGAATAAGGTCCACAATTGACTTTAGTGTTCAATTTCGCTCGCTCTATATCTCACCGCGCCATTTCACAAATCCGCCCTTGATTCTCATTTCAGGAAGCCAAAAGCACCGGGATGTGCCTTGAATTTACCTGCCAAGTAGTCTCCTACCGCCCGCGCGTGCTTAGCAGCAGGTGTTCGGCACACAACTGCGGAACAATAAAGATTTCGCACAGTCCCAGTCGTGTCCACAAGAATATCAATCACTCCTGTCAGCGGATTTTCCACTCGTATCCGCCCAATGTATCGTGGAAGTGAAACCTCGGAACTAAACTGCCTCACATTATCCGCTCCAAAACCGTCCTTTTCAAACAGGATATCCTCCACGTACTGGTAGCCCCGCAGGATCAAACTATCAATCGTGATTTCCGGTTCATCCGCTATCTTAAGCTGGACAGCAAAGTACACCTTGATCCACTTCGCGACTTCCATCGCCACCTCCTGAAGCCCTCCGAACGACAGCCTTATCTTCGAGTGCATCGGGATGAGGATATGGGTGAGCTCCCACTTCTCCTCCTCCTTCACCACACCACGAGGAAGATACCGGAGCCACGCGCCGTCCTGCTCCTTTTCGAACACCGCCGAAACGTACGGCCCCCACCGGTCATCGTGTACATAAGCCCCCATCAATTGGGTTGACTGCTCTGCGATTCCCTCCAAAGGCACGGGCGTAAACGGTTCTTTCAGCTTAATGCCCGCTGTGGTAACGGCGTGTCTTTCCTTTCCCTTCTCCCCCTCCCGCTGAAGGATCAGGATCGAAGCCATTCCGGACATTGTCGCAGAATAAATTATGCTTTGCGCCGTACTAAAATTCCCCGCCTTATGCAGGTGCGGAGAAACACCCATTCCCTGTATCGCCTGGCACATCTGCTCAATTGACAGGCCCTCCGAAGGCATCGGTCGTCCAAAAGGCAGACTGTATCTGGAAGCGACACTTGTGATGTGGGCCGGGGTTGCGGCTGCTACCTGCTCCACCTCCCGGAAATGATGCAACGCAGCCCAGATCGCCGTAGTGGCGCAGGCACTGACTCCGGTATCTTGCTGCTGGAAAGGCAATCCATAAACTGCAAGCTCGACACCCAGGAGATGCGCGCGATACCGACGGACACACGGAAACACTCGCCTGCCCTTATCCCCCTGCTCGTTGTATGTTCGCAGAATTGTCCTGCCCACAGGGCAGCCATGCAGCGGCTTCAAAACGGACCATCCAAGATAGGCCTTCCGGCTGAGCGCTTCGCACGCCTCCCCATAAGCTGAGCGGCTGTCCTTGCCTGAGTCCACGACACTCTTCAACTCTTCCCTAAGGGCAGCTTCGTCCAGCGCGAAAAAATGAAGCCGCGTGCAGCAGTTCGGGTATGAAACAAAATTCCGCGAGTAAAATGCGCTATGGTCCTCGATATGGTCCCTGTCAATGTAATGCCCTTCCACCACCACGGTAGCGCACCCCAAACCCTTCACATAAGCTTCGATATACTGAAGCTGCCGGAGCGGATCCTTAGTTCTCGCAAAGGGAGGGACATCCAGCCTCAACAACTCGGCAAGCGGCTTTGACCCGAATGCGCGGAACTCGATTGCCTGACGAATGTCAGCCATTTCAAAAAAGGGATTGGCAAGTCCCGGGGAATTTATTCCCGGGCGTTTATGCGAATGGCGAAGTCTGCTTCGCTCAGGCGCTCTGATTCACGAAAAGCTTGGATTCGTGGCGCTAGTTTCTGATCCAGTTTGCGAAGCACTTCATCGGACTCCTCGCAAACTATTTCACACTCCGACTCGACCACTGACGCCGAAGCCTTCGTGGATTGATATTCGGGGTTCATGTGTCAATTCGTGCTTGTTTCTTTTAGCCGTTAAAATTTCATTCTGCTGCTCACAAGTTCCAATCGGGTCTTCACCCGCGTTTGCAGCAGCGGGACGGCAGCGTAACCACCCGGTGATGGGAGTCAACCCCCGTCGAGGTCCATATTCAATTCCTTTCGCAATTGCGCAATGGAGCTTCCTTTGACATGCCACCGTTTTTTGAAACCAACCTGTTTAGCTTCTAATTTGCCTTCGCGGCAATGTTTTTTGACAGTATCTTCGCTCGCTTCGAGGAAAACAGCCGTGGCGCGCGCGTCGTACCATTTCAAGGGAACGATCGGCATCCGGTTTTTTCTTTGTGTCGCCACGGTTCGTTAAAGGTACGCAACGGCTATCACATTGTCACATGCGTGTCAACACATGTTTACAGGCTTCCATGCTTCTCCATGGCAACCCATAGATGCACATTGGTCACCACACAAGTTCACAGCGGGCCGCCCCAGCTTTTTATGTTCGCGGAAACAGACAGTGCCTGCTATACAGCAGCACCATGTCGTCAATGCTTAAACTCCTGAACCGCTTAGAAGGTGATCAGTGGCGCACAACACATGCGTTTTCGCCAGACATAAAAACTGCGTGCGAAGTGCTCCTCAATCCATTCGCCCGAGACGACGAGCGGAAAACGGCGGTCCGAGGCTGGCTTACGAAGAACCAGCCCTGCGTTTTTGGGCAAGTTGCCGCAAAGTCCGATTTACTTTTCATTTCCATTGTTGACGAGCAGTTGCTTTCGCGCGGAGATGCAGCAGTCAAAGAGAAATTGGAACTGGATCGCCGGACTTGGAAGCAGTGGTCTCTGGGTGAGAAAGGAAGACATGGCTTCCTCCTCATGGTGCTTTCACCAAAACTTCACCACGCCGCCCCAACCCGCGCGCTGAAGGACTTCGCCGAGCGCATCCGGGAACTGTTCGCCGAAGAGTCAAAACGCGACCCAGTGGGCAATGACGTGGTTTACGAATGGCTTTATCTCAGGAACCCTCAAACCAACCAGTTCCATAAGTTTCGAGTCATCCTGGACTTTTTTGCCTCCGCCGCGGACGGAAGATGGTGGTACGACCATCGCTTCCCCGGTGGCATCGCTTTTACATTCAACAGTCTGGGCCACATGGCCCGCACGAAGGAGTGGTACGAGAAAAATGCAAATCCAGTCGAGTGGGCCGCCAGGCTTGCCATGCACACAATCGCAAGCGCGTTTCCCCACTCCGTCCATGGTCCAGCAACATCCCTTCTTGAATTGAACAATGGCTCGCCCCAAAAGCCAGTGGCCTGTCCCTTTCGCAATCCCCAGTCCCTGCCAGCGAAGATCAAAGGCAAGGACTGGACGACCTACCAAGGCTATCACCACACCGACCACTCCATCCGCGCCGAGTTTTTCGACGGGAGGGAATATCCCGATCGCAGCCGAGGCCCGTACCTTTTGGACTTCTCATACATTGCCGGCGGAGCCGAGGGCGAAAACAAAGAGCTCATGGATGGAATCGTAGTTGATAAGGCGTTTCTGGACGCGGACCTCGGCCCCGTGGAGGAATGGCGGCTTGCGAAGCCAATCACCAAAGCCCCTCCCAAGGAGCCGGACGACGAGGAAGTCCCGGTTTCCACTGACACAAGGAGAGAGCTGGCGCCCGTTCCGAAGCGGCCGCGCGAAGAGGACCTGAAAATCAGGAACGCCCTTTCGGAGTGCAACGAGTGGCTACAGACCAAGATAAATTTCTAAGTAAGAACCATACCGAAACTCACGGCCTCCAACCCCAGGATTCCTCTTAGGGTTCAATTTATCCCGTCAAACTCCGCAGAGCGCACTGCGCCTTTCCCGGCACTCAATCTTCGGCCGCACATCCCCCGTCGCCCCTAGCCCTACGCGCGGGCAACGCACCCGGAAACTCCGTTTCCTCTCCTGGACCCCACCGCTTGACAATCCCTGAGTCGGGCCGACAATCGCCCAGACATTGACCGCATGAGCGCATCTTTCGTGGTTTACGTGGACGAATCCGGCGACGAAGGTTTCTCCTTTGGCAAGGGCAGTTCCGATTGGTTCGTTCTGGCCGCCGCCGTCACCCGCAAGCCAAAGGACCTCGACACCGTAAAGCTGGTGGACACGGTTCGCGCCCGCTTGAATAAACCGGATAAAAAGCCACTTCACTTCCGCGACCTCCGCCACGAGCACCGTCTCGTTTTCGTGGACGCGATCAGCCAGGCCGCCCTCAAAACCGTCACTGTGCTGGTTCACAAGCCGAGCCTCAAGGAACCGGAGAAGTTTCAGGAACGCTACCGGCTTTATTTTTACAGCGTGCGCTACCTCCTTGAGCGCGTGTCCTGGTTCTGCCGCGACCACCGCCCACCCCACGACTCTGGCGACGGCAACGCCGAAATCGTTTTCTCCAACCGTTCCGGCATGTCTTACGCGGACCTCCGAGATTACATGGCGAGGCTCAAGCGGCAAAGCAAAGTGCAGGACGTGGGCATCGAATGGGCTGTCATCAATCCGGACGACATCATCTCCTACACCGCTGGAAAGCGCATGGGCTTGCAGATTGCCGACGCCGTGGCCAGCAGCTTTTTCTACGCCGTACAGCCGTCACAATATGGGTACATCGAAGGACGCTACGCCCGGATGCTCAAACCTGTCGTATACCACCGGGACGGCTGTTATCCCGGTTACGGCCTGAAATTCTGGCCCCGCGAAGCGGACGCCACCTGGCAAAATGACAAGCGCCTGGACTGGCTGAAAGACTACAGGAAAATGGATGCAGGTTCCGGGACTCAGGATCCCACCCACTAGGGGCTGCCATCCTTCCGGACGACCTGAGCTTGATCCCGCGCACACCCGCAACAGCAAGTTAAGAGAAGCCCGACCTCATGTCAAGCTCGCCCAAAACCTCGAAAGACCGCGCAAATCCGCACCGGCACGAGCCGTCACCGGCACCACCGCCGCTTTTCCCTCCACACCTTTGGTGGAGCGGGCAAGGGAGAGGTGGCACCCACTCCACACATCACGCTTCACGCCGCCGCCACAGGCAAGGGGACAATCTTCGCCGCGGCGCCGTTCTGCCGATCCACTTTCGCCGCTTCCACGGCCTCAGGCGTGATGCCAAACCACTTCTCCGCGTCCGCAGGCCGCACGATCTCCCGGTAGTTCGAAAACACCATCCGGGGCGAATTGCCCGCTTCCAGCGCCACTTGCGCCACGTTCTGAATCTGCGCCACCCGATAGCTGATAAACGAATGCCTCAGCGCATTGTGCTTCCACTCGAAGCTGCCTGGCGGCGTTTCCTTCTGCCACTTCTCATCCACGGCCTCAGCCAACCAGAGCAGTTGCTTTGACATGCTCGCGTAGGGGCTAACCTTGCCTTCCGCTTGGCGATGTGGCGCCAGCCATCGCCTCAAATTGTCCTGAATCGGCACCAGCCGCCGGCTGGCCGTCTTCGCCTTGCTCGCCTTGACCTCGATGAATCCGTCATCAAGCCGGACCTCAGACCAATCCAGCCGCTGAATCTCGGCGTGCCGGAGACCGGCGAACGCCCCGATCGCAATAAACGGAATCAACGCCGGTTCGGCATACTCCAGCACGGCCATCAATTCACCGGGGCGAAAAATCTCGATCTCGCTGTCCTCCTCTTTCGCCACGGCCACCGAATCCACTTGCGCCATACCCTTCGGCAGATACCCGCGCGACTCCCCAAAATAGAACAGCGTCCCGATGGCCCGCCGATAATTATTCCGCGACCGCCCAGACAACTTGAGACCGCGCAGGAAGTCCTCAATCTCCGCGCTCGTCACGAACGAAATCGCGCCTATGAAACCTTGCGCAAACCGGCCCAGGCGCCCCCGCAAGTCTTTCAGATAGACAGCGCTCATCCCGTCCGACTCCTTCGCTTGGAGCAATTCCGCCACGATTTCCGGCACCATCTTTTTCGGCAGCCGGTGCGGATGCTGTTTCGAATAAAACCTCGCCGCTTCCAAGAGCGACCCGCCGTCCAGCAACTTGTGCGCTTCAGCGAACTGCATCGCCGCTATTTCAAGCGGCACTCCTGTTGGCCTCAGCGCCTCGACCGCGCGGACGAACGAAAACTTGTTTTCACTCGTCAGCGTGAGCACATCCAGTTCGCCGGTCGAAAGCTTATTCGCGATAACTTCCGCTTCAGTCTTGGCCAGGTCCAATTTCGCGAAGGTCGTCCGCTGGCGCTTGCCGCCGAGGTAATGAACCACCGTGTAAGCATCACAACCGCGTGAAGGAGTCAGGTAGATTTTGACGATGGTGTGGCCCCGTTTCACCACCATTGGAAACTTAGGTTTACTCATGGGGCGATTCTGTCAGGAATCTGTCAGGAGTGCAAGCACTTTCTTCATATTCCTAAGAAAAAAGTGGTGGAGGCGGCGGGAGTTGAACCCGCGTCCTTGGCAAACAAACCAGCCGCGACTACATGCTTAGTCGGATGAGAGTTTTCTGCTGTGCGATGCCGATCCGACTCGATTCGCACTGCCTAGTCCGCAGGATAAGATTTCGGCCCACAACGCGCAGACGCCGTCATGAACCTAACCTGCTGTGGCGTTCCTCCACCGTAGCAGGTGTCCAGAGGTGAACGTCGCAGCCTATCAGGCCGCGAGAGCTAATTCTTGGTTAGCAGTTGTTTTTTGGTCCGATGATTAACGAGGCCAACGAACCATCCTCGGCATGCCGCCTCCGGCGCATCTCCCAAGTCGAAACCAGTACGCCCCCCTCCACTTTGCACTTCACATCATCGACTATTTCAGCCTGCGGGTCAAGCGGGGCCTGAAACCGGCAAAAAAACGAGGCTGGCTTGCGCCAGCCTCGTTGTGGTTCTTACTCTGTTCTCCCGAGAGCTGCGTGCTTTAGTAGTCCATTCCGCCCATGCCGCCATGGCCGCCTGGAGACGGAGCCGGTTTTTCCTTTTCCGGAATCTCCGTGATCAGGCATTCGGTGGTCAGCAAGAGGCCGGCAATGGAAGCGGCATTTTGCAGAGCTATGCGCGTGACTTTCTTCGGGTCCACCACGCCCGCCTTGACCAAGTCTTCATATTGGCCGGTGCTGACGTTGTAGCCTTCGTTGCCTTTGCGCTTCTTGACTTCCTGGACGACAATGGAGCCTTCGACGCCGGCATTGGCCACCAGGGCGCGGATCGGCGATTCGATGGCGCGTTTGACGATCTCGACACCGATTTGCTCGTCGCCTTCGGCTTTGAGAGCGTCGATGGCAGACAAGCAGCGGATCAAGGCCACGCCGCCGCCGGCGACAATGCCTTCTTCCACGGCTGCGCGGGTGGCATGGAGCGCGTCTTCGACGCGGGCTTTTCGTTCCTTCATTTCGGTCTCGGTCGCAGCGCCGACGCTGATGACGGCCACGCCGCCGGCCAACTTGGCAAGGCGTTCCTGCAGTTTTTCGCGGTCGTAATCGGAGGTGGTTTCCTCGATTTGACGGCGAATCTGGTTGACGCGGCCCTGAATATCGGTCGATTTGCCAAAACCCTCCACGATGGTGGTGTTTTCCTTATCGATCACAATACTCTTGGCGCGGCCGAGGTCTTCGAGGCCGATCGATTCGAGCTTGATGCCGAGGTCTTCGGTGATGCACTTGCCACCGGTCAGGATGGCAATGTCTTCAAGCAGGGACTTGCGGCGGTCGCCGAAGCCGGGGGCTTTGACGGCGCAGACGTTGAGCGTGCCGCGGAGCTTGTTGACGACCAGGGTGGCCAGGGCTTCCCCTTCGACATCCTCGGCAATGATGAGGAGCGGTTTGCCGACCTTGGCCACTTTTTCAAGGACGGGGAGCAAGTCTTTGAGGCTGGTGATTTTCTTCTCGTAATTCAGGATGTAGGCGTCCTCCATTTTCGCTTCCATCGCTTCGGCGTTGGTGACGAAATAAGGAGAAAGGTATCCTTTGTCGAACTGCATTCCTTCGACCACTTCCAGGGACGTTTCAATCGACTTGGCTTCTTCCACCGTGATGGTGCCGTCCTTGCCGACCTTGTCCATGGCGTCGGCAATGATCTCGCCGATGGTGGTGTCCCAGTTGGCGGAGACGGTGGCCACCTGCTTGATCTCCTCCTTGTCTTTGACTTTCTTGGCGATCTTGGTCAGGTGTTCCACGCAGGCATCAACGGCCTTCTGGATGCCGCGCTGGATGCCGATGGGGTTGGCGCCGGAGGTGACGTGCTTCAAGCCTTCGCGGTAAATGGCCTCGGCCAGAACGGTCGCGGTCGTGGTGCCATCGCCGGCGGCGTCGCTGGTTTTGCTGGCCACTTCGCGCACCATTTGGGCGCCCATATTTTCGTAGGGGTCATCGAGTTCGATTTCTTTGGCCACGGTGACGCCGTCTTTGGTAACGGTCGGCGAGCCGTATTTTTTGTCGAGAACGACGTTGCGGCCTTTGGGTCCGAGGGTGGCGGTGACGGCTCGGGCCAGTTTATTGATGCCCTTGAGAAGCGCCTGCCGGGCGGCTTCGTCAAAGATTAATTGTTTTGCTGCCATAGTTGGATTTTCCTTTGGTTGGATGGGGTTATTCGACGATCGCCAGGAGGTCGTCCGAGTTCAGGATCTTGTATTCCTTGCCATCGAGTTTGATTTCTGTGCCGCCGTATTTGCTGACGAGCACGCGGTCGCCTTTTTTCACTTCAAACGGAACTTTCTTCCCGTTATCATCGGTTTTTCCGGTGCCGAGCGCAATGACGACGGCTTCGGTTGGTTTTTCTTTGGCGGAATCGGGAATGATGATCGCGCCTTTTTTCACTTCCTTCTCTTCGACCGGCTCAACCAGGACCCGGTCGCCGAGTGGTTTTACATTTATGGCCATACGTTCGATGTTTTTCTTTGTGGTTTTTTGATTTACGATTGAATCAAATCCCGCCGCACTCGCTGCGGGAAAGTGTTTTTGAGCCTGCCACCGCACAGGCGCCCGGAGGCGCCGGCACGCGAGGAGGCAAAAGTATGTCAGCCTTTCTTTTCGTCCACGACCTCCGCGTCGATGATGGGGCCTTCGTCTTGGCCGCCGGATTTTTTGTCGTCGGACGTTTCCTTTGACGAAGAATGAGTCTGGCTTTTGCCCGCTTTGGCCTTTTCAGCCGCAGCCCTGTAAAGCTCCGCCGAAACGCTCTGCAACGCTTCGTTCAGTTTCTCGTTGGCGGACTTGATGGCGGAAGTCTGGCCGCCCTTGAGGGCTTCCTTGACTTCGTTGATGGCTCCTTCGATCTTGCTCTTGTCGTCGGCGGAAATCTTGTCGGCCACGTCTTTGAGCATTTTTTCGGAGCGGTAAACGGCATTGTCGGCCTCGTTGCGGATTTCGATCTCTTCCCGGTGTTTGCGGTCTTCCTCGGCATGAAGCTCGGCATCTTTGCGCATCTTCTCGATTTCGTCCTTGGACAGGCCGCTGCTGGCGGTGATGGTGATCTTCTGTTCCTTGCCGGTGCCCAGGTCTTTGGCGCTGACATGGAGAATGCCATTGGCGTCAATGTCAAAACCCACTTCGATCTGCGGCACGCCCCGAGGCGCGGGCGGGATATCGGTGAGCTGAAACTTGCCGATGGTTTTGTCGTCCCGGGCAAATTGCCGTTCGCCTTGCAGGACGTGGATTTCCACGCCCGGCTGGTTATCAGAGGCGGTGGAGAAGATTTCCGATTTTCGCGTGGGAATGGTGGTATTGCGCTCGATGAGCTTGGTAAAAACGCCGCCCAAGGTTTCGATGCCGAGCGAGAGCGGCGTGACATCGAGCAAGAGCACATCTTTGACTTCGCCTTTGAGGACACCGCCCTGGATGCCGGCGCCGACGGCGACCACTTCGTCGGGATTCACCCCTTGATGAGGCGGCTTGTTGACGAGGGAATGTGCCGTTTCCACCACGCGCGGCATGCGGGTCATGCCGCCGACCAGCACGAGTTCATCGATTTTGTCGGAGGTGATCCCGGCGTCTTTCAGACAGTTCTTGACGGGACCAACGGTTCGTTCAACCAACGGGTCGCAAAGCTGTTCCATTTTCGACCGGGTGAGCTTGGTGCTGATATGTTTCGGACCGCTGGCGTCGGCAGTGATAAAGGGCAGATTGATCTCGTATTGCTGCGAACTGGAAAGGGCGATCTTGGCTTTCTCAGCCTCTTCCTTAATGCGTTGCAGGGCATCGGGTTGCTTGCGCAAATCCATGCCGTGCTCATGTCTGAACTCATCCAGAATCGAGTCCATGATCTTGGCGTCCCAATCGTCGCCGCCCAGGTGGGTGTCGCCGTTGGTGGCTTTGACTTCGAACACGCCATCGCCGATTTCCAAAACCGAGATATCGAAGGTCCCGCCGCCCAGGTCATAAACGGCGATTTTTTCGTCCTTCTTTTTGTCCAGGCCGTAGGCAAGAGAAGCCGCCGTCGGCTCATTGATGATGCGCAACACTTCCAACCCAGCGATGCGGCCCGCGTCCTTGGTAGCTTGGCGCTGGGAATCGTTGAAATAAGCTGGAACAGTGATGACAGCCTGGGTGATTTTCTCGCCCAATCGCATTTCGGCATCGACTTTGAGTTTGGACAAAATCATGGCAGAGATTTCTGGCGGGCTGAACTCCTTGGGTTTGCCCTCGACCTCCACCTCGACTGCGACATCGCCATTGGCGGCTCTAACGACTTTATAGGGAACCCGTTTGATTTCCTCCTGCACTTCATCGTGCTTGCGCCCCATGAAACGTTTGATGGAGTAAACGGTGTTGCGGGCGTTGGTGATCGCCTGGCGTTTGGCTGCTTCGCCCACCACACGCTCGCCCGACTTGGTGAATGCGACCACGGATGGAGTCGTTCTCTTCCCTTCGGAATTCTCCAGAACCATCGGCTCAGCCCCATCCATGACGGCCATGCATGAATTGGTGGTGCCTAGATCGATGCCAAGAACTTTTGCCATAACTTTAGAAATAAATTGTTCCGTTCTTCCAAGCAGCAAGAATGCCACGAAGCAATGTGGACAAAATAAGTGCCTTCCCATCAATATGTTAAGTCGCAAATAGCTCACTAAACGCTCTGCTTTAGATAGCGCCATTCGGGTCAATATGGCTCATGTCAGTCGTGACTGTCTCATTCGATTGGCACAATCCCAAACCGCATTGAGGCACTCATTCACCAGGCATTGGCGACAAGGGCCGGCGGCTGGAACTACTTGACGACTCACGCCAAACATGGATTCTCCAGTCATGGCAAACGCTTCCGCCGCCGTATTCAGCTTCGACCTCCCCGCTCTCGAATCCTGGCTCTGGGAAGCCGCCTGCATCATTCGCGGCCCGGTGGACGCGCCCAAGTTCAAGGACTACATCCTGCCGCTCATCTTCCTCAAGCGCCTCTCCGACGTTTTCGACGACGAGACCAAGCGGCTGGAACAGGACTTCGGCATCCAGCAAAAGGCCCTCAAGCTCGCCGACGCGGCGAAGAACGATTACAGCTTCTCGCCAATCAAACTGCTGGACACGGTGGCCCTGCTGGAGGACATCCCGGCGCGGAAGCTGCACGCCGGTGAAGTGGGCACCGTGGTGGAAGTGCTCGACGAGGGCGTTTACGAGGTCGAGTTCTGCGACGAGGACGGCCAGACCTACGCCGAGTTCGCCCTGCGCGCCAATCAACTCATCCCCCTCCACAGCCAAGGCAAGTCGCTCAAGCTGGCACTGGCGGAGGCTTGAGCCGGCCATGTCCTTGGAGCCATGGATTGGACAGGGCGCATCTCGATCAAGCCCGACGTCTGCAAAGGCCGCGCCTGCGTGGCTGGCACACGCATTCTGGTTTCCGTGGTGCTGGACAACCTGGCAGCGGGCCTGTCGCCGGACGAAATCACCCGGAGTTATCCCCCCGCTCACGCGGGAAAATGTTTGAACCTGCCCCGCCTATGCTGTCACGCTGGCGCATGAATAAGTTGCGCAGAGCCAAAGCACCATCGCCGCTGCGCTCTGTCGGCGCACTCCGTACCAAGCCAGAAAGAACCACCGCATGATTGCCAATATCGAAACCACCGGGGCGCAAGCCAGCGCCTCCATCTACCAACTGAAGGTCGTTTTGCACGGGACGAAACCGCCTCTCTGGCGCCGGCTCCAAGTCCCCGGCAACGCCACCCTCGGCTGGCTGCACGCCGCGCTCCAAGTGGCGATGGGCTGGACCAACAGCCACCTGCACCAGTTCCGCGTCGGCGAACTGCTCTACTCAGACCTGCGCCACAATTTCCCTGAGTTTGTGGGCGACCCGGAGATCCTCGACGAGAACAAGGCGACACTCCAACAAGTCGCCCCACGCCAGAAGGAGACGCTGGGTTACGAATACGATTTCGGCGATTCGTGGGAGCACGAGATCACGGTCGAGAAGATTCTGCCATCTGACGCCGCAGCGGCCACGGTTGCGCTGTGCCTGGACGGCGCCCGGGCCTGTCCGCCCGAGGATTGCGGTGGCGTCTGGGGCTATGCGAACCTGCTCAAGATTCTCAAGAACCGGAAGCACCCGGAGCACAAAACCATGAAGGAATGGCTGGACCGCCCGTTCGAGGCCGAAGCCTTCGACGTCGCGAAAGCCAACCTCTGGCTCCGCAAATTGAAGTGGCCCCGCACGACGGAGAGCCAACTGCGCAAGGTGCTCATGGGCCGGGACGATTACCGGGTATGAGTGGATACGCTGATTGGAACCGATGAAAGTTGGCAAGACGCAAAGACGCGCAGGCGCCGAGACGCAAAGCGAGCAACCAAGCTTTGCGCCTTCGCCCCTTGGCGACTCTGCGTTGAACACGTCAGCGGACCGCCACACCGCTTTGACATAGATCTATGGGCGACACCGCTGACCATCGTTGGGATCTGAGCGAGGATGACGACGGCTATCTGCCCGAGTGTGACGAGGCGTTCGAGCAAAAGATGGAGGAATGGGCCGCGCGGCACTGGCCGCAATGGCTGGCGCAGCAACTGGCTTTCCCCTTCACAGTCACGCGCGAGGAAGATGACGACGATGCCTATTTCGCGGCGGGCGCTGCGAAGGCCCCGTTCCGGCTGGGCCACAAGATGGAGGTCGTGGGCCTGGCAGAAGAAGACGTGGACCAAGGCATCATCGTCGAGGTCAGGGAAAAGAACCGAACCGGCTGCGTGCCGCTGGGCGACTTGGAGGTCACGCCGAAAAGGGATCCGAACTTCTGGCCGGTGCGGGAATACGTGGTATGGTTTGCCAACCGTTGTTGAACGCATGAAAACCTCGCTTGTCGGATGCTGGCGGATTGTGGAAATGGAACAGTGTGACCAGGACTACGTGGACATGGATTCACCGGGACACATCACCTTCAAGAAGGGCGGCGCGGGACAACTGCATTTCGGCTGCGTGGAGGCCGAGCTGGATTGGCGATGCGAGGCGGACGCGGAACGGGTCGAGTTCACGTTTTCCGGCTTTGATGAGGGAGATGAGGTGACCGGACGCGGCTGGGCCAAAGCGGAAGGCACCCGGTTGACGGGTCGCATTGTCTTTCACCAAGGCGATGAATCGGGTTTTGCGGCGGTCAAAGGAGGCCGATGAACTCGCTCCCAAGACCAAGC
>CAYIIH010000028.1:0-36399 GCA_964363225.1 uncultured Verrucomicrobiota bacterium | reverse complement strand
GGATTTTGGCTTTGGTATGCACCCCGTCGGTGACAATGCCGGCTTGGGCGCCCGTCAGTGAAATAGCGTCCACTCCGATCGCATGGAGAGCCATCGCGGTCAAGGCGATGGTGGTTTGTTCGCCGGTTGCCAGCAGCATGTCCATTTCGCGCTCGCTCGGCAGCGGCATAAGTTCTTTGGCCAGCTTGATCAAGCTGTCGGTCACGCCACTCATGGCGGAGACCACGACGACAATCTGGTCGCCGCGGGCGCGATACTGCGCCACGCGCGCGGCCACGTTCTTGATGCGGTCGGTATTGGCGACCGAAGTGCCGCCGTATTTTTGAACGATCAGGGCCATTACAATCCAATCACCTTCATCACTGCTTTCTTGTTCGCTTCCACCACCACCGGCTCGAAGCCCGCTGTCTTGATCGCGTTGTCCGGGTCCTTCAAACCGTGTCCGGTCAGGGTGGCGGTGATGACGCTGCCTTCGGGAATCAAACCTGCCTGCAGGCATTTGATGAGGCCGGCCAAGGGCGCGGCTGAAGCCGGCTCCGCGAAGATTCCCTCGGTGCGCGCCACCAGTTTGTAAGCCGCCAGGATTTCGTCATCGGTCACTTTGGCGATATGGCCGTTGGATTCCTTCAGGGCGTTGTTCGCTCCCTGCCAACTGGCCGGATTGCCAATGCGGATGGCGGAGGCGACAGTGTTCGGATGCTCAATGGGATGCCCTTCGACGATGGGCGCAGCCCCCGCCGCCTGGAAGCCAAAGATGCGGGGCAACCGGTCCGCTTTTCGGACGGAGTAATATTCTTTGAAACCTTTCCAATAGGCGGTGATGTTGCCGGCGTTGCCGACCGGGAGAAAATGAAAGTCGGGCGCGCGCCCCAGTTGATCGCAGATTTCGAAAGCGGCGGTTTTTTGGCCTTCGATGCGGTCGGGGTTGATGCTGTTGACCACTTCCACCTGGCCGGTTTCGCCGAGTTCGCGGACAATGCGCAACGCATCATCGAAGTTGCCTTGCACGGAGATCGTCACCGCGCCGTACATGAGGGCCTGCGCCAGTTTGCCCAGGGCGATCTTGCCGTGCGGAAGCAGAACGACGCATTTCATTTTGGCCCGGGCGGCATACGCGGCCGCCGAGGCGGAGGTATTGCCGGTGCTGGCGCATATCACCACCTCAGCGCCGCGTTCCCGCGCTTTGGAAATGGCCACCGTCATTCCCCGGTCCTTGAAGGAGCAGGTTGGATTCATCGCTTCGTACTTCAACCACAGCTCGATGTGTCCGCCCAGGCTTTGCACAAAATTATCCGCTCGAATCAGCGGCGTGTTCCCTTCTTGGAGGGTGATCACCGGGGTGGCGGCGGAGACCGGCAAATAACGGGCATAACAGTCAATCACGCCGCGCCAGGCGCTCCAGTGCGAGACGGGCCGGGCGGCCAGGACGTCGGCAGCCCCGGCAGGCAGGGGTTGCGGAGTGGAAGGTTTAGCGTTCATCAACGGGTATCAACGGTTCAAATTAAACGGCCTCACCGGGCGCTGCGGCGCAGTCTATTCAAAGTTTTCCACACGAATCATCACGGGTGGCGCTTTCACGACGGCCAGGCGGCTGATTTTGGCCAGCGCTTTGGTCATGGCGGCATTGGGGGCGTCGTGAATCATCAGGATCAGTGGCACGCTCTCGCCTTCGTGACCTTCCGGCTGGATCACGGAGGAGATGCCGATCCTGGCCTGACCCAGAATGGCAGCGATTCTGGCGAGCGTGCCGGGCTTGTCAACCACGCTCAGGCGAAGGTAATAACGAGCCACGACTTCATCCATGGTCAGCACCGCGCCCTCGCCTTCGTGCGGCACGAACGGTGGAATGCGATTCTTGGTCCTCCATTTCAGATCGAGCGCTGCGTCGGCCAGGTCGCTCAAAACGGCGCTGGCGGTGGCGTCCTTCCCGGCGCCGCGCCCGTAGAACAGGGTATCGCCGACGACGTCCCCACGCACGAAAACGGCGTTGAAGACGTGGTTGACGTTGGCCAGCACATGCGAGTTGGGGATGAGCGTGGGATAGACAGAAACTTGCACGCGCGGGCCGGCACCGGAGATTTTTGGTTTGGTGGAAGCCGGCCCGGCTTTCTTGATGATCCCCAGCAGTTTGATGGTGTAACCGAGTTGGCCGGCGAACTGGATGTCGGCCTGGGTGACGTGGCGGATGCCTTCGATATAAATGTGCTTCGGATGCACCCAGAATCCGTGGGCCAGCGAAGCGAGGATGCCGATTTTATGCATCGAATCATGGCCATCGATATCGAGCGAAGGCTCGGCTTCGGCATAACCGAGGCGCTGCGCTTCCTGGAGCACGCCATCAAATTCCGCGCCCTCCAATTTCATGCGGGTCAAAATGTAATTGCAGGTGCCGTTGACGATGCCGTAGAGGTGCGTGATGCGGTTGCCCACAAAGCCTTCGCGCAGCGCTTTGATGATGGGAATGCCGCCCGCCACGCTGGCTTCATAGTAAAGATTGGCTCCGGACTGTTGGGCGGCGGCAAATAATTCTTCGCCGTGGGCCGAAAGGAGGGCCTTATTGGCGGTGATGACCGGTTTGCCCAGCTTCAGCGCCGTCAAAATGACGCTGCGCGCAAAGGTCGTGCCTCCGGCCAATTCCGCCACGATCTGGACTTGGGGATCCTGGACGACGCTGGTCCAATCGGTCGTGAGATAGGAACGGGGGATTTCATAAGGGCGCGGCTCGTCGAACGCTTTGACGGCGATTTTGAGCAGATGAATCTTGATGCCCAAGCGCGACGCCATGAGCGGGCCGTTGCGCTGCAGCGCATGGAACACGCCGCTGCCCACGGTGCCGCCGCCGATCATGCCTAAATTGACCTGTTGCATAAGAGCGGACAGATTGCCGTGAAACAGGTTCCACGACAATTTCTTTTTGACGTGGTTGGGAGCGCGAGGGTATTGATGGAACCGGACTTCATCGACGCAGGGCTGTCGCGCCGGCGAGAAACCTTGCCTGTGACACGGCGCGAAAAGTCGTGGAAAAAGGCCATAGACTTCCCAAAGACTGCCGTTAGACTATTCAAGCCTCATAACTGTATGCAAACACCGCCTGCTGTCGGGGTAGTCATCATCGACGATGAAGTCCTCGGATTTCATCTTGAGGACGGCCGGTTCATCAGCGTGCCGATTGATTTCTACCCCACGCTCGCCTGGGCCACGCCGGAGGAACGCATCCGATTCGAGATCCACGGGTCGTCCGTCTTCTGGCCGGACTTGGACGCCGACATTGGTACGGAGGGACTTTTGGCCGGCGCACGCGAGCATCACTATTACGCCCGCAAGGCAGTGGAACGCGCCGTGCGACTCGGCCGCCTCTCCGCCAGCGCCTTGGAATCCTGCACACCGGCGACACCCACCGACCCGTCCCCTACGGTTTCCACGCACGGAGTGGCCAAACAACTCCGTTCGATTTGAAAGACAAAGCGATCGTGAGAGTCTATTGGGCATGCGTTTTCTGATTTGGAGCATAGGTGTTGCCACCGGCAGCGCGCGACCATCGGTCAAAGTCTATTGGGCATGCGTTTTCTGATTTGGAGCATAGGACTGTGGCTTGTCGCGCCGACACTGTTGGGTGGGGAACAGCCGGGGCACTGGCCGCAGTTTCGCGGTCCGAATGGATCGGGTGTGGCGCTCCACAGCGATATGCCGGTTGTGTTTGGGCCAAAGACCAATGCGATTTGGAGAACCGACCTTCCTTTGGGGCATTCCTCGCCTTGCGTCTGGGACCAGAAGATTTTTCTAACCGGAATCGATGACGGGAAGCTGGAGACTCTTTGCCTTGACCGGGCCGATGGCAAGATAGTCTGGCGCCGCTCGGTGGCACCTGAGAGAATCGACCCAGGCAGCCGCAATGGCAGCGCCGCCAACTCCACACCGGCCACGGATGGCCAGCGTGTTTATGTCTATTTCGGTTCGTTTGGGCTGTTGTGCTATGACTTCGCCGGGAACGAGTTGTGGCGCAAGCCGCTGCCCATTCCCATTACTCAGCACGGCGCGAGCACGTCACCCATCCTGGTTGATGATTTCCTCATCCTGGCTTGTGACCAGGACATCGGCGCGTATTTGCTGGCGGTCAACCGGCGTACAGGCGAAACGAGTTGGCGGGTGGAGAGGGCCGGTTTCCGGCGCGGGTTTTCCACTCCGATGCTCTGGCAGGAGGGCGACCGCAAGCAACTCATCGTGGTGGGCACTTTGCGGGTGGTGGCTTACCAGCCAAAAAATGGCGCTGAACTCTGGAGGGTTTTGGGTTTGCCCAATGAAATGTGCAGCACGCCGGTCGCAGGCGGCGGATTGCTCTTTGTTGCGGGGTGGACGCACGGATCGGGGGTCAGCAGAATGCCGCTCTTTGAGTCCTTGCTGGAAGCGGGCGACCAAAACATGGATGCCAAACTCACCCGCGCCGAAGCGCCTGCGGGACCGGCGCGGCAACATTTCCTTTACATCGATGCGGACAAGGATGGTTTCATTGATCGTGGCGAGTATGATGCGCTGGCCGAGATATTTAACAAATCTCAAAATGCCCTCCTGGCCATCCGGCCGGGCGGCCAGGGAGATGTAACCGCGACGCACGTGGCCTGGAAGCAAACGCGCGGGCTGCCTTATGTGCCTTCACCGCTTTACTACCGAGACCGTCTGTATCTGGTGAAGAATGGCGGCATCGCCTCGTGTTTCAATGCGAGCAATGGAGCAGCGCTGTATCAGGAAGAGCGCTTGGGCGCGTTGGGGGATTACTATTCTTCGCCGGTAGCGGCGAATGGCAAAATCTGCGTCGGCTCGCAACAGGGCCTTATCGTGGTGTTCACGGCCGGGGACACTCTGAATGTATTGGCGCGCAACGATCTGGGCGAGTCCATCATGGCCACGCCGGCCATTGTGGACAACAAGTTGTACGTCCGCACGGAGCGGCATTTGTACGCGTTTGGGGAATGAAACCTCCTTCTTTGCCTTGATTAACTGGACCAATTCAGCAGACTAGATGCTGGCCCAAATTGCTGGAACAATAGAATTGATTACATGGTCCAACCGTTAAAAGGCAAAAGTCCATTTTATCCAGGCCAACCTGTTCCGAGCGATCTATTCGTTGGAAGGCCTCAGCAGATCGAACATATTCTGACTCGCGGCGTAGGACAGGTGGCGGCAGGAAAACCGGTCGCGATGTTTGTTCAAGGTGAATACGGCATCGGCAAGAGTTCTATGGCCGGTTTTGTGCAGGGATTGGCTGAGCGAGAGCACGGTCTCCACGCGATTTATGCCACGTTGGGTGGGGCGGAGAGTCTGGCCGGTGTCGCCTCGATCATCCTGGAAGCGACCATTCGATCAGGGTTTTTTGATCCGAAGAGATCGGAGCAGATTCGCAATTGGCTGGCGAAGTATATCGGCACTCAAGATCTCTTCGGGTTCACGATCAACCTGGAAGCCCTGAAGCAGGACACTCCTAAGCTGACCAATCCATTTGGGCTGCTGGCATTTCTTTCCGAAGTCAAGAGCCGTCTCCAGGACAACGGAGTCAAAGGCGTTTTTCTGGTGCTCGACGAGATCAACGGCATCACGGCGAACCCGCAATTTGCTCATTTCCTCAAGGCTTTGGTGGAAACGAATGCTCGCTCTCGAGCCCCGTTGCCGTTGTTGCTGATGCTGTGCGGCGTGGAGGAGCGCCGCCGGGAAATGATTCAAAGCCACCAGCCAGTGGATCGCATCTTTGACGTTGTTGAGATTGAGGCCATGACGAAGGAAGAAATGGCGCAGTTCTTTCAACGAGCGTTCCATTCCGTGCAAATGACGGTGGAACCGTCTGCCTTGGAAATGCTGATTCATTATTCGGCAGGTTTCCCGAAAATCATGCATGTATTGGGCGATGCCGCTTTCTGGATTGACCGCGACGGAGTGATCGGCAAAGCCGACGCGGAAAAGGCGGTCATTTTCGCCGCCGACGAGGTGGGGAAAAAATATGTGGATCAGCAAGTTTACAGAGCCTTGCGAAGCCAGGATTATCGATCCATTCTGGACAAAATTGCGCGCATTGGCCCCGACACTCTCAATTTCACCAAGAACCAGGTCGCCACGGGTCTGACAGAGAGCGAGAAAAGGAAATTCCATAACTTCCTGCAAAAGATGCAGAAACTGAACGTGATTCGGAAAGGGGACAACAGGGGCGAATATGTGTTTAGTCTCCGGATGGTTCGTTTATATATTTGGCTGCAAAGTCTGCCTAAGGACAGGCCGCTGGTTTGATGAGAGCGCGTTAGAGTGAGTGCTTTGAAATCGTCTCTCGTCGTGTCGCGCGACCATGACGACAGGAGCGCGGACAGCCATGTCCGCAAGAGTGGCGCGAGGTTTTTATGTTCACGCGGACAGGGCTATCCGCGCTCCTGCCCGCCGGTAGAATCAGGTCTCAAACCGGCTTGCGCCTTGACTCAGCCCGGCTCGTTTCTATGATGCGCGGTCACTGAATGAAACTGAAATTGAACCACTGAATTTATGAGCACAATTTACGATATCCAAGCTCGCGAAATCCTTGACTCCCGTGGCAATCCCACCGTGGAGGTGGACGTCATTTTGGCGGGGGGTGCCGTCGGCCGCGCAGCCGTTCCTTCGGGGGCCAGCACCGGCGAACATGAGGCCTTGGAATTGCGGGATGGCGACAAGAAGCGGTACCTCGGCAAAGGCGTTGGCAAAGCCGTCAAGAATGTGACCGAAAAGATTCGTCCCGCCTTGCGGGGCATCGATGCCCTGGATCAGCTTACGGTGGACCGCCTCATGCTCCAACTCGACGGCACGGAAACCAAGTCCAAGCTGGGGGCCAATGCCATTCTGGCGGTGTCGCTCGCCAATGCCAAAGCGGCGGCCGAGGCGATCGGCATTCCGTTGTTCAAATACCTGGGCGGGCCCAACGCCAAAGTGCTGCCGGTGCCGATGGCCAATGTCATCAACGGCGGCGCGCATTCCGATGCGCCGATTGATTTCCAGGAATTCATGATCGTTCCGAAAGGGTTCAACAGCTTCTCCACAGGCCTGCAAGCGATCACCGAAGTTTTTCACGCCCTCAAAGCGGTCTTGAAGAAAAAGGGCCTTTCCACGGCGGTGGGTGATGAAGGCGGATTCGCGCCCAAACTGGACAGCGCCGAGGCCGCCCTCGAGGCCATTCTGCAGGCGACCAAGGACGCGGGCTATAAAGCGGGCAAACAAATCTTCCTCGCCCTCGACGTGGCGGCGTCGGAATTCTTCGATGCCCAGAGCGGCCAGTATGTTTTCAAGAAAAGCACCGGACGCAAATTGAGCGGAGAAGAGTTGGTTGATTTCTACGCCGAGTTGATCGGCAAATATCCGATCATCAGTATTGAGGATGGTTGCGCGGAGAACGATTGGAAGAGCTGGAAGCTGCTGACCGACAAACTGGGCGAAAGAATCCAACTCGTGGGCGATGACGTGTTCGTGACCAACGTCAAGTTCCTCCGCAAAGGCATCGAGATGGGAGTGGCGAATTCCATTCTGGTGAAAGTCAACCAAATCGGCTCGCTCACCGAAACTCTGGATGCCGTCGAACTGGCGCAGGAAAACGATTATACCGCGGTGATCAGCCATCGCTCCGGCGAAACCGAAGACGCGACCATTGCCGACATTGCGGTCGCGACCAACGCCGGGCAGATCAAGACCGGCTCGCTCAGCCGCACGGATCGCGTAGCCAAATACAATCAGTTGCTGCGCATTGAACAGTTGCTGGGCGGGAACGCCGTGTACGGCGGGAAGTTTTAGCGCTTCTTGAAAATGATGATGTGCTGCCGCGGGAGGCTCTTAAGGGTCTCAACCCAGGCGAGTGGATGGACTTCAGCTTCTTTGCGGACTTGTTCTTCGGACATTTTGTGGACGCGTTTGATTGGTACGGTCGGGTCTTCAGCCCTGTACTCGACGAAGACGACGCGCCCAGCCGGTTTGAGTGAGCGGCAGATCGCACGCAACATTTCGTAGGGATGGGAGAACTCGTGGTACACATCCACCATGATGACCAAGTCCATGGCATGGGCAGGGAGCGCTGGGTCCATGATCGTGCCAAGCACGGGCTTGACGTTGGTGATCTTGCGCTCGGCCATTTTCAGGGATAAGAGGTCCAGCATTTCCTGTTGAATATCAACGGCATAAACGACCCCTTTGTCGCCGACAGCCTGCGCCATCCGCCAACTGAAATAGCCGGTCCCGGCCCCAATATCCGCCACCACCTCGCCGGGTTTGAGCTGCACAGCGGCCAGCACCAAGTCCGGCTTCTCTTCCTCGACCCGCTCCTGACGTTCCAGCCAGTTGGCGCCAGGATGCCCCATGACTTGGGCGATTTCACGGCCAAAGTAAAACTTGCCCAGCCCATCACGATCATGTTCCTGCCTGTATTCGTAGAGTGAGGATTCGGGTGGAACAGTGAGTTCCTGGACTTGGGCAAAACGGGTTGATCGAGACTGGAGCAAGAGGAAGACCAGCCACACCAATCGCGTCCAGGAAAAGAGAGACTTCAGGCGCATGGGTTGCATGCTAAATCGAAACTCTTTTCGGTTCAATGGGACAATCCGTAAAAAGTCCGTTGTCAGCGTGGAGCGCTGGTTTGCACCCGGCTTGTGGAGGCCAAGCAGAGGAGCCGGAAGGATGAAAGCGGATTTCAAATGGGCACTCCACCGGCCTGCCGCCCATGTCTCTGCAGGACGAAATTCCTGCATAATTGAATTGACAGACGCTCCGAGCTTCGAGAAAGTCAAGTTGATCTAAGAAGCCATTGTTATTAGGAATTTAAAGTTGTCCATCGCGTATGAAAAAACTTCTCACTCTGGCCGTTGGCAGTTTGGTTCTAGCTTGCCTCACCTCGCAAATATCCGCTCAAGTCTTCTCGGACGATTTTGAAGCCGGCTTGGGCAATTGGGCTGTATCGGGCGGCACCACACTGGACTTATCGACCGCTCAAAACGTTGTGCCTGTGGGAGGAAGCCAAAGCGCTTTGCTCAACCTCTCTTCCGACCGGATGTTTCACAATTTCGGCGCCGAACTCACAGGCCCAACGCTGGCCAGTTGGTCTATCTATGACAGCACTGGAAGTCGTGCCTATGGGCAAGTTCTGGCTTATTCCGGTGACGGATTCGCATCGGGAACCTTGCAGAACCTGTTTGCCATTGGCAAATACAACAGCGTGACCATGCCAGGCGAAACGCTTGATGTCACCAAATACCAGGGACGAGTTGTTGCTGGCACAAGTGCCGGTTGGTTCAACTTAAATGCATCTGGCGCGCCCAGCCGCTCCACCGGTTGGCACAAGTTTGACATTGAAAGGCTTGCGGATGGAACAACTTACAACTATTATGTCGATGGCATTCTGAGCCGAACAATCACCGGTGTTACGGATTTCACGTGGGATTCCATCACCATCGGCTCTGTGGCTGCCGGAACTACTGCGGGTGACGCGTTTTTCGATGGAGTGCAGGTGACCGTTGTGCCTGAACCTTCCACCTTCGCCGTGATCTTCGGCCTGCTCGCCTTGGGAACCGGCCTCTTGCGCCGCCGCTTTCAGAAGTAAACTTGAGATTCATTCTTCCTGCACAAGGCCGATGGCTTCCATCGGCCTTTTTGCTTTGGGCGGCGGGCAACCTTGCTTCGGACGGGCGGCTTTCCAGCCGCCCAACCTCGGCGACTGGAAAGTCGCCGTTGCCGGGTCCAAAAACCGTGGGCAAGGTCGCTGGGCCAAGGCAGCTCTGCAACAAGCCCGCCGATGGCTCACCGGAAAGGGTAGAGGAACGGCGCCAGGACGGAACCGGAATTGAGCACGATGATCGCTGCCAAAAACAGCAGCAGAACAGCCAGCGGCGTCAGCCACCACTTCTTCTCCTGCCACAAGAATCTCAGAAACTCTTTGCCAAGCTGCCACATTGGAAGGCGTCATCTTATTCGCCGAAGCGATGGACGCAAAAGAAATATTTTGCCCGGCCCCAAGATACCAGGCGCGCGACTGTGTGCTTGCCGATGGCTGCGGATGCCGCTATGAATGGGTGCTGTCATTGCCCATGTTGACCAACCAATTGCCAAACCGACGATCGGTCGTCGCAGCCGGCCTGCTGGCCGCAGGTCTGACGCTGCTGGCGGCTGCCCAACCCCCCGCCAAGTCTTCCCCGCCCATAGCAAACCAGGGCTCATCGCGGCGCCCCACCCCAGCCATTGCGGCCAACCCGAACGATTGGTTCGAGGACGTCACCCGGCGCGCGGGCCTCGATTTCATGCACCAATTCTGCCATCAACGGATCGCCAACATCCTGTTGTCGAACGGCTCGGGTGGCGCCGTTTTCGATTACGACAACGACGGTCTGATGGACATCTATCTCCTGAATTGGGGGCCGCTGGAAGGCGTGACGTCCGCGCCTCCCGGCACGAAGCGCCAGCCGAACCGGCTTTACCGGAATCGCGGGGACGGCACCTTCGAGGACCGCACCCGCCAGACCGGTCTCGAGGGGAGCGGCTTTGCCAGCGCCGCCACGGCGGGCGATTTTGACAACGACGGCTACAACGATCTCTACATCGCGAACGTGGGGCGCAACCTCCTGTATCGCAATCGCGGCAATGGCACCTTCGAAGATGTCACTGAAAAGGCCGGTGTGGGCCACGCGGGCACCGGCCTCTCGGCGGTGTTTGCCGATATCGACAATGACGGATGGCTCGATCTCTACGTGGGCAACTACCTCACCTACGTTCCCGAAAAGCAGTCCGAGCAAAACCCCGGCGCTTACCCCGGTCCGCTCGCTTACCAGGGCGAGGCCAACGTGCTCTATCGGAATCGCGGCAACGGCACCTTTGAAGACATCACCCGGCAGGCCGGACTTTACGCTCCCGGTCATCGTGCGATGTCCGTGTGCGCGTTCGATTGCGATTGGGATGGCGATATCGACCTCTACGTCTCCAACGACGATACGCCGAACGCGCTTTGGCTGAATGACGGCAAAGGACATTTCCGCGAAACGGCCCTGCAGGTTGGAGTGGCTTTCAACTCGATCGGCGAGGCGCCCGGTTCCATGAACGCGGCCATCGGCGACGCCAACGGCGATGGCCTGCCCGACCTGTTCATCACCCGGCTGGGCTACGGCTCGCTGTACCTCCGCACGCCGCAAGGATTCTACGACGACCGCATGTGGGCTTCGGGGCTGGGTTTGCTGACCCAGAAATACGTGGCCTGGGGCGGCGCCTTCCTCGACTTCGACAACGACGCCGACCTGGACATCTTCGTCGCCAACGGAGACGCTTTCACGCTGGACGGCACGGTCAGTCTGCTGCTGGAGAATCAAGGCCCGGCGAAGTTCACCGATGCCTCCGGCAAAGGCGGCACCTTCTTCAAGGCCCGGATCAACGGCCGTGGCAATGCCATTTTGGACTACGACAACGACGGACGGCTCGATGTCCTGCTGACCGCCCTGGCGGACCGGGCGGTCCTGTTGCGGAATCGCTGTCCCCTGAAGCACCACTGGTTGAAGCTCCAGTTGGAAGGAACTCGGAGCAATCGCAATGGGTATGGCGCGCGCGTCGCCCTGACCGCCGGTGATCTGAGCTTGCGCGCCGAGGCGTTGTGCCCGACCGGCTTTTTGACGCAGGGCGACACACGCCCTCATTTCGGCCTGGGACCGCGCCAGACCGTGGACCGCCTCGAAATTCGCTGGCCCAGCGGCCAGGTCCAGGTCCTGACGAACATCGCCTCGGATCAAGTCCTGAAGGTGCGGGAGCCAAAGCCGTGAACCTGGAATGGAACGGACAAACTGACCTATGACCGCAAAATCCTTTGTCTTGATCGCGGTGGCCGGCGCGCTGATCTGCGCCATGCTGGCCGCCGACAAATCCGGCGAGAAATCCCACAAGCTCACTTCCATCAGCCCGCGCAAAATGGCGGACTCCTTGCACGCGGTGATCGCCGCCGACCGCGACGCTTACGCGCGCCTGATCGTCCAACGGCTCCACGCCGACGAACATCGGCTGCCGGCCACCGAGAACTGGCGCGAGGCCCGCGGCCTGCCCGTCCATGCCCAAATGCTCCGGGAGGCGGGACAGAACATCCAGAAGCGCGGCGCGGAGTTCTCTTACACTCTGCGCTCCTTGTGGCCGATCAACGAGAATTACGGCCCGCAAACCCAGACGGAACAAACCGGTCTCGAACATGTCGCACAGCATCCGGGAGAGAATTACTACACGGAGGAACTCCTGGGCGGTCGCAGCTACTTCACCGCCATTTATGCCGACCGCGCCACGCTGCCTTCATGCGTGGCCTGCCACAACGAGCACCCGCGCAGTCCCCGGCGCGACTTCAAGCTCGACGATGTCATGGGTGCGATCGTGGTGCGCTTGCCGCTCGAGTTCTGAGCCGCCACTCGCCCCGGAAACCGCGGCCTCCCTGTCAGTTAGCCCGAATTTCTATCAGTCAGCCAAACCGACGGCGCACTTACGGCAGTTCCTTGACCCTGAAGAACAACGCAGGCAAATTGGTTTCGATCCCAATGATTTCGTAAACGAAGTTCGTGAGGGGGCGGGGGTGCCTTTCGGAAGCTGCTTGAATCGGGAGGCTCAGGTGTTGTTTCATAGTCCCATGAAAATCTTCAAGCGCCTGAAAACCGTCTCCGCCTGTTCCACTGCTTTGCTGTTGTGCTCTCTTTCCGCCTCGAGCGCCGAGCCTGCCCAGCCGCCGCCCGACGGGCAATACCTTGTCTATGTGGGCACCTACACGGGCGCCAAGAGCAAAGGGATTTATGCCTATCGCCTGGATGCGAAGGGAGTCCTGACCCCACTGGGCTTGGCGGCCGAGTCGGTGCATCCGACGTTCCTCGCGATTCATCCCAACCGCCGCTTCCTGTATGCGGCGAATGAAACCGGTGATTTCAAAGGCACCAAAGCCGGCGCCGTCAGCGCTTATTCTATTGATTTGAAAACGGGCAAGCTGACGCTCTTGAACCAGCAGTCGGCCGGCGGGAGCGGACCTTGCCATCTGGTCGTGGATAGCACCGGCCAAGCGGTTCTCGTGGCCAACTACGGCGGCGGGAGCGTGGCGGCGCTGCCGGTGCGGGAGGACGGCCGGCTCGGCGAAGCCAGCGCCTTCATCCAGCATCATGGCTCCAGCGTGAACCCGCAGCGGCAGGCAGGACCGCATGGGCATCACATCACGACGGACCCGGCCAATCGTTTTGCGCTCGCGTGCGACCTAGGGCTGGACAAAGTGCTGGTGTACCGGTTCGATCCTGCCAAAGGAACGCTTCTTCCCAACGATCCGCCTGCCGCCGCGCTCAAGCCGGGGGCCGGACCGCGCCATCTCGCGTTTCATCCGACGGGCCGATACGCCTACGTGATCAATGAAATGGCTTGCACCCTGACCGCCTTTGGTTACGACTCACAACGAGGCCAACTGCAGGAATTGCAGACGCTATCCACATTGCCCGAGGGCGACAGTGTGAAGCCGAACTACAGCACCGCTGAAGTGGACGTCCATCCTTCGGGCAAGTTTGTCTATGGCTCGAATCGCGGCCACGACAGTCTCGTCGTCTTTGCCATCGACGCAAAGACCGGCCGGCTCGCGCACGTCGAGCATCAATTGACCCGGGGCAAGACGCCGCGCAACTTTGGCATTGACCCGACCGGCACGTATCTTCTGGCCGCCAACCAAGGCACGGATAGCATCGTCGTTTTCCGCATTGATCCTGAAACCGGCCGCTTGAGCCCCACGGGGCAAGTGGTGGACGGGGTGGGCGCACCGGTGTGCGTGAAGTTCGTGCCGGTGCCGTAGCCGTATCTATGGGGCAGGAGCGCGGGCATCCATGCCTGCGCCTTGGTGAAGGAGCCGTCTTGGCGGCCCCGGTCGAATCGGTTTCCAATCGGCAAGAGAACCGACTTAGCCGTTTATGTGGAGTTCCACATAAACGGCTTAGAAACTCCACTGCAACTTCCCCGTGACGGAGCCAAACTGGTCAAAGCCCTTTTGGCCGTCGAATTCGGGGGTGCGCGTGAGGAAGGTCCAGCTCAATTCGCACCATCTGCCAAAGGCCACGGCCGCGCCGTAGCTGAGGTCGGCCACCAGCGGTTTCTTGTTCACGCGATGACTCCGCTGATACCAATTGCCGTCGAGAAATGCATTCCTGGCCACGGCATGGCCTTCGGCACGGCCAAAGATGTAGAAGCCAAAGCCGGCCCGCCGCCTTCCGTTGGACAACCCGATGGGCGAATCAATCGTTGGCACGCCGAAATCATCCGGCATGTTCCAGCCCAAACGCAGCGTCAGGCCCGCGCCAGCCGCCGTGTTCACCGTGCCGAGGTTCAGTCCGCCCTGCGGCACGGCATCGAAAAACCGGCTGCTTGGCTCATCGAAGGTCCATTTCCAGGCGCACCCGTATTTGAAAACAAAGGCCGGCTCGGTCTTGAGTTGGTTGCCCCAGCCCGCAAAGGCCGGCAGACGCCGAAACTGATGGACGGTGTTTTGCGCCCACTCGCCTTGCGCTTCCGGGCCGATGACACCGAGATTGAGTTCGTAGCTTTCCAGCACCGGCCTTTGCGCCGACGTCAGGCCGCGCCGTTGAATGGCCGCGCCGAGGTACAGCCATCCGGCGTAAGGCCGGTCCGCGGTGATCAAGTTCGTCGCGCGGTTATCTTCGGGCGTGTAGATATTTTGGCCGAGAACCAGCCCGAAATTCGTGGCGCTGGATTGCATGCCGGCCCCCGGCAAGGCATGGGTCAACTTGCTCAAACCAAGCGCTCCCGTCCAGCCTGGCTGCGGTTCGCCGCGATCAAGGTAAATCAATTTCAGCCCTTGCGTGTAATGCCGGTCCTGATGTTTGCCCGGCGCGGGATTATAGAGCAAATCATTCTCCAGTATTGCGGCGAGAGCATGCGGTTCCTTGTCCGCGGTTGATGCTGCGACCAGGGAGCCGGCGCATAAAAAAGCGGAGCAAAGCCGGACCAACGCCGGCCTCCAGGAGCCATAACTGGCGATAGATTGAAGCATGACCGCGTTCGTTATCGGCTAAAGCCGCTTCCGGGCAAAGCCAAAAACCGCGGTTGGGGAAGCGGCGCAAAATTCTCAGCATTGGGCATATCTCAGGCCAACCGAGCCCCATCCCAAAGGGATAGCATCACTCAGCCCAGCTCGTTCCTCGCAACCCTGGGCTGAATGAGGCAATCCCTTCGGGATTATTCCGAAGGGATTTATTCCGAAGCTTGCATTGCCGAATCGCTTGGCCTACATTGCCTCCTTGTAAACCCTAATGATCGCCCAAACTTCAGTCCAGGACTGCCCAGTCTTATGATTACTGCAAATTGCGTGAACCGGTCTCGATTGCCCCGCCCTCGAGGTTTCACCCTCATCGAGCTTTTGGTGGTTGTTGCCATCATTGCCATCCTGGCCGCAATGCTGCTGCCTGCCCTGTCCAAAGCGAAGCAAAAGACGACCGGGGCCCGTTGCATGAGCAACGAGCGCCAGCTCACTCTGGCGTTCACCATGTACGCCGACGAGAATTCGGGAACCATGCCGCCAACACTGGACTATCCCATCAAGGGCCAGAGCCTGCCAGGAGGTGGTTATTGGACGGGGCCCCTTCCCGCAATTTCGCCGAGCATGACGGTCGAGCAAGCACAGAAGGCCGTCCAGAGCGGCCTGGCGAAGGGTCCTCTTTGGAAATATTGCTCGGCGTTCGATTCGTATCATTGTCCAGGTGACTTGCGCTATAAATACCGAAAACCGGGTTCCAAATGGGCCTACGACAGCTACTCGAAAGTGGACGGCATGAACGGCGGAATGTGGAACCTGCTTCCGCTCGTTAAGCTGGAGCATGTTCCCGAACCTGTAATGGCCATGGTTTTTATCGAAGAATCCGATTCCCGCAATTTCAACCTTGGCACTTGGGTGATCAATGCCGACACGCGCCAATGGGTGGATCCGGTCGCGGTATTCCATGGCAATTCCAGCACGGTCAGTTTTGCCGACGGCCACGTTGAAATCCACCGGTGGAAGGAGGCAAAAACTTTGGAGGTCGCCGCTCAGGCTCAAGCAGGAAAGGATACGCAATTCTATTGGACCAAAGCGCCGAATGACAAGGACTTCGCGTGGGTCGAGCCGCGTTACAAGTATAAAGAGTGGCCAAGATATCTCAGATAGCAGCGGCCAGGTTATTTTAGAGCTTCAACAAAGCATTCGCATGCCCGGAATACTCTATCAGCCCCTCACCCGGAGAGATTTTCTCCGACGCGCGTCAACGGCTTCCGCCGCCCTGGCTTTGGGCGCCGGAGTGAGAGGAATGGCCGAGGACGCTTCATCTCAGGAAAAACCGGTTCGTCTAGCTCTCCTTTCCGACACCCATATTCCCGCCAATCCTCTGGAGGAGTATCGGAAATTTCTCCCGGCCGAAAACTTAAGGTCGGTGCTTCCGCAAGTGGCTGAGTCCCATCCGGAAGGAGTCATCATCAACGGTGACGCGGCCCGGTTGACCGGCGAACTGGCGGATTATGAGGCGCTGAAGAAGTTGCTGGCGCCGTTGGCGGAACAAACGCCCGTTTATATCGGACTGGGAAACCATGATGATCGCGACAACTTTTTCAAAGTCTTCGACAGCCCTGCCGGCGTGCGCCAGAACGTCTCCGGCAAACACGTGTTGGTGCTCGAACGGCCCGTGCTCCGTCTGATTGTTTTGGACTCACTCCTCTACGTGAACCAGGTCGCCGGTCTCCTGGGCAAGGCGCAGCGTGAGTGGCTGGGCCAATACTTGGAGAGTACGGATGGCCGGCCGACGGTGCTTTTCGTGCATCACACCCTGCGTGACGGCGATGGGGATCTCCTGGATATTGAACGGCTTTATCGGCTGATCCAGCCACACCAGAAGGTCAAAGCGATTTTTTATGGGCATTCCCACCAGTATGCCTTTAGCCAGGAACAAGGCGTTCACTTGGTCAACATTCCTGCCGTCGGCTATAATTTCAGCGACAACGAACCCGTGGGCTGGGTCGATGCCATGTTCACGGCGAAAGGAGTCGATCTGGCGCTGAAGGCCATCGGCGGCAATCGCACTCAGGATGGCAAGACCACGTCGCTGGTTTGGAGTTCACTGGGATCATGAGCGCTCAGCCGTGCTGGAATGTTGTTGTGTTCGGCCGCCCGGCCTATCCATCATGATCCCCGACACGTCATGAGAAAGGCTTTTTTTGTGTTGAGAACTGCGACAATTTACTTGCTGGTTCTGTTCTGCGCCGGTTTGAGCCGGGCCCAAAGCGAGAAGACTTCGGATGCCTCGGAGTGGATTCCCTTGTTTGACGGGCAAAGCCTGGAGGGATGGAAGGCCGGCGAACATTCTAACTCGTTTAAAGTGGTGGCGGGACAGATCGCCTGTGACGGTCCCAGGTCGCATCTGTTTTATGTGGGGAAGGGGCGGAAAGCGGATTTCAAGAACTTTGAACTCAAAGCCGAAGTGCTGTCCAGACCCGGCGCAAATTCAGGCCTCTATTTTCACACCGCCTTCCAGGAAGCGGGCTGGCCGGACCAAGGATTCGAGGTGCAGATCAACAACACGCACCGAGGCGAAGGGGATTATCGTGAATTCAAGAAGACCGGCAGCTTGTACGGGGTTCGAAACCAATACAAATCAATCGTCCAGGACAACGAGTGGTTCAACGTCCACATTGTTGTCCAGGGCAAGCGCGTCCGGATCCAAGTCAACGGCACGCTTCTGGTTGACTATGTCGAACCGGCCTCGCCCGTCCAGCATCAGGAAGGCCCAGGGCGTGTTTTGGCCCGGGGCACGTTTGCGTTGCAGTGCCATGACGAAGGCAGCAAGGTGTTCTTTAAGAACATCATGGTCAAGCCTTTGCCGGACGATAGTGTAGCTGAGCCGATGGAACAGCCGGTCGTGGATGCGAAGTATGCTCAAATCTTTCAAATGCACGCCGAGAATTTTCCCATCGTCAATCTTCATGTGCATCTAAAGGGAGGCTTGACCCTCGAACAAGCGCTCGCGTCCTCCCGCAAGACAGGCGTCAACTATGGGATCGCCGTCAATTGCGGCCTTGGTTTTTCCGTGACCAACGACGCGGGCATTCTCCAGTTCCTGAACAGCATGCAAGGCCGGCCCGTGTTTATCGGCATGCAAGCCGAAGGCAGGGAATGGGTCCGGCTTTTCTCCAAGGAAGCCATCGCCCGGTTTGACTACGTCTTTACCGATGCCATGACGTTCACCGACGACGCCGGCAAACGCACGCGCCTTTGGATCAAGGAGGAAGTGGCTGTCCATGACAAACAGGCCTTTATGGACATGCTGGTGGATCGCATTGTTGCCATTCTAAGTCACGAGCCTGTAGATATTTACGTGAATCCCACCTTCCTGCCCGAATGCATTGCCCAGGAGTATGATGCGCTTTGGACGAAGGAACGTATGAGGAAGGTCATCGAAGCCGCGGCCAAGAAGGGCGTCGCCATCGAAATCAACGCCCGCTATCGCATCCCCAGCCCGGCGTTTATTAAAATGGCCAAGAGCGCCGGCATAAAATTTTCGTTTGGCACGAACAACGCCGATCAGAACATCGGTGACCTGGACTATTGCCTGGCCATGGTCAAGGAGTGTGGACTCGCTTCCCAGGACATGTTCTTGCCGAAGCCCGATCTGCACAAAACTTTTCGCTAGAATTGCCGTCGGCAAGAGATTATTCTCGGACCAGTTCCGTGAAAAACCAGTGAGGCGTTTATGGATCTAGTATTCAATTGTCAAAGTTGCAAGCAACAACTTGAAGCGGATAGCTCCATGTCCGGCACGGCCATTAACTGCCCTTCGTGCGGCTCACATCTCGTCATTCCGGAGCCGGACGTCACCAATATTCGCACCCATAATCCGATTGCGACCTCCGCGGCGGCTCGCGAGGAACACCATTTTAGTGTTCCCGTGCATGACACCCCGAGCGAGGTGCTCGTCCAGAAGCCACAAGTGCCCATCGATGTGGTGGCCAGCCACGGCAAAAAACATCTGCGTATCCGCGTCATCAGACACACCGATTGCATTGAAGTGGGCCATGACCGTTACGAGGAGATTGTTTCGGACTTTCTGAGAAAGGTGGGAGAGCCTAACATCGTCAGCATCAACAGCATCAATTACACCCACATCGACATGGGAAGCCGGCAGCTTATGACCGAGTTCGGCGTCATGATCGTCTATAAGGGGTGAGGCTATTCGTAAATCTCGTAGATCGTGTCGCCGAGCGCGAAATGCACGTTTTGGCCGAGCGCAAGCCAAAACTGCGATTGTGGCTGGCGTGACAACAGGCCGAAATACTCCGCTGAATTGAACTGGATGCGGACCCGCTTGGCTTGGGGCATTTTCTGGATTTGCGCATCGATCCATTGAGAGCCGTTTTGGAAGAAGTTGCGGCCGTTCACAAAGCGCGCTTGCTGCGTGTATTCGACCACCCGCGAAACGGTTGCGTTGCCTCCCCCCGCGCTGGCCGCCGCCGGCGCCATATACTGCAATCCCCTTTTTGCCTCCATCCTTCCCGCAGCCAGAGCCTCCACGGCATTATCTGCGGCTTTCAGGGCCAATCCATAGCGGGCTGCGGCCACGGCTGAGCCGCCCGACCGTTCGCGCATGGAATTGCTCCAGGCCTTGGAGGCCAGCTCACGCGCGGCCACGTCTTGGCCCAAACCGGGCAGCGATTGCAGCGCCAGGGGAACACGGCGACGGTCTTCGTCCTCAAGAATCAGGTAGGCCGTGTAAGGAGTGACCACGCCATATTGCCGGGCCAGTTCGGTCACTTCATCGCGCAACTCGGCGTTTTCACCCTGCAACCGGATTTCCTCGAGCAGATAGCCAATGCGCCGGGTGGCCCACAGACGCGGGATGAAATCGTGCTCTGCGGTGTCATCGGCAAACCTGACGTCAAAGCTGAATTTTTGGAGAGCGCCGTTGACCATTCCTTCCAACGTCAGTTTGCCCTCGCCCCGGCCCGTATAGCGGCCAGCCAGGACCAATTGCTCGCCTTTAAACAAATCAGGCAATGGCGAGGGATAGAGCCTTGTTACCCGCACGACATCCGGGAAGGCGATCTTCAGGTTGGACAGCACCGGTTCTTTGATCTTGGTGAAGAAGTTGGAGACTTTGACCTCGATATCTTCCTCTGGCAGCACGTATTGGCTGACGGCTTTGGTGGCCTCGGTGATTTTGTCCAGCAAATGGGTGTTCACATCGTGGCCGATTCCGAAGCAGAAGACCCGCGCATTGGCCCGTCCGCCCGGGGCCCGCACCTGGCTGGTGACGTTGGCGACAATCTTGTCCTCATCGGTTGCGCCGACCGTGGGCAGGCCGTCCGTCAGGAAAATCACCACGCAGGGACGGTCCATGTTTTCTGACCGGATGGAGAGCGCCTGGCGCAGCGCCTCGTCGATGGCGGTGCCGCCGATGGGCTTCAGCTCTTTGATGAAGTCGCCGGCTTGGGCGCGGTTTTCTTTGCTGGCCTCAACGAGCCGATGGAACAACGCTTCGGTTTCGGTGGAGAACCGAATGATCTCGAACCGATCGCCGTCATTCAGGTTCTCGATGCAGAATTGAAGGGCCTTTTTCGCTTGGTCCAACTTCTTGCCGGCCATCGAGCCGGAGGTGTCGAGGACAAACGTCACATCCTTCCGGACGATTTGTTTCTCCTTGGTTTCGATCCCCGGCGAAGCCAGCAACAGGAAATAGCCGTCTTCGGAGCCGCTCCGGTAAGTCATGAGATTCAGGCCGATGTCGCCGGCTTCCGCGGCAAAAACGAGTTGGAAATCCGCATCCGGCTTGACGTCTTTGGCCTCGAATCCAACGGTGGCTTTGTGGCCTTCATGCCGGCGGATTTCCACGTTGTGGCTGGGCGAATAAATCGTTTTGAGAGGGCGCTTGGTTTCCAAATCGATTTTCAGACTCACGATGGGGATTGGCTTGGCCGAAAATTTCTCCGTGTTGAGCGGGTAAAGGTAAGTCACGAGCCCGGAATCGCTCTTCAGCATTTGCGAATAGGAGAGTTTGACGCGCTTCTTGCTGTGCGGTTCGATGGGAAAAATGCGGACCTTGAAGACGTCGCGCCCGGCATACTCGAGGAGAGCCGGGTCTTTCATTTGGCGCACGATGTCTTCGTAAATCCGGCGGGCCTTGTCGGCGGCCATCAACTCGGCTTCCACCTGTTTGCCGCCGATTTCCATGGAGAACTTGTCGATTTGAGCCCCTTTGGGAATGGGAAACAGATAGGTCCCTTCCAATTGTTGGTTGTTCGGGTTGTAAAACTCCTGGTCCACCGCCGTGACGGTGAGTTGGTCTTTGATCCGGACGTTGACGTTATGAAAAGTCACTTCCAGCGGAGCAAAGGCATAAGGGCGGTGCGGCGGCGGCAGCGGACGAGGCGGCGGCAGCGGGCCGGGTTGTGGCGGCGGAAATGGCCGCGGCATGGGAAAAGGATCATGCACAATGATCAGCCCATCGGCAAAAGCGCCCAGGGGCATGGCCAGGAGCAGAGCGAATTTGAAAAAGCAAAGCCAACGTTTCATGCCGGATTAGACGGCGGCACGAGAAAAATACTCCCGGCGGGGTAGAGTCCTGGTGCGCCGATCCAGGAATGTTCTTCAGGCCGTGCCAATTCTTTTCCTTCATTTTGGCCGCCTTGACTTGAGTAGGGCGCTTCGTTACGGTTGCGAGAATGAATCGTTGGATTGTTCGTTTAGCTTTCTGCCTTATATGTTTGCTGGCCCTGCCGCGTAACACGCCGGCGCCATTGATCTATCGCGCGGGCGAAGGCTGGACTTACGAACCGGTCGGCGGCGGGAAATGGCAGCGCTCCCGGGCCAAAGACCAATTGGAGGTGGCGCAGGCTGCTTTCGACAAGAAGGATTACAGTGTGGCCCTGAAAGCCGCTCGCCGCACCGTCAAAGTCTGGCCGCTGTCGGATTACGCGCCTCAAGCTCAATACCTGTTTGGACGTTGTTACGAGGCCAAAGGCCAGGACGAAAAAGCTTTTAGGGAATATCAAAAGGTGCTGGAAAAATATCCCAAGATCGACAATGCCGATGAGATTCTGCAGCGCCAGTATGCCATCGCCAACCGTTTCCTGGCCGGCCAATGGTTCAAACTTTGGGGATACATTCCCTTCTTTCCGTCCATGGACAAAACGTCCCTGATGTATGAGAAGCTCATTAAGAACGGGCCCTACAGCGAGGTCGCTCCCCAGGCGCAAATGAATATCGGCGCCGCCCGGGAAAAGCAGTCGGATTTCCCCGAGGCAGTCAAAGCCTACGAAAAGGCCGCCGACCGCTACCACGATTACAAAAATGTGGCGGCGGATGCGCTCTACAAAGCCGGCGTGGCTTACAACAAACAGGCCAAAACGGCCGAGTACGATCAAAACGTCGCCGGCCAAGCCATCGCCACCTTTACTGATTTCATGACCTTGTATCCGCAGGACCCCCGCGTGCCCGAAGCTCAGAAGATCATCGCCTCGCTGAAAACCGAACAAGCGCGGGGCAGCTTTGCCATCGCCCAGTTTTACGAAAAGAAAAAGCGCTGGGACGGCGCGCTCGTTTATTATAACGAAGTCCTCATCAAGGATTCCAATTCCAAGTATGCTGAGGAAGCCAAGCGACGCATCGAAGCCATTAAGAAGCAGCCGGCTCAGCAAACGGTGCAGAAATAAGATGCGTCTGCCCTTGATGCTTGGCCTTGGCTTGTTGCTCCTGGGTTGGAGCGGGTGTGCCGGCTATCGGCTCGGCCCCACCAACGGATTGGCGGCGGGGGCCAAATCCATCCAAGTCAATCTCTTCCAAAACGAAACGCTGGAACCACGATTGATTGAAGCGGTGGGCATCGCCCTGCGCCGCAACCTCCAACAGGATGGAACTTATCGGCTGAATACACACGGCGACGGCGACATTGTCGTCCAGGGCGTGATCACGGGGTTCTATCGTTCTCCGCTTTCTTTCCAACCCGCCGACATTCTGACCGTCCGCGATTACAGCGTCGCCATGACCGTGAAAGTCACGGCCACCGAACGGAGCACGGGCGCTATCCTGCTCGACCAGGAGGTCAGCGGGCGCACCACCGTGCGGGCCGGCGCCGATCTGGCCAGCGCAGAACGCCAAGCTGTTCCATTGCTGGCGGAAGACCTGGCCAAGAACGTCACGGCCCTGCTGGTGGACGGAAAATGGTGAAGGCAGCCAGCCCAAGGCTTCGCCGCGCGGCACGGTCGCAGCCGAACCACACCGCCAAGAAAACCGCAGAGACGCGACGGACGCAGAGAAAAGGCCGCTTTGTGCAGCCTCCGCGTTCATCGCGCCTCTGCGGTTGGACTCGCGCTCGAAGAAGATTGCTCCAGGGCGGGATGCTGGGACATAGAACTCTGGCACACTGGGGCTGCAAGCGAAACTTCCCGGTTAGCACCCGTGTCACGCGGGTCGATTGCACGTTGGCAAACTGAAGCCGCGATCGAATCAGAGCGCGGATGGAAGAACCTGCGCTCGAAGGCACTGGGAAAGCTTGCCTCTTGAACCGAATGTTTATGAATGCAATAAAAATCCTGTTGACTCTCTGCCTTTGGCAATCGGCGGCTTTGATTCCCACCGCCTCTCAAGTCACTCTGGCAGAACGACTCGGATTCAAGCCGACGGACCGCATCCTGATCATCAACGGCGACGACGTTGGGATGTGCCACACCGCCAACCTGGCGACCATTGAGGCAATGGAACGTGGCCTCATGAAATCCGGCACGATCATGGTGCCGTGCCCGTGGTTCAGTGAGATCGCCGAATACGCGCGCCGCCATCCGCAAAGCGATTTTGGCGTTCACCTTTGTCACACATCGGAATGGAAGTACTACCGCTGGGGACCAGTAGCCGCTCCCGATAAAGTCCGCGGTTTGATGGACTCGGATGGCTGCCTTTGGCGCAGCGTTGAGGAAGTCTATGCCCACGCCACGCCCGAGGAAGCCTTGGAAGAGGGGCGCGCCCAAATCCGCAAAGCCCTTGCCGCCGACATCGACGTCACCCACCTGGATTCCCACATGGGGACGCTGCAATTGGATCCGCGTTTCATGGAATCATATTTCAAACTGGCGCTGGAATTCGATTTGCCGGTGCGCATGGCTTCTCAGGAAACCTTGGTCAAATTCAGCCAGCCTCACTTGCGGGAACGATTCGCCACCAACGGAATCGTCTTTCCCGATTACTTTGTCTATGAGGAGCTTAAGGAAGAAAAAAATGGAGTCAGAGCTTTCTGGGCTGATGTGCTGAAGAGCTTGAAGCCCGGTGTTACCGAGCTTTACATCCATGCCGGCAAACCGACCGATGAATTGAAGGCCATCACCGGCAGTTGGGCGACGCGCTCGGAAGAGTTTGAAACCTTTACGAATGATCCTGAAATCCGGCGCATCATCGCGGAACCAAAAATCATCCTGATTGGCTACCGGCCGCTGCGCGACTTGCAGCGCAAGGGGAAGAAATAGGAACCCGTGAGCCGTGCGGCAACTTTGACACGTTCATTCTCTGAAGGCGCTGGCCTCGGCGGAAGCCCTGACAATTCCCCATCAATTCTTTAACCCTAAATCCGGCAGTTGGGGAACGAGAAAACCGCAGATGGACGCAGATAGACGCAGATAAAACAGGGAAAGCAGATCTCACCCGGGAGGTGAATCGTTGCCGGTATGCAACTCGTTCGTATCTGTGTTCATCTGCGTTTATCTGCGGTTGAATTGCTCTTCTTAGGTTAACCGGTCGGCGCCGCCCCGCTTCGTTTCGCCATGATCGCAGCGATGATTTTCTTGGCCAGGTCCGGTTTTTCCACGAGGGTCTTTTGCGCGGCGTCTTTGCCTTGGCCGAGGAGCTCGCCGCCAAACTGCAGCCAGGCCCCTTTCTTCTCCACCACGCCGGAATCGATGCCGACATCGAGAACGCTTCCTTCCTTGTTAATCCCGTGGTTGTAAAAGATGTCGAATTCAGCCTCGGCAAACGGCGGCGCCACTTTGTTCTTCACGATCTTCACCTTCACGTGGTTGCCGATGGCGTTGCCGGCAGCGTCCTTGATGGTTTCCTTGCGGCGAATGTCAATCCGGACGCTGGCGTAAAACTTGAGGGCTTTGCCGCCGGGCGTCGTCTCCGGGTTGCCAAACATGACGCCGACCTTTTCGCGCAGTTGATTGGTGAAAATGCAGGTGGTTTTGGCCTTGCTCAAAATGGCGGTGAGCTTGCGCAGGGCCTGGCTCATCAGCCGCGCCTGCATGCCCATCGTGGCCATGCCCATTTCGCCTTCCAGTTCAGCTTTCGGAACCAACGCCGCCACCGAGTCAATGACGATGACATCGAGCGCGTTGGATCGGGCCAGCGTTTCGCAGATTGTCAAGGCCTCTTCCCCGCTGTCCGGCTGGGAAACGAGCAAATCATCCAGGTTCACGCCCAGCCTTCTCGCGTACCCAGGGTCCAGCGCGTGCTCGGCGTCGATAAAAGCGGCCAAACCGCCGGCTTTTTGGGCGTTGGCAATGACATGGAGCATGAGCGTGGTTTTGCCTGAGGATTCCGGTCCGAAAATTTCGACCACCCGGCCGCGGGGCAATCCGCCCACGCCCAGCGCCAGGTCCACCGCCAGCGCCCCGGTCGGAATGACGTCGATTTTCACCAGGTGCGCGTCACCCAATCGCATGATGCTGCCATCGCCGTAAGCTTTGGTGATGCTGGAGATGGCCACCTCCAGATCGCGCTGACGCGCGGCGGATGCTTTGGCCGCCTCGGCGGTGGGTGGATCGGTGGCAGTGGTTTTTTCAGCAGCTTTTTCAGTCGTCTTTTCAGCAGTTTTGGCAGCCATAATTTGTCAGGGAAAAGGTTTTACTCTCTCTGTGCGGGCAAGAGATACCTCATTCATTTTCCCAGGTCAATCTTTACTGAGCACTTCACAGTTCTCCGTTCTCGAGGGCGGCGAGCACGGCCGGGTCTCGCACGTCCACCCAGCGGCCGGCAATCTCCAGGCCCGCGATGCGATGTTGGGCGGCGACCATGGCGTTGATGGCATCGGGCAATTCATACTCCCCGCGCGGGGATTTGTGGAGTTGGGCCGTAAACTCAAACAACGAAGGCCGGAAAATATAGATGCCGGCATTGTACCAGAAGGGTTGTCCGGGTTCTAGCCAGCCTTTCTGCCGGCACTCCTCGATCTGAGCCGGGCCGGGCTTTTCGACGATGCGGCGCAAACAAAACTCATCATCGAAAAAGTCCAATCCCCCTTTGGCCACGTCTTCGCCGCGCGTGACAGTGACGAGCGCGGAAAACCCTCCTTCATCGAAGCGATTTACCATTCGCTGATAGGTGTCAGGCGTGACCAGAATATCTCCGTAAGTGAGCAGGAAGGCGTCGTCCTGGACAAAAGCCTTGGCCAGTTCCGGCGCCTTGCCCGTGCCGTCCAGGACCAACTGCCGCGCGTAGGCAACGTTCACGCCCCATTTACGGCCATCGCCAAAGTAGTCTTCGATGACCTCGGCGCGCCAGCCGGTGATGCAGCAAATCTGCCGAATCCCCGCGGCGATCAAGCCCTCGACGATATGTTCGAGGATCGGTTTGTTTTGCACCAGGAGCATGGGTTTGGGAACCGCGTTGGTCAACTCCAGCATGCGCGTGCCTTTCCCGGCCGCAAGGACGACGGCTTTCATGATTTCAAATTCGAGAGTTGAGATTTGAAATTCCGCGCCGGGCGTTTAAGCCCCGAATTTGTCGAACATGCCGGCGTTGGCCTGCATGAGCCGGATCAAGTATTTGGCTTCAAACAGGCCGAGCGACCCAAGATTGGCCCCCGTCTCGGTAAACCGGTCGAGTTTGTCTGAGCCGGAGAACGCAGAGGTGAGCAACACCGGCTGCGGATGCCAGGAATGGGCTTTGCACGCGCATGGAGTCGAGTGATCGCCCGTGATGGCCAGGACGTCCGGTTTCTTCTGCAAGAGAATGGGCAGGGCGGCGTCCAGCTCTTCGATGGCCTTTTTCTTCGCTTCAAAGTTGCCGTCTTCACCGTGCATGTCCGTGTACTTGTAGTGGATGAAGAAGTAATCGTAGTTGTCGTACTCTTTCAGGTAGCGCTCGAATTGCTCGGCGATGGTTTGCGGCCCTTCCAGTTTCGTCATGCCGACGAGCTGGGCCAATCCTTTGTACATCGGATAAACCGCAAGGCAGGCCGCCTTCAAACCGTAGCGTTCCTCGAAGCTGGGGATGGCCGGCTGATGCGCAATGCCGCGCATCAAAAATCCGTTGGCCGGACTTTTCCTGGCCAGGAGCGGCCGGGCTTGCTCATAAAACTCAGCCACCAGCTTGGCCGCCTTCTTGGCTTTGGCGGATTTTTTGTTGACCGGTTCGACTGCTGGAATGGGAGCGCCCTCATGGTGTGGATCGGCGTCGGTCAAGGGCCCTTCCAGTCCTTTTCCCCGGAACAAAACGACGAAGCGATGACCCTTGCCGGCTTTGATGATCACCTCGGCATCGCCCACCTTCTTCACTTTCTTGGAGAGCAAAGCGCAGAGCTGTTCGCAGACGCTGGTTTCAATGCGGCCGGCGCGGCGGTCCGTCACGATCCCCTTGGCATCGAGCGTGCAGAAGTTGGCCCGCGCGGCCACGTCGCCGGCCTGCAGGTCCAGGCCCAGGCCGAGCGCTTCGATGACGCCGCGGCCGACTTGAAACTCGAGCGGATCATAACCGAAGAGACCCAGATGCCCCGGACCGCTGCCCGGAGTGATGCCGGGAGCCACGGGGATCATTCGCCCTTGCGCCGCGTCCTGCGTCAGGGCATCGAGGGTCGGCGTGGCTGCGGCCTCCAAGGGAGTGAGATAACCTTGGTCGCGCATGGCCAGGTCGCCCAAACCATCCAGCACCACCAGCGCCAGCTTGGCTTTGGTCTTAAGAGTTAATTCAGAATAAAGTGTATCCAGGTTCATATTCAATTTCAGATTCAATTTCAATTCAAAGCACCCGTCCGGCAGCAATGCCGCAGCCGGTTGCAGGATGAAATAGTGCGGGCAAGACAATCCAAGCGTCAACGCGATATTGTGCAATGTTCTGGAATGGCGCAATCTCCTTCGCCATGGCGCGCGTCGTATTCGATAATGTCAGCAAAGTCTTCCAGGGTTCCAGGCAGGAGGAAATCCACGCGGTCAAGAACGCCAGCCTGACGGTCGAGGGGGGAGAATTGCTGGTGCTGGTCGGCCCGTCCGGTTGCGGGAAATCAACCATGCTTCGTCTGTTGGCCGGCCTGGAAGAGATTTCGGGCGGAACGATTTGGATCGATGGGCAATTGGTGAATCAAGTGCCGCCCAAAGACCGTGATATTGCCATGGTCTTCCAGAATTACGCGCTTTATCCGCACATGACGGTCTATGAAAACATGGCCTTCGGACTGAAACTCCGGAAGTTTCCCAAAGCTGAGATTGAGCAGCGGGTCGAGGAGGCCGCCGAATTGCTCGGTTTGACTCCCTGTCTGCATCGCCTCCCCAATGCGCTTTCGGGCGGACAACGCCAGCGCGTGGCCGTCGGGCGGGCCATCGTGCGCAAACCAAAAGTTTTTCTTTTCGACGAACCGCTCTCGAATCTCGATGCCAAGATGCGGGTGCAAATGCGCCTGGAAATTGCCAAGCTCCACACGCGGCTGAATTCGACGATGATTTATGTCACGCACGACCAGGCCGAAGCCATGACCCTGGGCGATCGCATCGCCGTGATGAAAGAGGGTCTGATTCTCCAGGTGGCTGATCCCCTTGCTCTTTATCATCATCCGGCGAATTTGTTCGTGGCGGGCTTTATTGGCTCGCCGCCGATGAATTTTTTTGAAGGCGTCATTGCTCACCACGGGAATCAGATCTGTTTCGATGGACGGAACCTGCCGGGCGGCAACCAGGGGCCAAGATTTCGCCTGACTGTCGCTGATCCAATCGCGCCCAAGCTGAAGGATCGCCTTGGAAAGCCTGTGGTCCTGGGACTGCGCCCCGAAGACATTGCGGATCAATCCGGTCTGGAAGGGGCTGATCGGGCTAACGTGGTCGAGGCAAAAATCGAAGTCGTGGAGCCGATGGGATCGGAAACCTTTCTTTACCTCACAGCCGGAACCTATTCCTTCGTGGCTCGAGTGCAAGCCAATGCTCGGCCCGAGGTCAATCAAGTTGTGCCGCTTAAGTTCGACCTGCGCCAGGCGCACTTCTTTGATCCGGACACAGAAAAGGCCCTCGATTGACAGCGCTTAGTCGCTGCGGAACCGGTCGAGACCCTTCACTATTTTCTCGGCTCGCTGACGGAGCGATGGCTCCTGAGCGCATTGCAGCACCTTTTGCATGGCGCCACGCACCTCGATTGCGTTGGCTGCCGGCAGTTTCTCGGCAATCATCACAACGGCCAGAGCGGCCTCCTCTCTTAACTCCGGACTCGCCAACGCCTGCAGTGCGATCTCGAGCGCCGCGGGCGTGGCAATGCCGCCCAACGCACCCAGCACCAGCCGCTTTTCTTCGGGCCGCCTCGCCAGCTTCCACGCATCACTCAGCATCTCCATATTGGCGGGACGCTCATCCTCCGGGCCGGCCAGGCGGATCATGCCGCGCAGAGCCAGGATTTGGTGCGCCGGATTGTCGGTCTCCTGCGCGATCTTCATCAAATGAGGCGCCGCTGTGACCTCCGGCCAGACCGAGAGGATGCGCAAGGCTTCGTCGCGCAGGGACAGGTCGCTGTCTCCCCAGTGTCCGGTGATGGCTTCCAGTGCCCTCGGCCCGCCGATCACCGCCAAGGCGCGCAGGAGGGACAACCGTGCCGGCACGTCGGCGTTCGGCAGCTTGGCCAGCAGAGCGTCCGCGCACGCCTGGCCATTGCGACCGCACACGGCCAGCAGCGCCGCCTCGGCGGCATTGCGCTCCGCCTCTTCCCTGGCCGAGGCCAGAAGCTGGATAATGGCCGCCGTGTCCTTCGCGCCGCCCAGAGTTCTTGCCGCTGCCAATGCCGCCAGGCGCACGGAACGGTCCGGATCGGCAGCGCTCCGCAGCACGACCGGCATGGTGTCCGTGGCTTTGCGCGCCGCCAGCGTTCGCAACAACTCCGCCCGCACCTTGGGCGCGGCTTTGGTCATCACGTCAAGAATTGCTGCCGTGATCTTCTCTCCTCGAAGCCGGGCCAGGCTTTGCCGCGCCGGCTCCTTCTCCAGGTCAGAGCCGCTGGCAGCTTTCTCAGCCAGCAGCACCATGTCACCAGGCTCCCCCAGGGCACCCAGCGCCCGCAACGCCGCGCTGCGAACCATTTCGTCCGGGCTTGCTACGGCGTTCAGCACTGCCGGACGAGCTGCCCCATCGCCCCGGTCGCTCAGCGCATCCAGCAAGGCTGCCTGGCCCTGCGGAGAGAGCTTGGACAGCAGTTCCGCAAACCTCCGCGTGATGGCCTCTCCGGGCAGACCTTTCCGGACTTGTTGCAGGCCCAAGCCGCGCGTGTCGCGATCCGGGCTGCTGAGCAGCTCGGCGACCATCTGCAAAAGGTCTTCATCCGCCGACTGAGCAGGCGTGCGAACACTGGCACCCACACCCGCGAGCAAGCACAGGGTGAAAGCAAAGGCAATGATGTTCCGCGCAACTCGATTCATCACAATGAAGCCTCGTTCAGCTTAAGCGGTTGAATTGAAACAGGAAACCCACGGCCTGGCAATGCGTGAGACCGCCCCCGGCACGACTCAAAGCGCAGGCCGGCTAAAGGCCTGGAGCGCTGTCTTTGACCCGCGACAGATTGGAAATGGATGCTTGGCTGCATGCCTTCGTCCTGTACGACTCCCCCATTTCTGCTCAGGTCTGGACCGAAGCGCTGGGATTTGGAGCTCGTCCAAACCTCCAGTGGTGCCGCTGGGGACCAACGATGATTTGGGGAAAAGGCGAGGGAAACGCTGGGTTTATTAATTTCAACAACTCGGAGGTTTATGGGTTTGCGGGTGTGCGCTTTCTCGGTTCCGAAGCCAGGTGAATAGACCCTGGACAGGGAGAAGCCGCGGTGCGATTGACAGAATCAGTATAAAGGAATTGAGCTGGTGCTGCCATCATCCAGCGGAAAACCGTTTAGAAACAAGGCGGCGCGGCAGCGCCGCCCTGCCGGGACTGAAATGATACGGCTGAGCGCATCGATCCGGCACGCGCGGATGGAAGCCGGCGCCAAGTTAGGCGGGAAAACCCGTCGCGCGCTGAATGAACTCCGGATGAAGCTCGTCTGTCTTCAACGGTAACGATCTGAAACTGGACTGAACGCAGCTTTTATGATGACGAGACGCAAGTTTTTCACCGGTTCCGCCCTGGCTGCGGGAAGTGCGGCTGGCTTTCCCCGCCTCGCCAATTCCGCCGCCGCGCTGCCGACCGCTCCGGGTCAAAAGCCCGGCCGCATCATTCACCTCGTGGCCGACGGCATGAGCCTGGGCACGCTGACGTGCGCGGATTACCTGTCCCACCATCTGCGTCGGCGCGGTCTGACCTGGATGGAAATTTTCCAGAGACCTCAGGCGCGAGGCGGGCTCATGAACATGCGGTCGCTCAATTCCATGGTGACGGATTCCTCGGCCGCCTCGTCAAGCTGGGGCTCCGGCTCGCGCGTGATCAACGGTGCGCTCAACCAACTGCCCAGCGGCAAGGACCTCATCACCCTTTATGAACTCTTCGCCGGTCTCGGCTGGAAGCGCGGATTGGTCACGACCACGGAGATTACGCACGCCACCCCCGCAGGCTTTGCCGCCAGTATGGACAGCCGTGACAACGCCGCCTTGATCGGCGCGCAATATCTGCAACGAAAAGTGGACGTGCTGCTGGGCGGCGGACAGAAGTTCTTCGACCCCAAACGCCGCCCAGACCAACGCGACCTCAAGTCGGAATTTGCCGAGGCAGGTTATCAAGTTATGGTGACCGCGCCGGAACTTGCCGGCGCGCCCGCGGACAAGCGCTGGCTGGGCATTTTCAGCGACAGCCACCTCCCTTTCACCATCGACCAGCAGGCCGATGCCACGCTGCAGGCGCGTGTGCCCACCCTCGCCGTCATGACCCGCCGCGCCCTGGAATGGCTGGGGCGGCATGATCATTTCATCCTCCAGGTGGAAGGCGGGCGGGTGGACCATGGCGCCCATAACTGCGACGCGCCCGCGGCCTTGTTCGACATGATCGCCTTCGACGAGGCGCTCGACGTGGCGCGGGAATTCCAGCAGCAGCAACCCGACACGCTCATCGTCGTCACCACCGACCACGGCAACGGCAACCCGGGCGTCAATGGCACCGGCAAAGCCTACGGCCAGAGCTTGCAGATGTTCCAAAAAGTAGCCGGCGTCAAGGCGTCTTTTGCCGAAATCATTCGCCAGTTGCGCCAGCAGCCGACCGAAGGCGCCGTCGTGGAGGAAGACCAGAAGGAAGACGCGGCTCCACCTGCCGCCGGCGACACCAAGGCCGAAGCCAAGGCCGAAGCCAAAGCCGCCACGAAAGAACAGGCCGAGGCTGCAAAAGAGACGCCTGCCGCCGCCGCCAAAACCAAGCCGAAAGAATACGTGCCGACCGTGAAGGAAATCCAGGAGATCATCGGGGACGCGACCGGGTATAAAGTGTCGGATCGGCGGGCGGGATGGTTCCAGGCCTACCTGGCAAAGAAGGGCTCCTGCCTGTACGAGTTGATGAACTCCGACGTCGCGCAACTCGGCCAGTTGCTGGCGAACCACATTGCCGTCGGCTGGGCGGGCAACGTGCACACGGCCGACTATGTGCCCGTGGCCGCCGTGGGACCCGGCGCCGAGCGGTTTGAAGGCTTCATCCAGAACGTCGATGTCTTCCGCCACTACACACAACTGGCGGGCATCGACTTCAAGAACCCGGAGGAGCCTTTGATCGCCGCGAGCGGCCCCGAGGCCGCGGACGTGGAGAACCTGGCGGAGTACGCCTCGGTTTGATTTGGTTTGGGTGGGGGCGACCGGCAGGAGTTTCTGCCTCAAGCCATGGTGCGCGTGCGACCGCAGATTTGTGGTGAAGTCCAGGCGGTGATTCACGCCCACCGGACCGGAACGCTGGAGGCTGCGGAATTGCAAATGCCCGGCTGCGGCGGACGGCGCAGGCCGCGGATTAAACCTGGCCGGGGCGCGTCGAAGGCTCCTCTGTAACTTTTTCCTGGTTCGCGGCTCGTTACGGTCAGGAACTGAATGATGATGACGCGAATGATTCTCGGCGCTGTTCTGGGCGGCGCCATCGGCTTTGGCTGCCACAAGTACATCGGCTGCTCCAGCGGCGCTTGCCCGTTGACGAGCCATCCGTGGGCGAGCACACTCTACGGCGTCCTTATGGGTGCAGTCGCCGCCAGCAGTCTATGAGTATCAAAGCCACCATCGGTTATCCGGACAACGTGGAGGCCGCCGGCATGATCGGAAAGAACATGATTCAGTCCGGTTACACCCGCACGGACAATCCGAGCGGCGTCTTCATGGCCGCGCTGAACCAGCGGTCCTTCAGCCCCACTCTCGATTTCAACAACGTGCCTGACGCCGACAACCTCAACGTCAAAGGCCTGGTGACGGTGCCGCTCTACAGCGGCGGACGGAACGCCGCCGGACGCGAGAGCGCCAGGGCCAACTCGGAAGCGGCGCGCCAGGAGGCCGAAGCGATTCGCAATGCGCTCGGCTGGCCGCAACTTGAATCCACTTCGATCCGTTAATGAACATGAAAATCAATCAGGAAGCATCCGAAGGTTCTTCGAGACGCAGCCTTTGGCTCCGAGCCGCGCACTTCTTCCCGTTTCCGGCGTCCCGCGCAGTCTCGATAACTTGCACTGCTCTGGTCGGTCTTTTGCCTTTGGCCGGCTGCAAACGCCACGATGCGCCGGCCATCCAATCCAACCTCCCCAGCGCCACCGTCCGCGTGCAGACCATCGAGAGCAAAAAGCATTTTGCCGTCGAGGAAGTCGTCGGCACGGTGCGGGCCAAGCGGCGCGCCAGCCTGGAAGCCAAGGTGAGCGGGCGGATCGAGCAAATGCTCGTCGCGCCGGGGCAGCCGGTAAAAGCCGGCCAGTTGCTCGCCCAACTTGACGTGCGCGAAATCCAGGCCAGGCTGGACCAAGCCGGCGCCCAGCGCGACCAAGCGGAACGCGACCTGCAGCGCTTTGTCTCCCTGCTCCGGCAGCAGGCCGTGACGCAAGCGGAATACGACGGCGTCGAAGCCCGCCACCGCGTGGCTAAAGCCGCCGTGACCGAAGCGGAAACGATGCTGGACCACGCCAAGGTCGCCGCGCCTTTCGACGGTCTGATCACGCGCAAACTGGCGGACGTAGGCGACCTGGCATCGCCGGGGCGGGCATTGCTGGAACTGGAAGACCCGATGGCCTTGCGCCTCGAAGCCGATGTGTCGGAGGGCCTCATCGATTGCGTGCAACTCGGCGCGAAGATGACGGTGCGCATCGCGGCGCTGACCGACGACCTGGAGGGCACGGTCAGCGAAATTTCTCCCGCCGCCGATCCCAACAGCCGCACCTTCCGGGTGCAACTCGACTTGCCGGCAACGCCCGGCTTGCGCGCCGGCCAGTTTGGCCGCGTGGCCGTGCCGGTGGCGGAGACCTCGGCGTTGCGCGCGCCGGCCTCGGCGGTGGTGCAGCGCGGGCAAATGGAAATCGTCTTTGTCGTGACGAACCGGCGGGCACAGTTGCGCCTGGTCAAGACCGGCAAGCGCGTCGGCCATGAGGTCGAGCTGGCTTCGGGCGTCAGCGCCGGCGAACAAGTCGTCGTCGAAAACGCGGCGCAGTTGTTCGACGGACAACCGGTGGAGGCGAAGTGATTTGATTCCATGACTACGCAACCTGGCCATCCCACGCCCCCGCACCTCGGTCTTGCCGGGCGCATTGCGCGCGCGTTTATTGACTCCAAGCTCACACCGCTGATCATTGTCACCTCGGTTCTGCTGGGGTTGGCCGCCGTCTGGCTGTTGCCGCGCGAGGAAGAGCCGCAGATCAAGGTGCCGATGATCGACGTGCTGGTGTCGATGCCTGGTTTCACCGCCAAGGAAGTGGAAGAACGCGCCACGCGGCCGATGGAGAAACTGCTCTGGGAAATCTCGGGCGTGGAATACATCTACTCGACTTCCAAGCCCGGCGAAAGCCTGGTGATCGTTCGCTTTCTGGTCGGCGAGGACATCGAGAGCAGCCTGATCAAGCTCAATCAGAAGCTGCAATCGAATTTCGATCGCATCCCGCACGGCGTGTCGTTCCCGCTCATCAAGCCGCATTCGATCGACGACGTGCCGATCCTGGCGCTGACCTTTCACAGCGAGCGCTACGACCATCTGACCTTGCGGCGGCTGGTGGAACAGATCGACGATGCGGTCAAGCAGGTTCCTTTGGTGGCGGAAACAACCGTCATCGGCGGCGCGCGCCGGCAAATCCGGGTGCTGCTCGATCCGGTTCGACTGGCCTCGCGGAACCTGAGCCCAGCGGGCCTGGTGCCGATGTTGCGCCAAGCCAACCGCCAATCCGCTTCCGGCGGGCTGACCAGCGGCAACCGCGAAGTGGTCATCGAAACAGGAGCGTTTTTGACCAGCGCCCAGGAGGTCGGCAACGTCGTCGTCGGCGTGTTTGGAGGGAAACCGGTCTATCTGCGCGAAGTGGCCGAAGTGGTGGATGGGGCGGAGGAGCCGAGCCAGTATCTGTTTTTTGGGACGGGAGCCGCGGGAAGCAGCAAGCACTCCTCTCCTTCAGGGAGAGGGGGAACGTCAGCCAGCACCGCCGCTGATCCGATCGGTCCCAAGACTTCGAGCCCCGGCGAAAGTGCCTCCCTCTCCCCCGGGGAGAGGGCCGGGGTGAGGGGGATCGAGACGTCCAACTTCGGCAGCGTGTCCGCCCTCGATACCGAGCATCCCGCCGTCACGCTCACCATCGCCAAGCGGCCGGGGGCCAATGCCATTGCGGTGGCCGGCCAGGTCCTGAAAAAGATTGAAACGCTGAAAGGAACGCTGATCCCGGCCGACGTGCATGTGGCGATCACGCGCCATTACGGCGCGACGGCGGCGGAGAAGTCGAACGAACTCCTTTTCCACATGCTGATTGCCGTGTTCAGCGTTTCGCTCCTGATTTTGCTCACGCTCGGCTGGCGCGAGTCGGGCATTGTGGCCATTGCCATTCCATCGACGTTGGCGCTGACGTTGCTGGTATTTTACCTCTACGGCTACACGCTCAATCGCATCACGTTGTTCGCCCTGATCTTTTCCATCGGCATCCTGGTGGACGACGCCATCGTGGTGGTGGAAAACATCGTGCGCCATTTCCGCCTACCGGAAAACCAGGGCCGCGCGTGGAGCGAAGTTGCCGTGGAAGCGGTGGACGAAGGCGGCAACCCGACGATTCTCGCGACTGCCGCG
>CAYIIH010000027.1:24232-36713 GCA_964363225.1 uncultured Verrucomicrobiota bacterium | reverse complement strand
AGTTGAGAAACCACGGATGACACGGATGACACGGATGATAACCACTTTCGCGAAGGGCGGGAGCCTCCTCCGTGCTCACCCGCCGGGTGAAAGCTCGCTCCAACACAACAGCTTCTTCATCCGTGTCATCCGTGAAATCCGTGGTTCCAACTGCTTTTTCTAAGATGAACGTAGAAGGAAAAACCTCGACCGCGGTCGTGCGGTGTTCCTGGGCGTAGCTCTTGAGAAATTCGACTTCCTCGGCGGGTAACTGGACTTTTAACTCCCACGCATTACGCGACACTGCGTCGCCAGGGACGGCTCTCACTGTCCCTTCCAGCAGTTCCCGACGCCGGCGGTCTATTTCCGCCTTCCACTCATCGCTGAGGACCGGGCAAGTGGTATGGTCCAGGCTTTCCCAGAGCTTGTCCACGAGTTGGGCGCGTTGTTCCAGTGGGAGAGCTAAAGCCTGTTCCTCAATTTGGTCGAGAGTAATGGCCATGCATCGCTGATCTGCGGCAAAGCTAAATGTCGCGGTGGAGATGGTCAAGCCCTGCAAAATCAGCCCTGCAAAATCAGGGATGGGAGTCGCTCGCTGACGATGGGTTTGTTGCCTGGAGGAAAGAGCTTGGTGTCACGCGCTGCGAGGGTTGTTGGTAAGTCGGCACTTCAATTGGCTGGCTCGAGGTGATCAGGTCTCGACGTGGCTCTATGGCATAGTAACCGGGAAAATAGGGTTTGCCTAAACGGTTGGCGGCGGGGATGAGACCCATCCGCAGAAGCGGTTGCAGGAACCGATAGCGGGAAGTCACAAAGAATTTAAGCGCCGCATAACTTCGCGGCCGATAATGCACGTGCAGTCGATATCTGCCCGGTGTTCTCGGCAGCATCATCCGGACGAGGTTCGTCGTATCACTCTCGAACTGCCTCTCACCGTCAAAGGTGCAAGCTACGCTGCCTATGTCTCCAGCCCACTGCCGCCCGTCCCACAACTCAAAGATCCCGGCTCCAACTGTGATAGGTTCCTTGAGATGGTTTTCGATCTGGAACCTACCCCACACCAAAGGCAGCACTGCGTCGTTTGTCGCGTAAAGGAAACTGATCCGCACCGGAGGCAACCGGTGCGTCGCGGACCATCGGGCCGCCAAGCACACGGCCAACAGGATTGCCGCAAACGCGAAGATCGCTCCTCTATGGCGTGGCAGCTTCATCGGTCATTGTTTTCAGAACCAGCCTAAAGTAAAGGGGGCGTCCTCACAAGCGACAATCGGAGCGCCGAGAGAGGCCCCCATTGTCAATTGTAGGAACCGACGCCTTTGCCTGATTCAAACCAGGATGTCCTTGACCACTTCCCCGTGGACATCGGTCAGGCGGAAGTCGCGGCCTTGGAGACGGTAGGTCAGCTTCTTGTGGTCGATGCCGAAAAGATATAGCAGCGTGGCGTGGAAATCATGCACCGGCACCGGATTCTCGACCGCATTGTAACCAAGCTCATCCGTGCCGCCGTAAGTCATGCCGGCTTTGAGGCCCGCGCCCGCCATCCAGATCGAAAAACCTTTGATATGATGGTCCCGCCCGTCGCCCTGGGCCATCGGCGTCCGTCCAAACTCGCCGCCCCAAATAATCAGCGTATCCTCCAGCAGGCCGCGTTGTTTCAAGTCCGTCACCAGCGCGGCCGTAGCCTGGTCCACCAAGCCGGCGGTGGTTGTGACGCCGTTCTTGATGCCGCCGTGATGGTCCCAGCCGCGATGGTATAGCTGAATGAACCGGACACCGCGCTCGGCCAAGCGCCGGGCCAGCAAGCAGTTGGCGGCAAAAGACCCGTCCCCGCCTTTCGTGCCGTACATTTCAAGAACGCTTTGTGGTTCATTGGAAATATCCATCAGGCCTGGGACGCTGGCTTGCATGCGGAAAGCCATTTCGTATTGGCTGATGCGGGTGGCCACCTCCGGATCATTAACGGCGTTGTTGTACATGCCGTTGAGTGAATTCACGGCCTGGATGACGTCCTTCTGGCTTTCCACCGCGACGCCGGGAGGCCGATTGACGTAGAGGACCGGGTCGCCTTTTGAGTGGAAGTGGACCCCTTGAAAGCGGCTGGGCAGGAACCCGCTATGCCATTGGCGCGCGGCCACCGGCTGGTCCTGGCCGCCGCCCGACGAAATCAAGACCACAAATCCCGGCAAATCCTCGCAATCGCTGCCGAGGCCATAAAGGAGCCACGAACCAATGCTGGGCCGGCCGGAGATGGACGTTCCTGTGTTCATGAACGTCTGGGCGGGGTCGTGGTTGATTTGTTCGGTCTGCATGGAACGGAGGATGCAGATGTCATCGGCGATCTTGCCGATGTGCGGCAGAATGGTGCTGATTTCCTGGCCGGATTTGCCGCACTTTTGGAAGGGGAATTGCGGGGCCAGACAATTCAGTTTCTGGCCTTGGAGCTGGGCGATTTGCTGTCCTTGGGTAAACGATTCAGGCATGGGCTGGCCATTCAACTCAGCCAGTTTTGGTTTGTAGTCCAACGTTTCCAGGTGCGACGGGCCGCCGGCCATTGTGAGATAAATCACCCGCTTGGCCTTGGCCGGGAAATGGAGCGGATTCACTACGCCCCGCCACTTGTCTTCGGGCTTCAGATTTGATTTGCCGGCGGCCATCAGCAGCGGGTTCAAAAGAGAGGCCAGAGCCAACGACCCAATGCCTGTGGCGGTTTGGCCGAGGAAAGTCCGGCGCGTTTGCTGAAGTTTGAACAGTTCAAAAGGATTCATATCTGGCGTTCAACTGCGCGTGATGGTTTCGTGAAGATTGAGGATCACACGGGAAACGGAGGTCCAAGCCGCGAGTTCGGTAGCATCGAGGTCCTTGGGCACGGGCCATTCGCCGGTGCGGATCAGCTTCCCGGCGGCTTCCTGGTCAGCCGTGTAACGCTCGAGTTCCTTGCGGCAAAGGTTGCTTAGCGCTTCGATCTCTTTGCGGGTTGGCTTGCGGTCCAGCGCCTGGGAAAACGCCCAGTTGAGCCGGTCCGTCAGCTTCGGTCCGCCTTTCCGCAAGATGCGTTCCGCAAAAACGCGCGCGGCTTCCACATAAGTCGGGTCGTTGAGCAGCACCAGCGCCTGCAACGGCGTGTTGGAAGTCACGCGATTGGCGGTGCACTCCTCACGGCTGGGCGCGTCGAACGCCAGCAAGCTGGGATGCAGGAAGGTGCGGCACCAATACGTGTACAATCCACGGCGATAAGCGGCGGCCCCGTGATCGCTTTCGTAAGTGCGCTTCGGAAAGTTCAACTGGTCCCAATAGCCGGCCGGTTGGTAAGGTTTGACGCTGGGACCACCGACGGAGCCGGCCAACAATCCGCTGACGAAAAGCGCGTTGTCGCGCACGATTTCGGCATCGAGCCGGAACCGCGATTGCCGGGCGAGCAAACGGTTGTCCGGATCACGCTCGCGCAACTCATCAGCGCCGAGAGACGATTGGCGGTACACATTGGACAGAACGATCAGTTTGACGAGATGCTTGATGTCCCAGCCGCTTTCCATGAATTCGACGGCCAGCCAATCGAGCAAGCCCGGGTGCTTGGGCCATTCTCCTTGAGCGCCCAGATCATCCAGATTCTTGGAGAGACCGGTGCCGAAGTACAGTCTCCAGAGGCGGTTCACGAAGACCCGGGCTGCCAAAGGGTTATCGCGTGAGGCCAGCCACTGCGCCAAGTCCAGGCGCGTGGCCCGTCCTTCTTTGGCCGGCGCATGAGCAAGGAACTCCGGGAGGGCGGGAGTAACAATGTCCCCGGAATCGTTCATCCAATTGCCGCGCGGGAGAATGCGCATGACGCGCGGCTCCACGGTCATCGCCAGAAGAGTCGTGGGAACGCCTTTGAGAAACTCCTCCTTCTGTTTCTTGGTTGCCGCCAGTTGGGCGCGCGTCTCGTCCAGTTCAGGCGTGATCGAGCGAAAGTACTTGGTCAGTTCGTCTTTTTGCTTTTCGGTGCGTTCCTGGGCGGCAACTTTCAGGATGCCCGCGATGTTTTCGGGCGCGCTGGCCCCCGGTTTGAAATAGAAGCCGTAACCGCTGCTGCCGTTGACGATCTTCATGAGCAGCTTGTTTTCGCCGGCTTGCAGTTGGACCGTGACATTCTCCTGATCGGGCGCGACGCCGCGGCTGACGTGGTGGGCCAGCACTTCCTTGCCATTCAGCCAGACTTTGATGCTGTCATCGCTGCCGAGGGCCAATGACAACGGTTGGGCGGTTCCGGCGGTAATGGTGCGATAGAGGTAGGTCGCTGCGTTCTCGCCCTTGAGATCGCCATGCACTTTGCCATCCTCCCATTCGGGCCGCGCTTTCCACTTGAGCTTGCCGTCCCGGTAAGACTTGGCCAGATCGATTTCCTTTTCGGGATCGAAAACAGTGGCGTAAGCGGCATCAAAACTCTCGGCGTGAAATGGGCCGATGGCCTGCCACTGGCTCAGGTGCGGCGGTGGTTGGCTGGCCCATCGTTGCTCCCACTGGGCCTGCGCCGAATTCAAGGCGGGTGTCGGCGTGTCGAGCACTTCCTGCCAGCGCGGAATCTCGCTGTCAAGCCGTTTCAGTTCCACCGCTTGCGCGTCGTTGAGGACGAAGCCGCCTTCCGGTTTTCCTACACCTTGTTCTTTCAGGTCGGCAAAGAACGCCGCCAAGCTGTAGAAATCCTTCGCGGTGAACGGATCGAACTTGTGATCGTGACACTCGGCGCAGCCCACGGTGCTTCCCAGCCAGACCGTTGAAGTGGTCCGCACCCGATCAGCCGAGTATTTGGCCAGGTATTCCTTCGGTTGCGCGCCCCCCTCTTCCGTCGTCCTGTAAAGGCGGTTGTAAGTTGAAGCCACGCGTTCGGTCATGGTCGCGTTAGGCAGCAGGTCTCCGGCGATTTGCTCGACGGTGAAGCGATCAAAAGGCATGTTGTCATTGAAAGCCCGGATCACGTAATCCCGGTAAGGAAAGACGCTGCGGTAATTGTCCGCGTGAAAACCGTCGGTGTCAGCATACCGCACCAGGTCCAGCCAATGCATGGCCATCCGCTCGCCGTAATGGGGCGAAGCCAGGAGACGATCCACCAGCTTCTCGTAAGCGTGCGGGCTTTTGTCCTTAGAAAAAGCGGCCACCTCTTCCGGCGTGGGCGGCAGCCCAGTCAGGTCAAAGCTCAGCCGGCGGATTAACGTCCGTGGGTCGGCTTCGGGCGACGGGTGCAGCCCCTCGGCTTCCAATCGGGCCAGGACGAAGTGGTCAATCGGGTTCTGGGGCCAGGAACGCTTCCGCACCAGCGGAACCGGCGGGCGGGTCGGAGGAATATAAGCCCAATGTCCTTCCCACTTGGCGCCTTGTTCGATCCACCTCTTGATCAAGGCGATCTGCTGCGGCGAGAGGACTTTGCCTGATTTGGGTTGAGGCATGAGTTCATCCGGATCGGTCGTGGTGATGCGGCGATAGACTTCACTTTGGTCCAACTGCCCCGGAACGATGGGATGGCGTCCTTCGATCTCGCCGAACAAACCTTCTTTGGTGTCGAGGCGCAATTTGGCCTTGCGCTTGTCTTTATCCGGTCCGTGGCATTGAAAGCAGTTGTCGGACAGAATGGGCCGAATGTCGCGATTGAACTGCACGGCGTAAGGAGGCGAGGAGGCCCAGCACCTCGGCGAAGGGCCGGAGCAGGCCAGGAAGGCGCCGATAATGAAGCGTAACGCGTGTCGTCTCATGCTGTTGTGTTCAGCTCATGAATCCGGATTGACCGTGTTGTTTTTCAGGAACTGATGTTCTGAAATTAGAGGCCTCGCCTGTCGATTGTCAAGCGTGCTGCTTATCGGTGGCGTTCCGGAGGTCGCTTCCGGCGTCATGCCTCTCTCCACGGAAAAACTGCTTGCGAACCTTTGATGCATATGCATTAAAGTTTCGCAATGACACGCCACTCAGCTAGGGGCACTCTGCCGACTCTGAAACCGAAGACAGCAGAACTTCTCTACCTGCTGCTCTGGTCTTGCGAGATGCTGTGTCGGCCCACATGGCGCAACCTGACCGAATCTTTTGAGGGCTGGGCCTATCGCAATGGCTTTCACCGGCAGTTGGCGCAACTGGAAAAGCTCCAACTTGTCGAACGCATGGCCCGGTCATCCGCCGATCGCGTTCATCGACTGACCGAAGCCGGCCGGGTGTGGGCGCTCGGCGGACGGGACCCGGAGGTTTGCTGGCAACGCCCTTGGGATGGCCGCTGGCGCTTGGTGCTGTTCGATGTGCCGCTGGGCCAGGACAGCACGCGCAATAAACTGCGAGGATACCTGCGCTGCCGTGGATTCGGTTATCTCCAGAACAGTGTCTGGGTGACGCCCCATCCGCTCACGGATGAACGGCAAATCCTGGCCGGCAATGCCGTGGACGTCGAATCTCTGATCCTGCTGGAAGCCAAACCATGTTCCGGCGAGAGCGATGCAGAAATCGTCGCTGGCGCCTGGGACTTCGACGCCATCAACCGGCGTTACGCGAAGCACCTGGAAGTCCTCCAACAGTGTCCACATGGGCATCTCGACACCGCAGCAGATGCCAGAGCCTTCCAGCGTTGGGGCTGACATGAACGTCAGGCTTGGGATGAGGCGGCGACGGTGGACCCGCTGCTGCCGGAGTGTTTGTTGCCCCCCGACTATTGGGGACGCAAAGCGTGGCGGGAACGGTGCGACACTTTGGCCAGGGCCGCGGAGCGGATGCGAATGTTCAAGGGTGCCACGCAAGAATGACCAACCTTTGCTGCATGTGCATTAAAGTTTGGTAAAGGATGTTTAGGCCTTGGAGGTTAGTTTCCTCATTTTATTTCCCTTCTCATACTACCTGCGCGTCTCGAAAAGTTGAAATTCCCAGATCGTCGGCCCGCCGACGGCTTGGAGAATGTTGAGGCGCACGGTCTGCGCCGTGACGGGTTCGAATTTCATTTCCAGATTGGCGCCGATCTTTCCGCCGCGGACAAAGGTTTGCCATTGACCGTCGCGCCGGCACTGCAACTCGAATTCCTGCACGCGATCATAAGCCTCGCTCAGATACACCCGGCCGATGGCCAACGGCGCGCCCAAATCCACCTCCAGCCAGGCTTGACGAATCCCCTCGTCGGTCGCCCAGCGGGTGCTCTCGTTATCGTCCACGGCTTTGTCCGGGCCATGCTCTATCATTTGATGATAGACATTGGATGCGGTGATCTTTTTCTTCAGTGCCACCGAGGAGGCTGAGTCGGGCGGCAAATGAGGAGCATCGCCGCGCGGCGGATGGCCTTTCTTGTGGAGGCGCGTGTTGAGCGCTTTTCGTTTCGCTTCGGGCACGAGCGGTTCCCAACTCAGGAGCGGTTCGATGTCGGCGACGGCTTCTTTGGCGCGGAAACGCATCGTGACGATTTGCTGCGGACGGATTGGGAAACGATAGGCCGGCCCGCTCTTCAGCAGCGGCTCTGCGCGGCCGCCCAAGAGGTCGGTTAAAGCCGCTTGTTTATGGGGCAAAGAAACCTTCACTGCGGCAGTGCCCGCCAGACCCAGGCACTCCGCCAGGCGCAACTCAATGTCGCGACCTTCGCGGCGGACGACCTCGACAATGACGTTGTCCGAAGTTTGCACGAACGACTTCGCCCGCGCCGGGGCGCAACTCGGCGCGATCTCGGGCGGGCAGTTGAACTCCCAGGCTCTCTGCGGAATGCGCGCCTTCGCCCAAGCCGTTTCGTGTACGACCAGCGCGTAGGAAAGCCGATGCTTGCCTTGGCCGCTCAGCCACGAATTCGGGTAGCCGTAATATTTGTCCGTCGCGTTGAGGAGATAGAGAATCGGTGTTTGATCGTTCAATTCACGACCCGAAAGCCCGCGGTCCAGGATTGCCACGCCTCCCCCGCCAGCCAAACTGTAATGCGACCAGCGCACCGCCGGCACAATCCCTTTAGTCCAGCCAGACAGCGCAGGCGTCCTTGCCTGCGAGTTTTCCGGGCGGCCTCGTCCGGACGTTTTTGCGTTGGCGGTGAGGACGCTGCTGGCACCTGCAGGCGAGGACGCCTGCGCCACTCTCCACGCGCCGTGCGAAAACCCGTAGGGAATGCCACGCCGGACCTCTGTGATCGCCTCGGCCAGCGGGAATTCCGCCACGACCACGGTCCGGTCCGGGATGTCATTCAGTTCCGTCTCGAAATCAATGCGCGGGTACTCGTGGTAAAACCGCATCTCACGCCTCAGAAGCCCGCCGCCAAAGAATTCGGATTGGACTTCCACGACCGTCGCCAGCGGTCCAGTCGTGACGGTGATCGCGGTTTGGAATTGGCTGGAGGACGCCAGACGCTCGCGCTCAGGCCGATCCACGATATGGTCGCCGGGGTCGCCCTCCTGGCGCTTCGGTTTTTCCGCGATGATGACGTTGGCCGGACCGCCGAGCATCTCGCGTCCAGAAGGCTTGAGCTTGAGGCTGGCCAGCGCGCCCGTTCGCGGATCAATCCGTGCCGAGTACTGTTTGGTTTCGATAACGCCGGGCAAATCCACCCTCTTTGCCATGGCGACCGGCTTCGTGACCGTTTCCACGCTGACCATGCCGATGGAAGGCAAGTCGAGCCGGCACAATACTTCATCGCGGCCGGGCAACTCCTGACAGACGCCTTGGGCCAGACTTCGGCCCGGCGGCAACTTCACCTGCACCGGATCGAGGCGTTTCCAGTTGAGCGGATTGAAAAAGGCCACCGCCTGGCCGCGGGCCAACAGCGCCCGCATCGCGCCGTCCAGCGCCTGGCCTGAGATGGCTTCAACCGAGGCGAAGCGGTCGCGCACGTCCCAGGAGCGATCGGACTCGAACACCATGCCGCCGGCGGACCCCCAGAGCGAGTTGCGGTCCATGTTCAGGAGCATTTGCAGCCAGGCGTGGGACAGCGGTTCGACCGGGTACTGAAAGCCACCCTGCAAACTGGCAATAGTAGCCAGCGTCTCAGCAGCCTGGAGACGATGCTCGGCGCGACGGAATCCGCTCTTGACGCGGTGGTTTTCGATCCAGAACGCGTTAAACGAGAACTTGGTGCCGCTGCGGACGGCGGGGATTTCGATTTGGCCGGACTTCACGGGCGGCAGGAGGGCGTCCACGTATTTGCCGGGGGTCGAAAAATGAAACGGGATGCCGGGCGCGGCGAGCTTCCATTGGTTGAGGAACTCGGTGGGATAATCCGGGCAGAGCGGCGCCAGGTTGTAGTCGCCCTGGCCGCCCAGGATGAGCACGGGCGTGCCGGGCGGCGCGCGGCGGGAGGTGCCGCTCCAATTCTCCTGGAGGAGCTTTCGCAATTGTTCTTCCGTGAGCGGTGTTGGATCGGCGCGTTTCTCCACGTCCTTGACCAGCGCCTGCATTTGCTCGCGCGAAAGCGGCTGGCGCGCGGCAAAGACCTCTCCCCATTCGCTGTAATGGCCGGGGCAAACGGCCAGCGCGCGTGTGCCGTCGGGCGATTCGAACCAATGGACGGTGCTGCCGGTCGGATTGTGCCGGCAATAGAACATTGCTTCGAGGTTGAGGCCGGAGACAATCTGCGCCATTTGCTCGTGCATGCCGGTCACGTCGATCATCCAGGCAAAGCGGGGACGAGCCCCCAGGACTTGCGTTTGCCAGCGCAGGCCTTCGACCCCGCTTTTGACCAGCGCCTCGCCGCCGGAAAGGTTAATCGTCGGTTCGAGAAAGAAAGCGTTGCACAGCTCGACCCGGCCTTCTTTGATCCGTTGCTTGAGTTCGTCAAACCGCGTCGGCTCGAACTGGAGGATGGCAAGCAGGTTCGGCACTTCCGAGAGCGCGAAGGCATAATTGGGATCGTCGCGCACACGGTCGAGGTGGTCGAGGTAAGTGTTTGCGCAATAGTTGCGCTCGGTGGACCAGTCGGCCAGCCAACCGCAGCAGGCCGGGTGGAAATTGGGGACAAGGTACACGGCCTTGGGCATCTCGGCGGAGTGAGCCGTGACCATCAATGCCAGGCTGCTCGCAATGCTGGCCGCGTAGTTGCGCCAGTCTCTCTTTATAAATTGATCTCGCCACATACAACGATCATTGGCTGCGGCTGCTGGCCTCATTCCCCCATCCTCAACCGATATATCCCCTGCGCCACCGCACGGCTGGCCTCGATGGTTTCGCGATACGGCGTGTCGGCAATATCGACGAAGCCGATCTGGTAGTTCTCCTCGTCATAAACGCGGCCGGTGGTCGGCTCATCCTGCCATTGGAACCAGTGGCAGCCGACGAATTGCGGATGCCGCAGCGCGCCGCGCACGTAGTCGGCGTAAGCAGCGGCGCGCGCCGCCTGATTCTCCACGGGCACCAGGCCGGTGTGGAACATCCCCCGGTCGAGCGCGCCGAAATGGAACTCGCCGATGATGAGAGGCACATCCGCGCCGCCGTTGAACTGAAAGTCCGCCACACTGCGGTGATAAAGGTTATAGCTGACGACATCGCAGTATTGGGCGGCGGAGGCAGCGGCGCGCGCATTGCCCCAGGCAAACCGGCAACCGAAGTAAAGCTGGTTGGGCGCCACTTCTTTGATCACTTCCTTCGTCGTCCGAAAATATTGATCGGCTGTTTTCGTGTAAAAGGCGGTCAAGTCATTCCCGGCCTTTTTCTTGTCGGGCGCGCCGCGGTGTTGCAGCAACGCTTCCCACGATTCATGCTTTGTCTCCCAAGCTTCGTTTAATTTGCCGATGTCGCCATGCTTGGCCCGCAGGTCGGCGATGAAGGCCTGCTTGGCCGCTTGCTCCGGCGGCGAGCGCAACGCCGCTTCAGCCAGCGAGGTTTCATCGCCCCACGCGATCTCGTTGTCCGAGAAATAACCGAGGCACCACGGATCGCCGGCGCTTTTGCCTTTCTTGCCGGCCATTCCCTGGCGCAAGGCCTCGCGAAAACCGGCGTCAAACGGATCAGGGAACTTGCCCCAATAGCCCTCGCTGCCCTCGATGCGTTTCGTTTTGCCGGAGCTGATGGCGTCGGTATAGGGCATCCGGCGCATGAGGCGCACGCTTTCGTCCGACCAGTTGGCGATGGTGTTGAGGCCCCAGCTCTGCAACCGGCGCTGGATAACATCGGGATAAACCTGCCGCCAGTCCGGGCCGTATTTGCGGCGGAGGTTTGCGCCGGCGAATGAAAAACACTTCGGCGAGCGGCCCGCATAGTGGCCTTTGAGCGCGAAGGCGCGCGGCACCAGAAATTCCACAAAGTCCGGCTGGCCGCCGGGGAACTCCATAAACCAGCTTTCGCGTTCCTCGACCGGCGTCGCGTCCATCATGCGCACGCAATCAATGCCGTGCGACCAAAACAACCGGCCGGCCGGGTCCACCAGCCACCATTTGCCCTGGTATTTTTCGGCCCGGAAAAAGCCGGTCGCCTTGAGCTGCGGGCCGGCTTCCCAGCCGCCGTATTGGTCCCGGTCTTTCAGCCCCGGCTGCGCCTCCAGCTCTCTGCTTTCTTCTTCGCGCCGCTGTTTGAGCTCGGCCAGGGAGTGCGTCTTGCCGGGCCAATCTTTGTGGGCATACTGTCCGAAGGTATCGATGCACGGAAAGAACGGCTCGGCATCGGCCGTGGTGGCGGTCGGCGCGGTGTAACTGCCCTCGGCGCGGATGTTGTCGATCTCGAAGACGTAGCCGGCCTTCGGCTGGGGCACAAAAACGAGCAACTGGTTCACGTGCGCAGGATCAATCGTGCCGGGACCGCCGGGAGCGACAGGATAGCCTCTCATGCCAAAAAGCTTTCCTCCACGCGTGTTGGAACTGTGGCGCTTCAGTTCCACCTTCAGAGTCGCGGCCTCGCCAGGATTCAAAGAGCGCGAGCCGGTCACGCAGTGGTTTGAGCCGTCGGCGCCGGGATTATCGACGCGGCAGGTGACGGTGACTTGATTTGTCCCCACGTTTCTGACCGCCAGCGCCAGAGACGCATAAGGGGAAAGGTCCCAACGGCCCCGCGGCGCAGGCAGAGTGATCCCGGGCCACGGCTGGCTGTGACCGGTCGTGACGCGCAAGGCGACGCCGGCCTCCGACTTGGCGGCGGCCACGCTGGCATCCTGGACGGCCACTTTGGTGAAATCGAAATTCTGTTCGAAATCGAAAAGAACTTCCTCGGCGGCGCGGGGGGACAGGGCGAAAGCCAGCGCCAGCGCCAGCATCAGCATCAGGGCGAGGTATCGGCGGACAGGAAATTTAACCGCATCCTTGAATTCCAGGGACAACGCGGAAGTTGTCCCTCCCAAAGCTAGGGTCCAAAGAGGACTGGCGTGAGGGCGAAGACCGCTGGTTTGGGTTGGAGAGGTTTTCATAATGCAGTTCCGGTGCAGGGCATTTTTTCTTGAGCTATTCAGCCAGGTTTTGATGCGCTCTCACATTCCTTCAGCAGCGGCCCCCATCTCGCCTTGATCCAGATCAAAGGTCATGCCGGCGGCCCGCGCAGCTTTTGAAAGGAGCGCCCCCCAAAAATGTTGGGTGGTGCGCTGGGCCCCCAAAGGGCCCCGCCAGAATATCGGGCC
>CAYIIH010000027.1:0-24222 GCA_964363225.1 uncultured Verrucomicrobiota bacterium | reverse complement strand
ATTCTTGTCGGCTTTGGCGCTGGCGCGCAATTCGGGCCGACAAGAATGTCGGCGCTCCTGCGCCACGCCAGAATCGTCGAGGCCCGCCTAGATTCTTTGTTCACGGTAGTTCACGGTAGGGCGCGACTCCGTCGAGCCGTGGAATCCCTTCCGTCAAGAAGTTGCGGCTCGACGGAGTCTCGCCCTGTCACATTAGTTGCGGCTCCGTTGCGTTGTGTTGTGTCCCGCCAGGAGTATTGACAACGCGGCCTGAATCCTGCCATTCATGACCTATGAATGCTGACTACCCTTCCCGTTCTATCACCAGTCCGGTCGTACCACAAGGGAGCAAAAAGTCCGTCTGCTCCCTCCTGGCCCGACTTTTTGCGCACACCCATTGGCTCCTTTGGCTGATGGCCCTCGCCGGGGTCCTGCAGGCCGCAGAGCCGGCCCGCGACGCCTGGCTCAAGGACTGGCGGACGACAAATGCTGTCTGGCGCGGCGTGCAACTCAGCGTCTCTGACGACCGCGCGGCTGAGACGCTGGCCGGGCAACTCCCCAAACTGGCCACCCTCGGGGTCAACGCGCTCGTCATCGAAGTGGATTACAACTTTGCCTTTGATTCGCATCCGGAACTGCGCCTGGGAAGGGTCCTCACGAAGGAAGGCGCCGCCAAGCTGGGCAAGGCCTGCCGCGATCAGGGCATTCGCCCGATTCCGTTGTTCAACTGTCTGGGGCACCAGTCGTGGTCTCAAACCACCTTTCCCTTGCTGGTCAAATATCCGGAACTGGACGAGACGCCGGGAAAGTTCGAGGGCAACAAAGACATTTATTGCCGGAGCTGGTGCCCGCAACATCCGGAGGTCAATCGCATCGTCTTCGCGCTCCTCGATGAAATGATCGAGGCCTTCGGCGCCGACGCCCTGCACGCAGGCATGGATGAAGTCTTTCTGATCGCGTTCGAGCATTGCTCGCGCTGCAAAGGCGGCGATCCGGCCAAGCTCTTCGCCAAAGCCGTCAACGACTTGCACGCTCACCTGGTCGGGCAGCGGAAGGTCGAGATGTTGATCTGGGGCGACCGGCTGCTGGAGGCCAAAACAACCGGCTACGGCAAGTGGGAAGCATCGGAAAACGGGACGCATCCGGCCATCGACCTGGTTCCCAAGGACATCATTGTCTGCGACTGGCACTACGAAAAGAGGGATGAATACCGTTCCGTCCCCCTGCTCCTGGAAAAGGGCTTTCGGGTCTGGCCCTCGGGCTGGAAAAAGGTGGAAGCCACCGAGGCGCTCATTGACGCTGCGCAGCAGCACCGGAACGAGCGGATGCTGGGGCATTTATGCACGACGTGGGGCGCAGTGGGAATCCCGCAGATGGCCGAGTGGCCGCCTATCGTTGCCGCCATGAAGAAGTGGGCCAAGTGACAGGCGACGGCTGGGACGGAAACGTTGCCGGCATCGCTTTCCCTCTATGAATGAGCCGCTGCTCCAGGAAGATGCAAAACCTGCGAATTCGGAGTGGTTCGTCACGACCCATTGGAGCGTCGTGCTGGCGGCGGGGCAAGGCGACGCCCCGGATGCACAAGCCGCCCTCGAGCAGCTCTGCCGCACCTATTGGTATCCGCTGTATGCGTTCGTGCGCCGACTGGGCCACGCCCCTCCCGATGCCGAGGACCTCGTCCAGTCGTTCTTCGCGAGTGTGCTGGAGAAAAAGTCCCTGCGTCACGCGGATCCGCTGCGCGGCAGGTTTCGGACTTTCTTGCTGGCCTGCCTCAAGAATTTCATGGCCAAGGAATGGCAGCGCCGGCGAGCGGGCAAGCGCGGCGGCGGAACACCGGTCTTTTCGCTGGACCAACTTGGCCCCGAAGTACTCTACGACCGCGAAAGCGTCCACGCCTTGACGCCGGAACAACTCTACGACCGCGCGTGGGCGTGGGGCGTGTTGGAGCGCGTTCGCGACCGGCTCCGGGACGACTACGCACGCCGCGGTCAAGCTCAACGATTTGCCTTGTTGGAAAGTTTTCTGCCCGGAGAGACCTCGGAGTTGACCTACGCCGAAGCCGGCCGCCAACTCGGCTTGAGCGAGGGGAGCGTCAAAGCCGAAGTGCATCGGCTCAAGCAACGCTATCGCTCTTGGCTCCGCACAATGATCGCGCCGACGGTGACCCACCTGGACGAGGTGGACGATGAATTGCGCGCGCTCTTCGCAGCGCTGAGCGTGTAACGCGACCGTCGGGAGTCGGACTCCCGCGCCAAGCGGTGCAACTATTCGGCGGATTTCCGTTATGAATGGGTGGAACAACCGGCGGATCTGAGGGGCCGCGAAGCGATCGTGGCCAGCCGGGCTGCCGGAGTTTCAGTCGAAGTCAATTCGCTGACCGAAACGTCATGGCCTCCACAGGCACTTGCTCTTGTTGCGGCGCTCCCTTGGTCCAGGGCGCGCTGGGGAACCGCTGCGCCCGCTGCCTCATGGGTCTCGCCCTGACGGAGAACGAGTCGGCGCGCGAATTTGAGGCGATGACCTCCTCCGGCGCGAGACAGTTCGGCGATTACGAGCTGCTGGCTGGAGGAAATCGGCCGCGGCGGGATGGGCGTCGTCTATCGCGCGCGCCAGATCAGTCTCAAGCGCATCGTCGCGGTCAAGATGCTCCCGGTGCATCCCTTTGCCGCGCCGGAGCAGGAGGAACGGCTGCACCTGGAGGCCGAAACCGCAGGCGGATTGAACCACCCGAACATCGTCACGATTTACGAGTTCGGCGAGCACGCAGGCCAGTTCTACTTCGCGATGGAGTATGTGGAAGGCCAGAGCGAGGAGCAGTTTACCCTCGCCAGAAGCTCGAACCACGTGACGGCGCTTGCGTATTCCGCGGACGGGAAGTGGCTTGCCGTACGCCGCCAACCGGGAACTGTGACGCTTTGGGATGCCGTGGCCAAACGCGTTGTTGCGGAACTGCCGGGCGCCGGATGGCCCAAAGCGCTGGCCTTCTCTGCGCGCGAAGACCTCCTGGCTTGGGGCAGCCAGGAAGACACCGGGGCGCCCATCGTCGTGGTATTGGCAGCGAACGTGCAGAAGGAAATCGCCCGGCTTCCACACTCAACGGGAGTCGTGGCGGTGGCCTTTGCTTCCGACGCCACAGTGCTGGCGACCCTGAGCCAAGACGGAGAGGTCAAGGTCTGGCAATTGGCGTCGCGACAAGTCGTCGCCAGCTTGCCGACGGCAGGCGGTTCCTCCGACTCTACGACGTCGCTACGTGGACGGAGAGCGATTGGCGCGGGAGTAGCCTCGAAGATGTCTGGTGGGCGGAATTTTCCCCAAACGGTCGGACACTGGCGGTGGCCCATCGGGGCGGGGCGGTGACGTGGTGGGACACGAAAACGCGCGAGCGCCAGGCCCTTTTTCATTGTCAGCATCTTGGGACGGAAATCCCGATGGGCTTCTCGCCGGACGGACGATGGTTTGCTGCCGGCGGACAGACTGGCCTGATGATGCTGTGGGAGGTGGCGACCCAACAAGCCAAGCTCATCGCCCGCGCCCATCTGAACCAGATCAACTCCCTGGCCTTTTCTCCCGATGGACGGCGGCTGATCACCAGCGGCACGGGCACCGCCGACACCCTCAAGGTCTGGGACGTCGAGAGCGGGCGCGACGTGGCCACCTTGACGGGCGAAGCTGGGTTCTACGATCTCATCCGCTTCTCGCCCGACGGCAAAACCGTCTTTGCGACCGCCAATAATGGAACCGTCCTGCTGTGGCGTGCGCCGTCTTTTGAGGAGATCGAGGCGAGGGAGCAGGCCAAGGCGCGGTAATGGGTCAGTGAAGGCCGGGCTCGCGAGGACGCCGAGGAGCGCGGCATTTATGCCGCTTCGACTCTCGAAGTGGCGACAGCTTGAAAACTGGGACGATGCGCTCGGTTGACGGACGGTGAGGCGGCATGAATGCCGCGCTCCGCCGATCCGGTGGCGGGCCGCCTCTGACCGATTACAAGGCGCGAGCACCCTGCGGACGGCCCCAAGCATCCGCGTGCCGCCCGCGCTCCCCACCGGACTTCGGTTCGGCTTCGAGCCGGGCTTTTCTCCACACTTGTCCAGATTCCCTGCAACCATTTCGCGAAAATCCGTTAGGAGGGGAATGAAGCGGTCAAAGCGTCCCGGCTTTGGGTTTGGGTGAACGCGGGGCGGCAGGGAACGCGCCGCTGGGCCGCACGGCAGCGCAGAAGGCTTCTGCCAATGGCCGGTGGCCGATTCAAGAATTCCTCCCGAATGGGAGGACGGGGGGTTTTGGCGCGAAAAACCGTGTGGACGCCAGAACCCGCAGGCCGGTCGTGTCAACCGCGGGAAGCCGCGCACGCACCTGGCCAAGCAGCCGACACACAACCATCGAAAGGAACAGAACATGAAAACATCGTATTCACGAAACACCGCGCCCGCACCACTTGGGCGGCTGGCGGTTGGCAGATTCGCCGCCCTGCTCGCCGCCCTGGCGTTCGCGGCAGGGACTTCGGTTAGCCTCAATGCCCAGTCGCCGCCGGAGATCAACATCGAGAAGTCCGTCCTCCTCTCCTGGCCGGAGAACACCGCCGAGGAACAGATCGTCGTCGGGGCGGCCTCGGTGGATGGGCCGTGGGTGCCGTGGCTGGAACCGATCTTCAAACGGCAGGGCGGACTGTGCATGGCGGTGCCGACCACGAGTGCGCAACAATTTTTCAGACTGGTGGCCGGCCACCAGTTCAGCGATGACTTCAGTGACCCGAACCAGCCCTGGACGGCGTGCTTTCCGGATGCCAAGACCTTCGAACTCAGCTACCTGAATGGAGCGGTCCGAATCGTGGCGCCGACCCCCGGCATTTGGGCCCGCGCCGTAATGACTCCGTTCCCCCTGCCAGCACCTGAGTCCGTTCTCCACGCCGACTTCTCGATGTCTGTCGATATCCTCGACTGGGATGAAAACGCCGCGGAAATGGAGTTTGGTTTAGTCGCGCGAGCCACACCGCCGCCCAATTGTGCCCAAGTCTTGCAGTCCTTTAATTACATGGGAGAGCTCGATTTCCGGCGGGGCAGGCCTGCGACGGTGTGGATCTATGGGTACCCGCCGAACGGGCCGATCAGTCCTCAGAAAACCGTCGCGTTGAATTCAGCAAAGGCCTACCGCCTGATTCTCTCCGGGGTAGGGAGCCACCTGACCCTCCGGTTGTTCGACTTGGATAATCTCGGCACCCCGCTCGTCGAGGTGGAGGCGACGAACGGCACACTGAGCCAAGGTATTCCCGCGTTGTGGGTCTTCGCCATCAACGGCGCCTATGACCTCACCCTGGACAACTTCATGGTGACGGGAACGAAGCCATGAGCGAGCTGGCGGTCCAGCCGTGAACCCTAGCATCGCTCGCGTGAGCGAAGGCTGCATCCCAGCGCGCAGACCCAGGTAGACGCCAGAACCCGCCGGCAGGCTTTGTCAACAACCGGAACTTCGAGGACTTCACGAAGGTTGACGCCATCGCCCGCGCCTGGCTGGACGTTGCATTCCAGCAGATCCAAGGCGAGGCTACCGGGCAGCCATGAACCTGAACAAGACCAAGCCGGGAACCGATTCCGAGCGCACAGGGCTGGCGACCTCCGGCAAAACTGGAAGCATGAAAACGAATCTGAATTTGTTTCTTCTGACGGCTGCGCTGCTGTCGCTGCTGCTGCAGGGGTCAATTGACGCCCACGCGCAGACGAGCGGCGCGGTCGCGTTTGCGGGCACGAACCACTCCGCCTACTCCGTCTTCGAGGGCCGCAGCACGACGATCTACCTCGTCCACAGCCCGCCACGTCGCGCCGGCAGCGTCACCCTCCAAGTCGTCGGCGGCACGGCCACTGAAGGCGTGGACTACCGCCTCAGCACCAACGTCATCACGTTCGCCCTGTGGCCGACTAATGACTTCGTCACCCTCACCGCTTTGGCCGACGGGTTGGCGGAAGGGTCGGAGACGGTCGAGTTGGCCCTGAGCAATCCCACCGGGGGGTTGACACTGGGAACGCCCAGCCGGGCCACTCTCACCTTGAAGGAACCGGCGTTCCGCTTCGGGTCAGCGCCGAGCAGCGTGCCCGAAAGCGCCGGCGGCGTGACTATTGACGTGCTCCGGGACACTGATGACCCGATCCGCACACTCGCCGTGGACTACACGGCGACCAGCGGCAGCGCGACGGCCGGTGAGGATTTCACGCCCACGACGGGCACGCTGACGTTCCAGCCGGGACATAGTGCAAAGTCAATCACCATTCCTATCGTCAACGACTGCCTCATCGAAGGGCCTGAAGCCTTCTTCATCACCCTGAGCAATCCCACGCCGGGCGTCCTGCTGCCCAACCCGCCCGCGCTCAGGGTTTACATCACCGACAATCCTGAGTGCGGCTACTTCGTCGTGCTCGATCCTGAGGCCGCTGGCGACGGCGGCCTGGTCACCGACGAGGCCGCCGGCGTGTTCAACGTCACCGTCCGTCACACATCCATCCTGACCGCGCCCAGCTCGGTCAACTATCGGCTGGTGAACGAAAGCGCGCAGTGGGGCCTGGGCACGGCGACGCCCGGCCAGGATTTTACGCCGGTCAGCGGCACGCTGGTTTTCGCTCCGGGAGAGACCAACCGGACCTTCCCGATCCCGATTCTCAATGACAGGTTGGCCGAATTGGAAGAGGACTTCTTCATCGTGCTGGACCACCCCAGTGGCGGCGTGCCCGTGAAGGTGCAGGAAACGCGCGTGATCATCCGCGACGACGAGCTAAACCCCGTCCATGTGGATCCGGATTTCAAGCTCGAATCCCTGTTGTTGGGGTGTGGCCTGGGGTGGCTCTACCCTGTTGACCCCGTACCCGCAGTCCAACCCGATGGTCGCATCGTCCTCGTGACGAGGGGGGATCTGCCACCGCCGAACGAAGGACCGGGGCAGGTCCTGATCGTCCGCTTGCTCCCCGATGGCCGGCTTGACCCGACGTGGCACGCCGCAACGGTCAACCGCCGCGTCTCGGCTCTCGTGCTGCAAACCAACGGCCAGGTGCTGGTGGCTGCCGGGAGGAGTTGGCACGACGAACCCGACTTCGAAGTCAACGGCGTGTCAACGAAGTCGCTCCTCGCGCGTCTCAATGCGGACGGATCCCTCGATGCCACTTTCGTGGCGGAGATTCCCAGCGATGAGTGGATAAGCGAGTGGATACCCGCTCTGGCCGTGCAGCCCGATGGCAAGATCCTCGTTCTGACGGACTACAGTTTGGTTCGCCTGAATCCGGATGGATCACTCGACCAGTCGTTCCAGCCTGGCATCGGAGCGGGAGAACTCTTGGTCCAGCCCGACGGAAGCATCCTGATCGTCAACGGCGGGCTCATCCGGCTGAACTCCGATGGCTCGCTCGATCCAGACTACGCGTGCGAGATGGTCGAAGGGGTCCTGCAACCGACGGTCGAAGGCGTCCAGCAAGCAGCCCTACAGCCGGACGGACGACTGCTCGTTCTTCACTGGTCTGGGAACGATCTCCGTCTAACCCGGCTTGATGCCGACGGTAAGCGAGACCCTACTTTTGCCGCCGTGGGGTTCGGCCTGACGACCGCCCGCTTCCTCGCCGCCGCGGACGGACACATCTGGGTGGTGGGGAGATCTTACCCGTTTCCCGCCTTCCTGCTGCGGTTGGAGGCCGATGGCCGGGAGGATACCTCCTGGCGGCCAGCCCGGGTCACCGGGTTGGCACTCGGGGGCTTTAGCTGCAACACGGAAGTCATTGAACTACCTGACGGGAATCTCCTGGTGGCAGGTAACGTGGACATGCCGAACGGTCAACCGCGCCGCGGCCTGGCGAAATTGGCCGTCAACGTGCCCACGCCGCGCGTGGAAGTGGACGCCGCCAGCGCGGTCGTCCCGGAGAACGGCGGCAAAGTCCCGGTCAAGCTCGTGCGCTGTGGCGACAACGCGCAACCATTCACCGTCACCTGGCGCACCGAAGGCGGCACAGCCCAGCCCGGCAGTGACTACCTGCCGGCCAGCGGCACGGTGACCTTCGCCGCCAACCAGTCCGTGGCCACCATTGAACTCGAGTTGCGGGACAACCCCTTGCCGGACGGCGATCGCACGATCCGCTTGCGCGTCGAGCCGACCGAACCTGGCGCCCCTGCGATGCCGGAGGTCGAGCTGACGATCGCCAACGATGACTTGGGTTTCCTGCCGGGCGTAATCACCCGCCTGGCCAACGGAACGGTCTTGCTCAACCTTACCGGCCTTCCGGTCGAAGGCTCCGCCGTCCAACTTCATTCTTCGGATGACCTGTGCCTGTGGAAGAAGGACGACATCGACAACCTCATCGAGCATAATTTGGCTAGGTTCGCCGCGTCCGAAGCGACGCTTTGGCGGTACCTGGGTGACCTTGACCGTCAGTTCTACCGGCTCGTGGTGACGAACTCGGAATGACGTGCTACCGTCAGTCGAGAAAAGACCCTGTTATGCGCAGAATGCTACTCCTTGCGACGCGGGCCAGCAGTCAGCGGGCTGAAGCAGCACGGAGCGAAGCGTCGGGCGAACGGCCGATGGCTGCGCCCGTTGACCGGGCGCTTTGCCCGCAGGGCACCACGGCCAACCCTGAGACGCTTCGCTTTGCCGCCGGGCCGAGCCACGTCCGACGCCCATCCGAAGCGCTTCGATGTGGGGTGAAGGTCGTCGTGTCCAGCCTGATGGGCCTGTTCATCGGTCTGGCCTCGCCTGACGTTGGCGCGGCGGTGCCGACGAACTGGACCAAGATAACCCTTGCAGGGTTAGCGTATCCGCGCGCTGTCCATCATGGGAACGGGCTGTGGTTTGCAGTCGGAAGCACGCAGGGCGGCGGCGCCATTTACACATCCGCCGATGCCCAAACCTGGAAGCGGGTCAACCCGGGCGGCTGGCAGGGGCTTTGGTTGAACGACGTCCACTGGGGAGACGGCACCCGGGTTGTCGTGGGATCGGATTGGGGTGCGGAGCCAGACACGGGCTTGATCTTGACCTCAACGGACGGAGAGACGTGGACACGGCGGAACTCAGGAATTGACGATGAACTGAACGCCGTTGCTTACGGGAATGGAACTTGGGTGGTCGTGGGGAGGGCACGGCCTGACGAGACCGGTTTAATTCTGACCTCGGCGGACGGGCGGGTTTGGCAACGATCCGACGTCTGGATTGAGCACTCACTTGCAGACGTCCACTACGCCAACGGAATGTGGATGGCGGTCACCACTTGGAATGACGTTTGGATCTCTTCCGACGGCCAGAGGTGGACTTGGTCAGCCCGGCTGGAGGACCAATGGATTGAGCGCCTGCACTGCGGCAACGGCATCTGGATGACGGCAGGTGGTTCCATCCTCGCATCCGTAAACGGCTATCGCTGGACCCCAGTTCTCACCAATACCGATCTCAGCCTACGGAGCATCGCTTACGGCGACGACACCTGGATTGCCGTTGGAACTCTGGGGGGCCGCAACGTCATCCTCACCTCGCCGGATACGAGGCAATGGCAGGCACAAACGGTGACAGCCTATCCTGCGGCCATCCACTTCGCCGACGGCCTCTGGGTAGTGGCGTGCAGCGGCCAGGTCCTCACCGCCGCCGCCTCGAAGGCCGACACGGCCTGGCTGGCCATCGAGCCGTCCCCAGTGGCCAAAGGTCTCCAGGTGAGCTGCGTTGGCCCGAGCAATCACGTCTATCGGCTGCAACGGTCCGCCAACCTCAAAGACTGGGAAGAGGTCGCGGTCGCCGATCACCGCATCGCCGGCTTTGATGTGCGGGCTTCAGCGGACGCCGCGTTCTTTCGGGCAGCGCTGACGCCGTGGCCCGTGAAGCACCAGATTCAAAGCCTGGGCGACCCGTTCCTTTCTCCGCCGGCGGACAAGCCGTGGGAGCAATCGCGCTGGATCAAGTTCCTTATTCTGCTGGATGAGCCGGACCGGGTCTATTTCCAGGACAGTTCGAGATACCTCTTTCACTACGAATTCGCGCGGGAACGGTTCGCGCGCTTCGCCGGTCTCTCGGTGGAGGAATTCAACCGCCGGTCCTTGTATCAGGCAACCCGCGAGGTCGTCCTGGGCGCGGTGATCTTCCCGCCGGACCCGCTCGTGCCCGAGATCGGCCTCCAGTTTGTCGGGTATGATCCGTTTCCGCCGGAGCAGATCACCCAATGGTTCCGGCTGGTGCAGTCCCGGATCGCGGCGGCGCCCCAGGTCAAGTTCTTCTACCTCCCGGTCTTCGAGCAGGACGAGGCGACGCAGGCCGAGGCGGACTTCTTGGCGGCGCAGGGGATCGCCGTGAGTTCGGCCCACCGCTGGGCCGTCACCGATCAGTGTTATAGCCGGGGCTGGACGCTGGGGCGGCTGGTCCACCTAGCGCCGCAGGAAATCGCCGCCGCCTACGCCGACGGCCGCTTGCGGGCTGCGGACATCCTGCTCACGGATGCCGTGCCGGCGGAGGTCCCGCCCGTGGCTGGCATTCTCACGTTGAGCCCGGCGACGCCCAACTCGCATGTTGCGATCCTCGCGCAATCCTTCGGCATCCCCTTTGGCTACGTGGCGGAGTGGGCGGAGCAACAGCAGTTCCTCAAATGGGCTGGCCGGGAGATTCTGCTGATGGTCTATCCGACGGAATGGGGCGGAGAGGTGAGCGCGGTGAATGCTGAGGAGCGATTGGCCCTGGAACATCGGCAACGGTTGCTGGAGTTGAAGCAGCCAAGTCCCATTGCGATCGTGCCCAAGCAGTCGATGGGGTCCATCACCGTCTCGACGGCGGGTTTGGTCCCAGCCGACATCCGCTACGTGGGTGGCAAGGCCGCCAACTTCGGCGTGCTGGTGCGGACCATTCCCGAGCACACGCAAACGGAGGCCGTCGCCTTCACGTTCGACCTGTGGGACCAGTTTCTAGACCAGGTGCTCGTTTCCGGCAAGAGCTTGCGCCGGACGATCGCGGAACGGTTGAGCGCGCATCAGTACCCGCCGAACATGGCCGCGCTGAGCGGAGACTTGGCGGCGATTCGCCGGCTGTTCACCCAGGAAGCCGACTTCAGCCCGGCGCAGCAGCAAGCCATCCTGGCTACCCTGGCCGGTTTCGATCTGCACCGGAAGATTCGGTTCCGCAGTTCGACCAACGTGGAAGACGCCGAGCGGTTCAGCGGGGCCGGGCTATATGACAGTTACAGCGGTTGCCTGGCTGATGACCTGGATGGGGACACTCGAGGTCCGAGTCGGTGTGATCCCACCGAGGCCAACGAGCGCGGGGTGTTCCGGGCGATCAAGAAGGTCTATGCGAGTTTCTACAACGACAACGCCTTCGTCGAGCGGCTGCGGCATGGGATCAACGAGGCCGAAGTCGGAATGGGCCTGCTGGTGCACTACTCGTTTCCGGATGAGATCGAGCAAGCCAACGGTGTGGCCACGCTGAAGATCACCCGTGCCCACGAGCCGGCGGCGCGGACGGTGGAGGCCGAGTTGGTGACGCAGGCGGGAGCGGTGTCCGTGGCCAACCCGGAGGCCAACGCAGCGCCGGAGGTGGTGCGCGTGCACCGCTCCGGTTCAGCGGCGCCCACGCTGACGCGCCAGCAGCAGTCTGGGTTGGTCCTGCTGGGCGCCACGGTGCTGGCGTGGCCTGCGGACTATGAAACCCTGTTTGTTCTCTTGGATCGAGCGGCCCAGGCCTACTGCGCTTTGTTCCCGGACAAGGCCGACGTCACGTTGGACCTCGAGTACAAGCAGATTGCCCCGGGCCGGCTGATCGTGAAGCAGATTCGTGAGATTCCGCGCGTCGAGCTCACCGCGCCGCTGGTCGTGAACGACGTCGAGCAAATGGTCGTCCTCCAGTACTCCGGGGCTCTCCGGGCCGGAGGAACGCTTATCGACTTGTTCTCGAACCATCGCTTGAAATCGGCGTGGCGGTTCCGGATGTCGCCGCTGGGCCTCAGCTTGCTCGTCGACGGGACCTATCGTGATGGCGACACGAACAAGACGGCCGGTGGTCCGATCGGTGGTTTCCCGGAAGCTCAGTTCACAGTGGAGCACGATCGCGTCGTCTATTCCTGGCGGTGGGGGGAAGGCGAGACGACGCGGATGGTCCGTTTGAACCTGACGTTTCCCTACGACCTCGAAGGCGCGGACCTGCCGCTCGTCTTCCTCAGTGACGCCGTGATGGAGCTGGGTGTGGAGTATGCGACCCCGCAGCCGTTCCTGCGGTGGTGGGAGCCATGGACATGGGGAACCCGGACCAACGAGGTGGCCCTGCTGGAGCCTCTCGAGCGGTTGCAGCAGGGTACGCGAGCGGCCTCCTTGTCGCTCACCGTTGGCAGGATGAGTATCGTATCCGAGTACGACTACTGGAATCTTGTTGCACCCGAGGGCACGAGCGGCCCCGGCTACCGCACCGATGGTGGAACCGAGGCCCTGGCCCGATTCAAGGAGACCCGCATCACGGGTCTGGCTTCCCGGCCCATTGTTCTGCGGAGTGATTTCTCGCAAACCTACGCGACCTGGCACCACAACGTCCATGAGAATTTCCTGTTCGAGCCCGGCATGGAACCTGGGATCGATCCTGAGCTTCTGGCCGAGCTCAAGGCCGCCAACGTCAAAGCGCTGATCATCGGCGGGCAGTGCCCCAAGCCCCCTTGCGGGGTGGGACGGATCGATTGTGAAGAGCTCCGTTGGCGCGAAAAGTCACTGACAGGGGTCGGAGTTCGACTCCTGGGTTTCGACGGCACGCTGCGAACACCCACGCCGTGAAGACACGCGTGCGCGGAAAGGAACGAACCGTGAAACAACCCCTATCCAATGCTTCTTTCGGGTTTCGTCGGTCCAAGACTCGCTTGTCGCTGCAGGGCACGCTTCGCGCGGTTCACCACGGCGCGGCGAACTGGTAGGTGCCAGAACCGACTTCGAACACAGCCAGATTGTCCTCCCTGCGCAAGAGCTTCACTCGTTGGGCGCCGCCGGCAGGCTCACCACCTTCGGTCACTGCGGTGGCGTCCCTCGTCGGCACACCGACAACGGCCGTGGTGTTCACCGGCACTGTCACCTTCAGAATGAACCGAGCGCCCTCCAGCTTCCACTCGCAGGCGATGCGCCCGCGAATCGAGTCGTAGTGACCTTTGGCCCACGTCACGCCGCCGCCCGGACGCGGACGGATGATGAACTGTTTCCAGCCGGGATGCTGCTCGTCCGGGTTGAGGCCGAGGATGTGCCGAATCATCCATTCGCCCACCGAGCCGAGCGCCCAATGGTTGAACGAGTTCATGCCGGGGTCCTGAAAACCGCGGCCTTTCACGTAGCCATCCCACCGTTCCCAAATCGTGGTCGCGCCGTTCTCGATCATGTAGCCCCACGACGGAAAAGTCCGATTCGTCAGCAATTGCCAGGCAAGATCATTGGCGCCACCGCGCGTCAGCTCCAGCAGGAGGCGATGCGACGTCTGGATGCCGGTCGAGATGTGGTCTTGATAACGATGGACGCCTTCGATCAGATGCGCCGCCGCCTTGGGGCGAAGCTCCTCCGGCAGCAAATCGAAGTGCAGCGCCAGCGCGTAACCGGCTTGCGTGTCGCCCTGGATGCGGCCATCGGCCTGCACAAAGGCGCGGTGGAAAGCGGCTTTGATGTCGCTGAACAAGGACGAGTAGCGTTTCGCGTCCTCGGCGCGGCCCAGGGCCTCGGCCATTTTCGCGACGGTCTCGGTCGAGTGGGCAAAGAAGGCGGTGGCGAGCACTTCGTTGGGCACCGCGCCGCCTTTGGCCGGCCAGTTGGCCTGCTTGATCCAATCGCCGTTCAGCCAATCGTTGTAGTCGTTGTGCCGGGCCTTTCGCCAGATCAGGTCGGGATTCTCGCGGCGGATGAACTCGACCCAGCGTTGGGCGGACTCCCAGTGTCGCTCCAGCAACCGCGTGTCGCCGTAGTTCAGGTAACAACGCCACGGAACGACCGCGCCGGCGTCGCCCCAGGCCGGAACGCCGGTGAAACGATCGTTGCGTCCAAACGGATGCGGCGAGAAATCGGCGTAACGCCCGTCATCGGCCTGGGCATCGCGGATGTCTTGCGTCCACTTGGTAAAGAAGCCGGCCATGTCCATGTTGAAGACCGCGGTTTGGGAGAAGGCCTGGATGTCGCCCATCCAACCGAGGCGCTCGTCGCGTTGCGGGCAATCGGTCGGCACGCTCATCAGATTGGCGCGCTGCGTCCAGAGGATGTTTTGCCACAGCTTGTTCAGCATTGGATCGGAGCACTCGAACCGGCCCACCTCCGGCGCGGCGGAGTTGAATACGCGGCCCACCAGTGAAGCCAGCGCCGGCTTCCGCGACAGGCCGCTGATTTCGACGTAACGGAACCCATGCTGCGTGAACAGCGGTTCGTAGGTTTCGGGGCCATGCGAGTCTCTGCCCGTGGCACCCCTCACCCCATCCCTCTCCCCTCGGAGAGGAGAGGTTTTCCGAAGGACGGGTGAGGCAAAGTTCACGGGAAGGTGTCTGCTGCCGCGCAGCGTGTAGCGGTCCACTTGGGGCGCGCCGCGCAGGTTGGCGGTGTAAATCGTGCCATCGTCGTTGAGCATCTCGGCGTGGCGAATCGTCACGGTGGTTCCAGCCGGGCCGTCGAGCGCCACGCGGCAACGGCCCACCATGTTCTGCCCCAGATCGAAGACGAACACGCCGGGCTTCGGCTCCGTGAGCGCAATCGGCTTCAGTTCCTGGATGACGCGAATGGCCTCGTTCGGTTGAGCGACAACCCGCGGCGTGGCCGCCGACGTCAGGAGGCTTTGGGATTGCGGATTGCGGATTGCGGATTGCGGATTTGAAGTCAGAGCCTCCTCACGTCGGCTACCCGGCAAGGAGGCGATGTCACGGGTTTCCGCCGCCAGCCAGCCCTCAGGTTTGAAGCCCGCTTTGTCCCAGCCCGGCATTTCGCGCCGCGCGTCATAGTTTTCGCCGTCGAGCAGGTCGGAACTGCGGATCGGCCCTTCCTTTGTGGCCAGCCAAGCGCCATCGCTCACGAGGGTCATGCGCCGGCCGTTGGCCAGTTCGATTTCCAACTGCGCCAGCAAGTACGGTTTCGGCCCATAGACACCGCGCAGCGTTTGGATGAGGCCATCGGACATGCCGATACGCCCGGCATACCAGCCATCGCCCAGCAACGCGCTGATGGCATTGTCGCCGGCGCGCAAGAGCGAAGTCACATCGTAGGTTTGATACTGGACGCGCGTGTGGTAATCGGTCCATTCCGGCGGCAGGACGCCGTCGCCGACGCGGAGGCCATTGAGGCGCAATTCGTAAAGGCCGAGAGCGGCGGCGTAAACCGTGGCGCGCTTCACCGGACCGGCCAACCGGAATTCCCGGCGCAGCATGGTGACGGGCTGGGCGGCGGGGCGTGTGCCGGCGCTGGAAGCCGGCTGGCCGTCCACGAGAAACGGCTTCGACCAGCCGGCGTCCTCGATGCTGTCGAGGGCGGTGACCTTCGCGCCGGTCGTGACGTTGCGGCCGGCGGCCAGCGCCTGCATTTCGGCCAGCGCGAAACCGTGCTGATTTTCGTTGCGCCGCCGCAGCTTGGTGGCGGTGAGCCGCACGCAGCGCGCCGTGACGGGCTTGAACTCATAGACCGGCGCATTGGTGCCGGGGCCGGCGACATCCTCGTTGGTTTGGTCCACGACCAAGCGCGGCGCCGTGAATTCCGGCGAGTCGGCGACCTCGAGGCGGAAGCGAAGAGGGAACAAGAAGCCCGGCGTGTCCGGCTGCCAGTTGAAGGGGCGGGCCGGGAACAGCCGCACGGCGTCAAACTCCCGAGGCTGGCCCAGGTCAAGCATCACCCATTTGGCGGTCTCGGCGTTGGTGGCCAGGGCGGAGTGATAGCCGTTGCGGGCCGGGATGGTCGGGGGCACGAACGCCGGATGCGCGATCCATTGAGCTTTCCAGTCGGACGGCTGGAGCAATCCCATTTGCCAGAAGGCCGGCTCGCTCCAAGCAGAAGGTTTTCCATTCTTGTCCCAGCAGCGGACCTTCCAGAAAACGCGCGCGCCCGATGGCAATGGTTTTCCGGCATAAACGACTTGGATGGATTGGTCCGAATCAACTTTGCCGCTGTCCCACAAGTCGCCGGTGTGGCGCGCGAGACCGGCTGGCATGCTGGCGGCGAGAAGGCGATACGCCGTTTGCTTCTGCCCGCGCTCGCTGGAATCCAATGTCCAGCTCAGGCGCGGCTGCGCGGCATCGATGCCCAGAGGATTGACCAGGTATTCGCACCTTAAGTGCCTGGGTGCCACTCCGGCCGCGAGCGGCCAGGCAGTGCCAAGGAAAAGGGCGGCTGCCACGAGCGGCGCTTTGAAAATAGGTTTCATGGTTTCATTGTCGGAGGAAGGATGAGCCGAATCGGCTTCTTGACAAGCCAAAGCATGCAGTTATCAATCACTTCCATGAAGCGAGTTCCACGGTGCATAAACCGGCTGACTGAAGCAACGATCGCGTCCGTTTTGGCGCAACGCGGTTTCGCATAACAATACTGTTATGCCACTATGCGCTTCCAATCCCTAAGCGGCGACTCGAGATCGGCTTTAGCAGGCCGGAATGTCAGCAATGCATTTACATTGATTGAGCTGTTGGTTGTCATCGCGGTATTCGCGATTTTGGCCGCGCTCCTTCTTTCAGTGATCGCTGGTGTGAAAAGAAAAAGCCAGCAGGCTAATTGTGTTCATAACTTGGGCCAGTTGGGTATCGCTCTCCAGGGATTCGTCGCGGACAACCACATGTACCCCTTGGAGGCGAATGTGCAATATGCTGGAGGCGGTAGTCCTGAAAGTCTGACGGGTTGGAAAACCGCCTTGCAGAATGAGTTGTCTAAAAGCGAGCCCGTTCGTACTACTAACCGATGGTTTGAAAAAGGTGTGTGGGATTGTCCTGCAGCCCAGCGACCGTCTGACCTTCCTAAGTCCATGGGATATGTGGATTATGGCTACAATAGTCGCGGTGTGTTTAGTTTGGGTCGAGACCGCGACTCATTGGGATTGGGTGGTCATCAGGGACCAGCGACGAGCAAATTCGTTGACACTTCCGCTGTAAGGGACTCAGAAATCGTCAATCCTACGGACATGATGGCAATTGCCGACTCCTTCATGGGAAACGGTACGAACATCATGGATGGTGGAGGGTTCTGGCGCACTCCCGAGATCCCGCATAGTTGGAGCTTCTGGCCGAACAATCAGCAAGTTGCGAAACGCACTTCGGCGCGGCATCTGGGAAAAGCCAACGTGGCGTTTTGCGACGGCCACGTCGAATCGTCGACCTTGAAATCGCTTTTTGAAGATACGAGCGACGCAGCATTGAGCCGGTGGAATCGGGATCACCGACCCCATTTTGAACGGCTGATGCAATGAGCACCGCATGCAGCAGACCAAGCCACAGGCATGGCTTAGTTCGAGAGGACCGTATATTTGAGTTGGGCGTAGTGATTCGTGGACGTTTCATGGCTAACCAGTGCGCTGCAGCGAATTGACGCCCCGCTGGGCCGTCGGACGGTTCGGGGCGGTTCGGGAGCAACCAGTGCCGCCGGAGCGCGTCCCCGGCGGCGGTCGCTCACCTCTGGTGTTCGGCAGCAGCAAGCGTCATGGAGATTTCACTTTGAAAAGAGATCCATTCGGAATCGCGGCAGGCGGCGAGCAGCGGTTGCGTGAGGCTATCGAAGCTCAGGTGCGGCAAAAGCATCAGGACGAGCTGTCCGCCGCCACCGACCAATCTCAGGAAGCTGCCATCGAGGAGAAGATTCAGCAGGAGATTAAAGAGCGGATGAAGCAGGTTGGTTCGCCGCATTCCCTTTGGAGTTCGCAGTAATTGTGAGGCCGAAAACCCCCTGTCACTGGCGCCGGTTCGCGCCGTCAGTTTGCCTGGAAGTCGCTGGTCGTCCTGACCCTTAACAAGGCAGTTCGAGCGTGGCCAATTGAACCGCAGAGACGCGATGAACGCTGAGAGGAATGAAAAAGAGCCGATTCAGATTGGGTCACTGAACGGTGAATGGTTTCCGACCGGCCTGAAACTCAATCTTCTCTGCGTCCCTCGCGTCTCTGCGGTTTCCTTCCGGCTTCCCTGACTGCATAGAGACGGCTAAGTCATTGGCTCGGCGTCGCTGACCTCTGGCGGCAGGCATGAATACTTGATTCACTCATACCGCAGCGCCACCATGGGATCGACCTTCGACGCGCGGCGGGCGGGAAAGAAGCAAGCGACCAGCGCCACGACTGCGAGCACGCCAATCACGGTGACGAAGGTCAACGGGTCCGTGGCGGTCATCTCGGAGAGGAGACGGCCCAGAACGCGTTGGAAGGCCAGCGCGCCCGCCAGACCCGCCGCCAAGCCGAGTCCCGCCAGACGAAGGCCGTGGCGCATGACCATCTGCAGGATGTCGCGCACCTCGGCCCCCAGGGCCATGCGGACGCCGATGCGCGGACTGAGCGCCTTTGAGCGCGATCGGTTCGCCGTCACCGCTCAGATTGAACACGCGGCCGAAGCCGGCGGCGGCGAGGCCCTCGAACGACCGGCTCTGCTTCCGCCAATCGATGAAGTCCGGTCTCGAAGACGAACTTTGGTTGATTTTGTTCTCGAAATCCGTGGACCAGATCATGACCAGGCGCTCCGGCTCGCGGAACGGCAACGGGGTGAGCAGCACCTTGTGGACGAGACTGAACAAGGCCGTGTTCGCGCCGATGCCGAGCGCGAGCGTCAACACGGCGATGGCGGAGAAGCCGGGGTCTTTCCCCAGCAGGCGCAGGGCGAAACGAAGGTCATTCATTGGTTCGTTGTCCGTGGTCCGTGGTCAGTCGTCAGTCGTCAGTTATCAGTCGTTCCATTCCAGGTCCCACTCGCTGCATTCCGCGTTTGCTCCATTCATCATTCATCATTCATCATTGGCACCATGGCACCGCCATCGGCGGGCTTTCTTACCGCCTGCACGTATTGGAAATAAAAGAAGTTCAGCGCAAGGAAGGTGATCAGGACCGAGGCGATGGTGGCGAGGAATCGGGCCTCCTGCGGTGCGGCAAAGGCAACGAGGTAGATGATCGCCATGCCGAAGATGAGAAAAAGCCGGCACGAGTTCCTGACCCGCGACACGACTGCCCTGGCATCAAGCAGCAATCGTGGCGCCAGGGCCACGCCGCCCCAGAAACTGAACATGCCGAGTTGAAACACCACCATCGCCAGCAACGGCGCCTGCGGATTGCTCCAGGGCGCAAGCCCCATCATAAACCACTCGAACAAGAGACCGAGGCTGCCGGCGGCCAAATAATAGATCAGGATTGCTCCCGGCTCGCTCAATCGCCGGCTGAGGATTTTGTCCAGAAAACGAACCGCCACCAAAAAGGGAAGGAAAGCCAGGATCGTGGGAAGAATCCAGCCTCCATAGCTGTGCTTTAACACCCCCTGAGTGATGAATTCTTCGAGTCCAGCCACCAGGAGACCGACGCCGTAAAAACTGAGAGCAGTTTGCTTTTTTGGCAGCGTCATGAAATTCCGTTTCCTTTCCCTTTCAACTCGAGACCACCTTCGCATCGACAGAGGCAGCGCGACAGGCCGGCCGCCCCATGGCAGTCTGGCTGAGCGGACCGTCGGTCTGAAACTAATGACTTTCGGAAATTCTGAGCGTCGGCACTGGCCGCAATTGTCCCGCAGGGACATGCGAGAATAGCCCAGCGTTTGAACGCTGGGTGCGCGCAGTAATAGGTACCAAGCCCCGCAGGGGCGAAAGAGAGTCTGGGACCAAAGGCCGTGCTCTGTCGTCCCTGACGGGACTGCGAACCTCTGGCGGCCAAAACCCAGCGTTGAAACGCTGGGCTATCGTCGGTCGTCCCTGCGGGACGGGTTCGACAGGGCAGTCTGAATTCCCGAAAGGCATTAGGGCTAAAGCGACAACAAATATTCAACCAGTTCATCAATTGCTTGCTCCGTTAAATGAGACGTGCGGCCATGCAGATCGCTTCGATTCTGCGTGGTCAACATCTCCCGCAGTGTGGCGGCGGAGCCGTCGTGCAGATAAGGGGCGGAGCGCCACAGCTCCACCAAGACCGGCGTATCGAACCGATCAGACTGCTTGTCTTCGGCCGGTCTTTCCCATAGACCCGAAAAACGCTCGTGGGCCGTTCCCACATCATAAGCGGCAAAGTCCGTAAACATCGGCGGCGGGTGGCAGACCGCGCAGCCGGTTCCGGCACTCATAAAGAGTTGCTTTCCGCGCTCGGCTGCGGCGGACAACTGGCCGTTCACCAAGTAAGGGCTGGGAACCGGCCGCAGCGACGCCAGATACGCATCGATGGCGGCAGGCACCTCTTCGGGCTGTTGGCTGAAGAGAATGTGATGGAGGCCCGCGCGCACCGCCACTTCCGCGCTGGCCCGCACCCCCAGCGCCATGACCGGGGCCGTCTGGTGACTCCACAACAGGGCCTTCGTGTTTTTCGGATTGCCGACGCCGTCATTGCGGAGGTCCCAATTTAACCCGTCAGCCCGACCGTCGGCATCGTGGCAACTGGCGCAGCTCTGCCACTCTTGGAAACAGAGCCCGGCGTCATTGAACAGCATCTCGCCTTTGCGGATGAGGGATGGCTCGCGATCGGGACCCAACGGCAACGCCTCGGCTCTCGGTTCCGAGGCCGTCAAATCAATCCGGCACAGGTTGTCGGAGAAGTAATTCGCCACGTAGAGTCGTGCGCCGGCCACCGCCAGGGCGCGGGGGCCGTTGCCGGGCAGCGGCAGGCGCTTGCGCACGCGGACCGGATGCCGGGTCCGCGGCGGGCCATCGGACGCGTTGCCGCCGGCCACGCCGTATCTGAGGCTGAAAAATGTCGCTGAGTCTGCATCCACGGGAGCATCGATGAAACTCACCTCATGGGTGCCCGCGTATGACACGACGATGGTTTTGCCGTCCGGCGTCCAAGCAACCGCCCAGGGATTGGCGGCGCCATAAGCGGTCTGGTCCAGCAGCAGTATCCCGAGCAATTCCAGGCGATTCATATCCAGCACGGCCAGCGCATTGCAGTTGATGCGTCCCATTTCCACCCCCGTGGTGGAAAGCCAATAACGCGCCCGGATGAATGTGACTGCGGCAAAACGGCCATCAGGCGAAACGGCGACGCCCCTCAGCAAACCGGCCCCTTCGGTCAAATGAATCGCTTTGGCCACCCGGCCGGCGGTGGTGTCGATGACGCTGACCTCTGCCTCCACCCGCATGTGATTGGCGGGTCCTGTGTGCAGATGATTGGCCACCACCAGGTATCTCCCGTCCGGAGTAATCGCGGCCGCTACCGGCTCCCGTTCAACCCGGATGCGCCGCGCTTCCCGCCGGGCGGCCAGGTCAATCACCGAGATGTCGTTATTGAAGCGATTGCAGACGTAGAGCGTTTGGTCATCAGGGCTCAGCACCGGCGCCATGGAGGTATGTCCGGCGGGAATCCGTTCGACAATCCGGCCCTGAACCGGATCGATGACACAAATCGTGCTCGAGGGAGCGGCGCAGGCGACATAAAGCCGCGAGCCATCTTTCGAGCGGGCCAAGCCCAGCGGCGATTCCGGCACGTCAATGCGGCCGATGATTCTGGCAGCGGCCGTGTCGAAGACCGCAACCTGGTTGGCCGTGGCGCAGGCGATGAACAACCGTTTTCCATCCGCCGTCGCGACCAAGGCTGTGGGTGAGACCTCGGTCGGCCTATTCGTTAATTCGACGGAAGCGGGCTTGTCAACCGGGTCGGCCGGAGGCGAATCCGATGCGCCCGCTATCACGCCCGCCTGCCCATGGGCTGCGAGGACCAGAATCACAGCAGCAAGGAAGGGACTCCTGAGCATGCTACAGCGGGCGAAACGAAGGTCGTTCATGGCAACTGGTAACTGGTAATTAGTGACGGGCAACGGGTGACTGGTAACTGCTGATCGGTGGTCTATCCCTGGGCGCTGGTGAGTGGTCACAGTTATTGACGAGGTTTCTTGTACGTATCCGGGACCACCATTCACCACTCACCGTTCGCCATTCACCATTAACCATTCGCTGTTCAACCATCACCCATTAACCATCACCCATTACCCGTCACCTTTCACGCATCCCGTTTTCCGCTGCATTTTCACCATATAACCCATTTGACTCATTGAATGTTTCAACGCTTCAACGTCCGTCATTCATACCGCAGCGCCTCCATGGGATCGACGTTGGCGGCGCGCCTTGCGGGCAGCCAGCAGGCCAATCCAGCCACGGCAATCAAAAGTACCGACACGCCAACGAAAGTCAGCGGGTCGAAGGGCTCGACTCCGTAAAGGAGACCGCGCATCACGCGCGTAAGCGCCAGGGCGGCCAGAACGCCGAGGCCCACGCCCGCCAGCGCCAGCTTCATCCCTTGGCCGATCACCAGAGAAAGAACGTTGCGCTTCTGCGCACCCAGTGCCATCCGGACACCGATCTCACGCCGATTCCGGGCCACGGTGTAGGCCATCACGCCATAGATCCCAACGACAGCCAGGGCGAAGGCCAGGACCGCAAACGCGCCCAGGAGTTGGCCGTAAAAACGAGGCCGCGCGAACTCCTGGTCAAGCTCCTGTTCCATCGTGTAGATCTGCTGCACCGGCTGGTTCTTGTCAGCGAGAGCAATCTGGCTGCGGATCAACGGAGCCAGCTTCAACGGATCTCCCGTTGTCCGGACGACCACGGCGCTCAGGAAAGGCCATTGCTCGCACGGCAGGAACATATCCGGCTCCGGGCCCTCTTGCGGACCCATGTAACGGACATCCTTCACCACACCGATCACGGTCTTTCCAGGCCCCTGGCCCTTGGAATCGCCGGGCGTGACTTGCTTCCCAATCGGATCTTGGCCGGGCCAGACGCGGCGGGCCATCATTTCATTGATAATGACGACTTCTGGGGCACCTTGGCGGTCCTCACCCGTGAACCACCGCCCCTTCAGCAAAGGGATGCCCAGGGTCTTGAAGTAGTCCGGTGTCACGGAAATGAATCCTGCGTAAAAGGCCGGTTCGTCTTCGGTCTTCGGGCGTCCTTTGACCCCCACGTTGTCGGCGCTTCGGCCCAAGATCTGGCTTGCGGCGGCGGCGGCTTGCACGTTGGGCAGCGCGCGGATTCGCTCCAGGACCTGGTCGAAGAACGCCACTCGTTGCGGGCCGGTTGGATACCGCGCGTTGGCCAGCGAAACCTCGACGGCCAGAAGGTTTTTCACGTCCACACCCAGGTCCACGCGCTGCAAATAGAGAAAGCTCTTCAGCGCCAATCCCGCCCCGATCAGCAGCACCATCGCCATCGCGACTTCCCACACCACCAGCAGTCGCCGCAATCCACCCCGTCCTAAACCGGCGCCTGACTGGTGGCCGCCCTCTTTGAGCGTTTCATTGAGATTCGGACGGGCCATCTGCCAGGCCGGCGCGATGCCGAAGAGGAGTCCGCTCCCGAGGGACATGGCGACGGTGAACCCCAGCACTGGGGCATCCAAGCTGATCTCTTTGACGCGGGGGATGTTGCCTGGCAGGAGGGCCAGGAGCAGGTCAAAGCTCCAGAACACTCCCAGCAATCCCGCCGCGCCGCCCCCGGCCGACAAGAGCAGGCTTTCGGTCAGGCACAGGCGCAGCACGCGTCCGGGGCTGGCGCCGAGCGCGGCGCGAATGGCGAATTCCTTCTGGCGAACGGCGGCCCGCGACAACATCAGGTTCGCCAGATTCGCGCAGGCCAACAGCAGAACGAAACCGACCGCGCCGAGCAACACCATCAGCGCCGGGCGGACGTTCCGCACCGTTCTCTCGTGCAGCGAAGTAATCCGGGCGCCCCAATTCCTATTCTCGCTTGGATACTGTTGTTCGAGTTGGCGCGCCAGGGTGTCCAACTCCACGTGGGCGTTGCGGAGGCTCACGCCGCGTTTGAGCCGGGCGACAACTCCGCCCATCCTGTGACTGCGGTCCCGCATGAACGGGCCGTCGGGCGACAACGGCACCCAGACCTGCGCTCGAACGGGGTATCTGAACCCCGGCGGCAGAATGCCAACGACCGTGTAGGCGTTGGTATCGAGGGTGACGGATTTGCCGAGCACCGCTGGATCGCCTCCAAACCGCTGCTGCCACAAGTCGTGAGCAATCAGGACCACCCCGCCGGAGGTTTCATCTTCCGGGACGAACCCGCGTCCCAGGGCCGGCTTGATGCCCATCAAGGGCAGGAAATCAGCGAGAATCCAGCAATTCTCATTTTGACATTGCCGACGCCAGCGGGCGGTGAGATTTGAGC
>CAYIIH010000026.1:0-36999 GCA_964363225.1 uncultured Verrucomicrobiota bacterium | reverse complement strand
CGCTCCCAGGGGCTGGCAAGTTCTCACGGAGCCGCAATTCGTCTGGAACGCGGCCGAGACCGGGGAACACACCCTGGCGGTGCAATACATCGATCGTGACCTGAACTATTCGCTGCCGACGCTGGTGCCGCTGAGAATTGTCCCGCCGTGGTATCTCAACGCGTGGATCATGGGGCCGTTTGGCGGCACGACCGGCGGTCTGCTGGTCTGGGCACTTGTGGCGCGGTCGCTGGTCATCAGGCGCAAGCGCGAGGCGGAGCAGTTGCGCGAGCAGTTATTCGAAGAAGAACACCGTGCGCTCGAAGCGGCGCAGCAAGCGAAAGCGGAGATCGAAACAAAAAATGTGGAACTGCGCCGAGCCAAGGAAGCCGCCGCCGAGTCGAGCCAGGCCAAGTCCCAATTTCTCGCGAGCATGAGCCACGAATTGCGCACGCCGCTCAACGCCATCATTGGCTACAGCGAGATGCTCCAGGAGGAAGCCGAAGACCTCGGACAGCAAAATTTCACGCCGGACTTGCAGAAGATTCACAGCGCCGGCAAGCACTTGCTCACGCTGATCAATGACATCCTGGACCTCTCGAAAATTGAGGCGGGCAAGATGACGTTGTTCCTCGAAGAATTTGACGTGGCCAAACTCGTCAAGGAAGTGGCCGCGACCGTGCGACCCTTGGTGGCCAAGAACGCCAACCAACTCGAAGTCGATTGCCCAGCCGACATCGGCACCATGCGCGCCGACGTCACCAAAGTCCGCCAAACCCTCTTCAACCTGCTGAGCAACGCCAGCAAGTTTACCCAAAACGGGACGATCACGCTGCGCGTTTGGAAGGAAGAAGGAAGAATGCAGAATGCAGAAGTGAGTCAGCGCGCGGCAGACGCAGGGTCTTCCATTCTTCATTCTTCATTCTGCCTTCTCCATTTTCAGGTGTCGGACACCGGCATCGGCATGACGCCCGAGCAACTGGGCAAGCTCTTCCAAGCCTTCACGCAGGCCGACGCTTCGACCTCGAAGAAATATGGCGGCACGGGGCTGGGCCTGGTGTTGTGCCGCCGGTTTTGTCAGATGATGGGCGGAGATGTGACGGTCGCCAGCGAGCCGGGCCAAGGCTCCACCTTCACCGTCACGTTGCCGGCGGCAGTGGAGGAAACGGTGCCGAAAGAAGCTCCCGACTTCCGGAGGCCGCTGCCATCGGCGCCCGGAGCCACCACCGTGCTGGCCATTGATGATGATCCGGTGGTGCGCGATTTGATGCAGCGCTCCCTGGGCAAGGACGGCTATCGGGTGGTCACCGCCGCCAGCGGGCCGGAAGGGCTCGAATTAGCCCGCCAGCTCAAACCGGCGGTGATTACTTTGGATGTCATGATGCCGGGCATGGATGGCTGGGCGGTGTTGACTGCCCTCAAAGCCGATGCGCAATTGGCGAACATCCCGGTGGTGATGGTCACCATCATCGATGAGAAAAAGATGGGGTTTGCGCTGGGCGTGGCCGATTACCTGACCAAGCCGATTGATTGGACCCGGCTGGCCGCCGTTCTGGAGAAATACAAAAAAGCCGCGACCTCGCCACTCGTGCTCGTGGTGGAGGATGACGCCAACACCCGAGATCTCATGGAGCGCAACCTGGCGAAGGAAGGCTGGTCCGTGGTCACGGCCGAGAACGGACGAGTGGCGTTGTCGCAGGTGGCGGTGAAAATTCCGGCCGTCATTCTGCTGGATTTGATGATGCCGGAAATGAACGGCTTCGAGTTCATGCAGGAATTGCGGAGGCGCGAGGAGTACAAACACATTCCGGTCATTGTCATCACGTCCAAGGACATTACGGAGGAGGACCGGCGGCGGCTCAATGGCGAGGTGGAACGGATCATTCAGAAGAGCGCGACCAGCCTGGATGAAGTGCTGGCCGAAGTGCGCGCCCTCATGGCCCAACCTGCCGACCACAAGGGAGCGGACCTCTGAACCGTGACAACTCAATAGGAGCGCGGGCATCCATGCCTGCGTGTGCCGCAAGCGGTTGCCAGACATCGCGTTTTGCGAAGGCCTGCTTCTGGAGGGATCCCTCACCTTGCACTGAGTTGTTTCGCCGACGGGAAACGAACTCGCGCGGGCCGCGAAGACGGTTCTTCCATCAACGCGCAGGCATGGATGCCCGCGCTCCTTCGGCTTGGCTGAGCCGATGCGAAATCATTTTGAAGTCTGCCGGAGTTTCTGATTCTATTCAGCAAGAAGAATCCATGTTGCCATCGGTGCCGTTATGCGCGCGGATAGATTAATACTGTTCTTGACGATGCTCTTGCTGCCTCTGTCCAGTGCCGCAGCCGCTTCTGCCCCGATGACCGTTGTTCACACCCAGGATGTGCCCCCGTGGCATCTTCGCGCGCCCATCGCGGTGCCGTTCGCCGCCATTCTGGTCGCGCTGGCGGCTGCCTCCGCCCTGGCCACGGCGCGCTACCGGGCCAAATGCCGCGAAGCCGGGCAGTTGCGGGAAAAGATGCTGGAACAGGAGCGTTTGGCAGGCGCTGCGCTGGAGCGGGAGGTCGCCGAGCGCCGGAAAGCGGAGGAATCGGCCCGGGAATTGCGGGAGTTTTACCATTCGTTGGTGGACAATATCCCTCACTATGTCACCCGCAAGGATGTTCACGGGCGTTATACGTACGCCAACGCCAAGACCGGCGAATGGTGGGGACTCGGCAGCAAAGATTTTCTAGGCCGGGACGATTCCGTTTGGGCGCCGCCCGAATTGTGCCGGCAAATCCAGGAACACGATCGCCTGGTGCTCGAAACCGGCGTCATGCTGGAGGGCGTGACCGAAGTGAAGGTCCCGGGCAAGGACAAGACCTTTATCCAGTGGGTCCGCGTGCCGATCCGGGATCGACAGGGCCAGGTGGCCGGCCTCCAGTTTATGGCTTGGGACGTGACGCGCGCCAAGCGGGCGGAAGAGGAGCTCCAGCAGGCCAAGGCCGCGGCCGAGCAAGCGAGCCAGGCCAAAAGTTCGTTCCTGGCCAACATGAGCCATGAATTGCGCACCCCGCTCAACGCCATCATCGGCTACAGCGAAATGCTCCAGGAGGAAGCCCAGGACTTGGGCCAGGCGAGTTTCCTTCCGGACCTGCAACGCATTCATGGCGCCGGCAAGCATTTGCTCTCCCTCATCAATGACATTCTCGATTTGTCCAAGATCGAAGCCGGGAAGATGACGCTCTATCTCGAGACGTTTGATCTCGCCGGCACCATCCAGGAAATCGCGGCCACCGTGCGGCCGTTGATCGAGAAAAACGGCAATCAGTTCCGAGTGGATTGTCCGCCGGACATTGGCGCCATGCGCGCCGACGTCACCAAAGTCCGCCAAACCCTCTTCAACCTGCTGAGCAACGCCAGCAAGTTTACCCAAAACGGGACGATCACGCTGCGCGTTTGGAAGGAAGAAGGAAGAATGCAGAATGCAGAAGTGAGTCAGTGTGCGGCAGACGCGGAGTCTTCCATTCTTCATTCTTCATTCTGCCTTCTCCATTTCCAGGTGTCGGACACCGGCATTGGCATGACCCCGGAGCAGGTCGGCCGGCTGTTCGAGGCCTTTACCCAGGCTGACGCCTCCACCACGCGGAAGTATGGCGGGACCGGTCTCGGCCTGGCGATCAGCCGCAAGTTCTGCCAAATGATGGGCGGGGATCTGACCGTGAGCAGCGAGTGCGGCCGAGGCTCGACGTTCGCCGTCACTTTGCCGGCCTCCGTGCAGGAGGCTAGGCTCGATGGCGCCACCGATCCGTCTGCGTATGGACACCGGCCTGCCACGAAGCAGGCAGACGGGAGTCCAGGAGTGGCATCCGAAACCAGCCTCGTTCTTCCGAGCGCGCCCAGGGTGCTGATCATTGATGACGATCCCACCATCCGCGATTTGCTGCGGCGGTTTCTGAGCAAGGAAGGCTTTGGCGTGGCGAGCGCCGCCAGTGGCGCGCAAGGCTTGGAACTGGCGCGCCAGCTCAAGCCCGCCGTCATCACTTTGGACGTAATGATGCCTGGCATGGACGGTTGGGCCGTCTTGTCGGCCTTAAAGGCGGACCCGGACCTGGAGAACATTCCGGTCATCATGGTCACTCTTTTAGATGACAAAAACATGGGCTTCGCCTTGGGAGCCACCGATTATCTGACCAAACCCATCGATAGGCAGCGTCTGATGGCGGTGTTGCACAAGTACCAGCGCGAGGCCCTGCCGCAAACGGTGCTCCTGGTCGAGGACGATGTGCCGACCCGAGAAATGCTGCATCGCAGCCTGGAAAAAGCCGGTTGGTGCGTCACCGCGGCCGAGAATGGCCGCGTCGCCCTGGAACGTGTCGCCGAGAAAATGCCTGCCTTGATTTTGCTGGATTTGATGATGCCGGAGATGGATGGATTTGAATTCATGCACGAATTGCGCCGGCAGCCGGCCTGGCAGCAAATCCCGGTCATTGTCGTGACCGCAAAGGACATCACCGACGATGACCGCCGCCGGCTCCACGGCCACGTGAACGAGATTCTGCAGAAGGGTTCTTACACGACGGAAGAGCTCCTGCGCGAAATCCGCCGCTTGACGGCAACGACCCTCCGCGCGGGCGCCAACCACCCATGATCAGCAACCAATCCCAAACCACCTCCAGAAAAAGAGATTACTATGGCAAAAATCTTGTTAGTGGAAGATAACGAAATGAACCGCGACATGCTGTCGCGGCGTTTGGAGCGCCGGGGCCACACGGTCCTGGTCGCGGCGGACGGCACGGAAGGAGTCGCCCTGGCGCAAAGCACCGGCCCGGATCTGATCTTAATGGATATGAGCCTGCCGGTAATGGATGGCTGGGAAGCCACCCGCCGTTTGAAAGCGGCGCCGGAGACCCAACGCATCCCCGTCATCGCTTTGACCGCCCACGCGATGGCCAGTGACGAGCAGAAAGCCCGGGAAGCCGGTTGCGACGATTTTGATACCAAACCGATTGAGCTGGAGCGGTTGCTCGGCAAAATCGAGACCCAGTTGCGAAACCGCATCCAGGCATGACCCAGCGCAAGCAGCCCGTCCATTCAGCGGCCTCCCGCCGGCGCGCCAAGTCTTCCGGCAGCAGCAGCGCTGCGGCTGCGCCCCTCGATCCAGCGCAGGAACAAAGATATCACCTGGCCCGAATCCGGCATGAACTGCGCACGCCCATCAACCACATCATCGGCTATAGCGAGATGCTGCAAGAGGAGGCGGGCGACCGGATTCAAGACAGCCAAACCGGCTTTTTCAGGGACCTGCAAAAAATTCACGCCGGTGGAAAACAGTTGCTGACGTTGATCAGCGACCTGTTTGACGCTGAAAAATTCGACGCCCGAAAATGGGATTTGCACGAGTTGCTCCATCAATTGCGCACGCCGGTGACCCATATCATCGGCTACACCGAGTTGCTGCAGGAGCAGGCCGCTGAGTTGGGACAGGAAACCTTCATTCCCGACCTGGAAAAGATCCACATTGCGGCCACCAACTGGCTGGCCTTGGTGGAAGGCCATCTCATCCATACTTTTGTCGATCAGGACAAGGAGAGTGCGAAACAGGGGCCGCGGATGATTCGCAAGCCTGAGGTCTCTTTGCCGGCCGCCCTCATCGCCAGTTTGTCCGCCCCAAAGAGCGCCCGCCTCTCGCCGTCGGAGCAAGGGTCTCTGCTGGTGGTCGATGATGATCTGGCCAACCGCGAAATGCTCTCGCGCCGCCTGCAACGCCAAGGCTACGCCGTTTCCGTGGCGGAAAACGGCCAGGCCGCCCTGAAAATGGTCCGCAGTTCAAAATTCGATCTGGTCCTCCTCGACATGATCATGCCGGGACTCGATGGCTGCGAGGTTTTGCAGGCATTGAAAAGCGACGATCACCTGCGCCACATCCCGGTGCTCATGATCTCGGCCTTGGACGACGTGGACGGAATTGTCCGCTGTATTGAACTGGGGGCCGAAGATTATTTATCCAAACCGTTCAACCCGGTCTTTCTCCGGGCCAGAATCGGCGCCGCCCTGGAAAAGAAACGGCTGCGCGACCAGGAACAGATTTACCTGCAGCGGATTCAGGAGGAACAGCGCAAATCCGAGCGCCTGTTGTTGAATGTCCTGCCCAAGGCGATCGCCGAGCGCTTGAAACAAGGAGAAACCGCCATTGTCGATAGCTTTCCGGAGGTCACGGTCCTTTTCGCCGACCTGGTCGGATTCACTTCCTTATCGGTGCACATTGCCCCCAGCGAAGTGGTGCAACTGCTCAACGAAGTGTTTTCAGCTTTTGATCTGCTGGCCTCGAAGCACGGGCTGGAGAAGATCAAGACTATTGGCGATGCTTACATGGCGGTGAGCGGTTTGCCCTCGCCCCGGGAGGACCATGCCCGGGCCGCCGCCGATCTGGCTTTGGACATGCTCGGTGAAATCGAGCAATTCAACCGCGGTTACCGCACGTCATTGCGCATTCGCATCGGAATGAACACGGGGCCGGTCATTGCCGGCATCATTGGCCGGAACAAGTTCATTTACGACCTGTGGGGGGACACCGTGAACACCGCCAGCCGCATGGAATCTCACGGCTTCCCGGGCTCCATTCAAGTCACGGAGGCAACCTACGAACGGCTGCAAGGCGAGTACCTCTTCAAACCTCGGGGCCCGGTCGAGATCAAGGGCAAAGGCGAAATGAACGTCTATCTGCTCCTCAGCAAGAAGACTCGTCGCTGATCTCGTGGTTGTTCAACCTCCGGCACTTCCCCGCGCCGGGCAATCCGCAATCCGCAATCCGCAATCCACAATTCCTCTCACTCCCAATCCCATTCCTTGAACAAATCCCCGATGAGGTAGCGAAAGCCAGGCAATAACTGTTCGCCATCCAGGTGGTGGCCCGGGCCAAGCCGTTCCCTCTTCTGCAACGAGTGGCAAACCTCAACCCATTCAGCCTCAGGATCAACGATCCAGGCAATCTGGGTCCCGCTGGCAAAGAAATCCTTCAAGCGCTCGTTAATTTCCCTCCGCGTGTTGTTCAGTGAGAGGATTTCCACCGCCAAATCCGGGGCGCCGGGAAAGAATTTTCTGGCGGACGGTTTAAAACCAAGACCGTCCAGCCTGGCTTTGGTGACGAAGGAAACATCGGGGGCGCGACAATTGTGATTGTCCATCCAAAACCCAGTGCTTGAATCCAGCACAGCCCCCAAACGATGCGCTCGGTTGAATGCTTCCAGCGCGACAAGCAGCCGAGTGCAAATCCGCCCGTGAAAAAAATCGTTCTTTGGACTCCTAATCAGTTCGCCGCTGACCACTTCGTGCAGGTAACCGTCTTCAGGCAAAGCCTGCAGTTCCGCTTCGGTCCAGACTTTCTTTACCGCGTAGCTCGTGCCACTCATGGGGGCACTCTAAGCGGAACCTAGCGGCCTGTCGAGCCGGCCCGTTTACCGACCATGTCCCGGCACAGGGTGGATTCAAGAAAACGGAGCGCCGGTTTGCAACCGGCTTTGGTGCAACGACCAGCCTGTGGGACCCTCAAGCCGATTAAAAATCGGCGCTCCACCCCGGCTGCGCAGTCGGTCGAGAGCTTCTTTCATCAATCCGCCGTACAGCCCGGTTCAGGGTGGATTCAAGCAACGGGGCGGGGAGAGCTTCTCCCAGGGCTGTTCACAAAGTCGTAGCGCAGGTTTCCTAACCTGCTGTGTCGCAGTGCTTCCAGCCTGCGGACGCCGCAAATTCGTTCACGCTCTCTGCTTGCGGGAGCGCTGCCGACTGGAAGTCGGCGATACGGCAGATTGGAAATCTGCGCTACGGCGGAACCGGCAGCGGAGGCGGGATATAAGCCGGCTTTGTCAATGGCCGTGCAGCTTGTCCCCGCGTCGTGCATTCAACATTTGGAATAAACGGCCTTTTCATCTACGGTAGCACTCTGTTGTTGACCTGGCTCAGCAACGTCGCCTTCACTAGGCGGCTACAAAAAGTATTATGACTGAACATTCGACGAGAGATTTGGCGGGCTCAAGCGCGCTGGCGGCCCCAAGCACCACCGCCGGCCCGGCGGCGGTCCACAACGACGTGGCGGCCATTGATGAGTTGCGCAGGCTTTATGATAAAATCAGGTCGGAGCTGGCCAAAGTGATCATCGGTCAGGACAAGGTGCTGGAGCAATTGCTCATCTGCATCCTGGCGCGAGGGCACGCGTTGCTGATGGGAGTGCCCGGCCTGGCCAAAACCACCATGGTCAATTCCTTGGCCCAAGTGATGTCCCTGCAATTCAACCGCATTCAGTTCACGCCGGACTTGATGCCGTCCGACATCACCGGCACCGACATCCTCCAGGAAACCGACCAGCCTGGCCGGCGCGCCTTTGTTTTCACCAAAGGTCCCGTCTTCGCCCACATTGTCCTGGCGGATGAAATCAACCGCACGCCGCCCAAAACGCAGTCCGCCCTTTTGGAGGCCATGCAGGAGCATCGCGTGACGGTGGCGGGCCGGTTTTTTCCCCTGCCCTCGCCTTTTTTCGTCCTGGCCACGCAGAACCCCATTGAACAGGAAGGGACATACCCTCTGCCCGAAGCGCAGTTGGACCGTTTCATGTTTTTCATCCAGGTCGATTATCCCAGCCAGGCGGAGGAACGGCGGATTGCCCGGGAAACGACCGGAGCGCCCCCGCCGCCTCTCTCCAAGCTGATCAGCGGAGAACAAGTCATCGCTTTCCAGGAAGTCGTCCAACGCGTGCCGGTGCCGGATCACATCTACGATCTGGCCGTGGATTTGGTGCGGCAGACCCGGCCGCGCACCGAGCAGGCCTCGGAATCGATCTCGAAATGGGTGGCGTGGGGCGCCGGCCCGCGCGCCGTCCAGTACCTAATTCGAGGCGCCAAAGCCCGCGCCGTTTTGCAGGGCAGTTATCTCGTGCGCATGGAAGACCTGGAAGCGGTCGCGCAACCCGTGCTCATCCACCGGATTCTGACCAATTTCCAGGCGCAATCCGAAGGGATCAACAGCAGCTTCATCATCGGCCAGCTCCTGGAAGAGCTGCGCCTGGAGACCCACCGTGGCTGACGGAGCCGACACTTCATTCCTGGATGCGCAGGTCCTGGCCCGCCTCATGGCGCAGCCGTTGTTGACCCGGTTTCCCATGGAGGGAACCGTCTCCGGCCATCACAAAAGCCCGCACCGCGGCTCCAGCGTGGAATTTGCCGAATACCGCAATTACGTGCCGGGAGATGACATCCGGCGGCTGGACTGGCGGGTCTTGGCCCGGACAGACCGCTTTTATTTGAAGGAATTTGAAGCCGAAACCAACTTGCGCTGTTACTTTGTCCTGGATTGCAGCGCATCGATGGGATTCGCCGGCAAGAGCGGAACGAAGCTGGACCTGGCCCGGCGCTTGATCGCCACGCTGGCCTACCTGATCGTTCATCAAGGCGATGCCGCCGGCCTGCTGTGCGTCGGCACAAAAACGGTTTTTGACATTCCGCCCCGGCGCAATCCATCTCATTTGCAAACGATCTTCAAGACCTTGAAAAAAGCGGCGCCGCACGGCGAGACCGGGTTGATCCCGGCTTTGCACGAATTGGCGGAGAAAGTCCGGCGGCGCGCCTTGGTCCTGATTTTTTCGGATTTCTTTTGCGAGGCCGGAGCGCTCCTCAACTGTTTTCAACACCTGCGGTTTCAAAAGCACGATCTGGCCGTCTTTCAACTGTTGGACCGGATGGAACTCGATTTTCAATTCGAGCGCCCCGTCCGTTTCGTCGATTTGGAAAGCGCTTTCAGCCTGGTCACGGAGCCGGCCGTCATTCGCCAGGAATACCTGCGGCAGTTGCACGCTTTCCTGTCGAAATTGCGCGCCGGCTGCCACGAGTTCAATGCGGAGTATCGCCAGGCCGTGACGGATCAGGATTACGAAAAAATCCTGGCCGGATTTCTGGTGGAGCGCGCCCGACACGCACGGAGCTGAGCCGATGAGTTTTCTGCAACCGCTCGTTTTGTGGGGATTGCCCTTGGTCCTGTTGCCGGTGATCATTCATCTGATCAACCGCCTGCGGCATCGCTCGCAATCCTGGGCCGCCATGCAGTTCCTGATCTCCGCCACCCAGAACTCCATCAGCCAGGCCAGATTGCGCCAGCTCCTCGTTCTGCTTTTCCGCGTCCTGGCGGTGCTGATGCTCATCCTGTTTCTGAGCCGGCCCTTGGCGGGCGGCTGGCTGGGCTGGGTCCTGGCGCCGGCCCCGGACGTGATCGTGGTTTTGCTGGACCGATCGGCCAGCATGGAAGCGCGCCTGCCCGGCACGACCGTCACCCGGCGCGAGCAGGCCTTGAAGTTGATTTCACAGGCCGCCCACGAATTTGAGGAAACCAGCCACCTGGTTCTGCTCGAGAATGCGTTGCGCGCTCCGCAGGAAGTCGCCGGCGCCTCCAGTTTGGCCAGTCTTTCTCTCACGACCGCCACCGACACCGCCGCCGATCTGCCCGCCATGCTGCAATCCGCCCTGAATTGGCTGATCGAAAACCGGGCCGGCACCGCCGAAATCTGGATCGCCTCCGACTTGCAGCGCAGCAATTGGAAGCCCGAGGAAGCCCGCTGGAAAAGCGTCGTCGCCCAATTGAGCGCGCTGCCGCAAACCGTCCGCGTCCGGCTCCTGGCGGTGAACCAGGAACCGGAAGCGAACGCTGCCGTCTCCGTGCAGGAGGTGACGCGCCGGCAGAACGGCAGCCAGGCTGCGCTGCAGTTCGTTCTCGATTTCCAGCGCAACGTCAGCGCTTCCGATCTCATGCCCCTGACGGTTAATCTGGACGGCGCGAGTGCTCAATTAGAGCTGGCCATGGATGGCCAGGCCATGCGCTGGCGCCACAAAACCGATCTGGGATCGCAACGGGCGGGCGGCTGGGGGAGCTTCGAGCTTCCCGCCGATGCCAATCCGCGTGATAACTCAGCCTTTTTCGTTTTCGGGCCTGAAACTCCTTTGCGCGCCCGCGTCGTGAGTCGGGACGCGCAGAGCGGACGTTTCCTGGAACTGGCGTCCGCAACGCCAGGGAACGGCCCTCGCCAGCCGGCTGAGAGGGTCACGCCTGCAGAAGTGCAGAAAGCCCATTGGGAAGAGAGCACGCTGCTCGTCTGGCAGGAATCGATGCCGACCGGGGCCGTGGCCGAGCAGATTCGCAACTTCGTTGAGGAAGGCGGCGTGGCCGTTTTCTTCCCGCCCGCCCAACCCGAGGCCCAGCGGTTTCACGGCTTGGGTTGGGGAGAAGTCCAGACCGCCGCCTCTGCCGACAAAGCGTTTCGCGTGCTGCGCTGGGATGAAGACCAAGGGCCGCTCGCCAAGACCGATGAAGGCTTGAGCCTGCCCCTGGCGCAGGTCGTTTTTCTGCGCCGGCAAGCCATCACCGGCCAAAAAAGCGTCCTGGCCGCTTTCGAGGACGGCGCGCCGTTTCTGGTGCGACAGACTTTGGGCCGGGGCGAAATCTTCTTCTGTGCCGGCTTGCCGCACCAGGACTGGTCGAGCCTGGGTGATGGGCCGGTTTTGGTCCCGATGTTGCAGCGCTTGCTGCAAGCGGGCAGCCGCCGCCTGCAACAAGTCTCCTCGGTGGCCTGCGGCGAGATGAGCGCGACGGACCAACGGCGCCGTTGGGCTTCCGTCGATGCGGCGAGTCCCAAAGACTTCCGGTTTCAAGCCGGCGTTTACCGGTCGGGCGAACGGATGGTCGCGGTCAACCGCCCGGCGCTGGAAGATGAACCGGAGGTTATGGAATTAGGCGCGACCGAACGGCTGTTTGGCAACCTGCCCTTTCAAATGCTGCTGGAAACCCGCAACAGAACCGGGCAATTGCAGGGCGAAATCTGGCGCTTCTTTTTGTCGGCCATGCTGATCTTTTTGGTGGTCGAGGCCATGTTGATCTTGCCCCAGCGCCAGCCTCAACCAAGCCGCGTCCCGGGCCGGCCGCTGCCCTCGGCGAATGGAACGGGCGTTCCGGAGGCTGTTCCATGAGCCGCTGGTCTTTCGCCGCTTCCATTCCTGTCCTGGTGTTCGGAACCATCCTTTGGCTGGGCACGGCCTGGCTTTGCTATGCGAACTGGCTGCGGACAGGCCGCCGCAAAGTCATCGCGCGGCTGGAGGGCCTGCGATTTGTGCTGGTCACTTTGCTGGCGTTCACTCTGTTGCGGCCGGAAATGATCTGGCTGATCAAACGGACGGAGCAGCCGGCCATCGCCGTGCTTTGTGACACTTCCGCCAGCATGCAAACCAGAGATGTCGCGGCCGCCAGCAATATCCTCAGTCGGGCGGAATGGTTGCAGCAACAACGCACAGCGCAGCTTTGGAAACCGCTCGAAAAAAACGCCAGGGTCACCGTGGAGGATTTTGCGGCGCCGGCGCAGAGCGCCAATGGCCTCAAAGCCAAAGCCGAGGAAGGCACCGACTTGAATCACGCTCTGGAAACGGTTTTGCAGCACCAGCGAAATCTCAAAGCCGTCCTGCTCCTGACCGACGGCGATTGGAACCTGGGCAAATCACCCGTGAGCGCCGCCACCCGCTTTCGTGAACAAAACATTCCCATTTTTGCCGTGGCCGTGGGGCGGGAAACACCGCTGCCCGACCTGTTTCTGGAGGGTGTTTCTGCTCCGGCTTACGGGCTGTTGGGAGAGCAAATCTCCATTCCGTTCAAAATCCAAAGCCATTTGCCCCGGGAAGTGAAAACGACCATCTCCTTGTTTAATGGCCAGCGGGAAGAAACCAAGAAGGTCATTACGATCCCCGCTCAAGGTGAGTTGCAGGAGTCGATTCTTTGGTCACCCCGCTCCGTGGGCGAGGTGACGGCGACCCTCAAGCTGCCGGTGGAATCGGACGAAGGACTGCCGCTGAATAATGAGCAGTCTTTCCGCATCTCCGTGCGAGTCGATACGCTCAAAGTGCTGGTGGTGGATTCGCTGCCGCGTTGGGAGTACCGCTTTTTGCGGAACGCCTTGGCCCGCGACCCCGGTGTGGAAATGCATTGTCTGCTGTTTCATCCCGGCATGGCCCCGGGCGGCGGCAAGCAGTATCTGCCCGCGTTTCCCGGCTCGAAAGAACTCTTGTCGCGTTATGATGTGATCTTCCTGGGCGACGTCGGCCTCGGCCAGAATGAGCTGACGGAGAACGATGCGAAACTCATCAAAGGGCTGGTCGAACAACAGGCGAGCGGGCTGGTCTTTCTGCCGGGACGGCGCGGCCGGCAGCAGACCTTTTCGCAAAGCGCCCTGCAGGATTTGCTCCCGGTCGTTCTGGACGAGAAGAAGCCGCAAGGACTTGGTTTCCAAAATGAGGCGGCTCTGTTGCTGACCACCTTCGGCAAACGGCATTGGCTGACCCGGTTCGATGCGGACGAAAACCGGAACGAAGAGATTTGGAAGCAATTGCCCGGCTTTTACTGGTCGGCCGCCGTGGAGAAAAGCCGGCCCGGCACCGAAGTCCTGGCGGTGCATTCGGCGCTGCGCAATTCCTGGGGGCGCATCCCGTTGCTCGTCACGCGCTCCTACGGGAACGGCAAAGTGTTGTTCATGGGCACCGACAGCGCCTGGCGCTGGCGCCGCGGCGTCGAGGACAAATACCACTATCGCTTCTGGAGCCAGGTCGTCCGCTGGATGGCCCACCAGCGGCATCTCTCGGAAAAACAAGGCATTCGCCTCAGCTTCAGCCCCGAAACACCGCAACTGGGCGATACCATTTTCCTGCAAAGCACCGTCTTGGACGCCGCCGGCTCGCCTTTGGAGCAGGGACCGGTCATTGGAAAAATCACGGCGCCGTCCGGCCGCAGCGAGCGGGTGGAATTCTCTTCGACCGAAGGCGGGTGGGGCGTTTTCAAGAGCAGCTTTAGTCCCCAGGAAAGCGGCCCCTACCAGGTGCAGGTCGCTGCGGAAAGGCATGGACGCAAACTGGAGACCGCCTTCCTGGTCGCGCCACCGCAGCGGGAAAAGCAAGGGCAACCGGTCAACCTGGAGATCTTGCGCGAAATTGCCGACATCAGCGGCGGCAACGCTGTGATACTGGAGTCTTTCGGCCAAATCCTGCAAAAAATCTCCGTCTTGCCGGAGCCCAGGCCGATGGAAAAGAGGCTGCGCCTCTGGAGCAATCCCTGGTGGGGCGGCGTCATCCTGCTCTTGCTTGGGATTTATTGGACGGGACGCAAACTGGCAGGCATGGTATAGAAAATCAGTTCAAGCTGCATGGACCAAACAGAAAACCGTTATGATGTCAGCCTGCCGGAAGGCTTGCGCGGGCAGTTCGCGGAGCTGGAGCACCGTCTCTGGCGGATCGAGACCTGCGTGGCCATCGGCCTGGCGCTGACCGGGCTGCTCGGTTCTTACCTGCTTCTCTTCCTCTCGGACCGCCTTTGGGACACACCCGTCTGGTTGAGGAGTCTCCTGGCGCTGGGAGGCGCGCTCGCATTGCTCGGGCCGGGCTGGCGCTGGTCCAGACTTTGGCTCTGGCAACGCCGCGACCAAAAGGCGCTCGCGGACCTGGTGCAAAAGAAATACCGGCGGCTGGGCGACCGTTTGCTCGGCATCGTCGAGCTGGCGGATGAAAAACAACGACCGCCGAATTTTTCGCCGGAGCTCTATCGGGCCGCCATTCACCAAGTCGCGGCAGAAGCCATTCAATATGATTTCCGGCAGGCGATCAGCCCGCAGGGCGCCAAGGCCCGCGGCTGGACGCTGCTGGGCATCTTCGTGCCGACGCTGCTCATTTGGCTCGTGCTGCCCGTGGCCGGCTGGAATTCCTTCCGGCGCTGGGCCGCTCCCACCGCGGCGATCGCGCGTTATACCCTGGTGGATTTGGCGGGATTGCCCCGGCAACAGATCGTGCCGCACGGCGAACCCTTCCAAGTAAAGTGCGCGGTGCAATACCGCTCGTTCTGGCATCCCGGTCGAGCCAGTGCCCAGTACGCGAAGCAGCCCTGGATCGAATCTCCTGTTAGTGGTGAACAGGTGCATCTTCGGATTCCCGGCCAGGTCCAGCGCGGAGTTTTGAAAATCCGAGTCGGCGATGCCCGGCGGGAGCTGTTTGTCTTTCCCATGCATCGGCCTTCATTGAAACAGATCGCCGCGGAGGTGGAATTGCCGGATTACCTCCAATATCCTCTCCAGCACCAAATTGTGCAAAACGGTTCTCTGCCAGTGCTGGAAGGCAGCCGGGTGACATTTCAAGGCAAAATCAGCCGAAAGCTCACCGAAGCCCAAATCTCTATGGACGGCCAAGGCCCGCACAGCATGGAAGTCGAAGGCGAAACGTTTTCCAGCGAACCGCTCGACCTGAAGGGGGTTTCCCAATGCGCCTTTAGTTGGCGGGATTTCCTGACGCTGTCGAATGCCGCCCCCTGGCGTCTGGCCATCCAAACACAAGCCGATTTGCCCCCGGTGCCGGAGCTGCCTGGTTTGGCGAGCGACCTTGCCATTCTTGAAAAAGAAGTCCTCGAACTCAAAACTGTAGCCGAGGATGACTATGGCGTGCGCGAACTCGGTTTATGGTGGCAGCTTTCGACCGCATCGGCCCAGACCAACGCGCCGCTCCAGCAGGAATTCAAAGTTCAAGGAGACTCGCCCCAGGCCAGGAAACTGGAAAAGACGTTCCGCTTCAGCCCGGCCCTCTTGAGAATTCCCCCGGATTCAACCATCGAACTCCGCGCCCAGGCCACGGACTTCTATCCCGGCCGCGAGCCGGCGCAGTCTTCGGTCTATCGCATTCATGTCTTGGGCAATGAAAAGCATGCCGATTTGATCCGCCAGCGATTGGAATCCCTGCTCGTGCGCCTCGAAGAAGTCACCCGGCTGGAGGAAAAAATCGCGGCTGCCACCGGCGAACTGAAGGACCAGGACAAATTGGCGGAAGCCGAGGCGACCGAGCGCATCGGCGAGGTGAAGGAGGACCAATCCCAAAACGCCCGCAGCTTGGATGAAGTGGCCCGGGAAGGGATGAAAACGTTGCGCGAAGCGCTGCGGAATCCGATCTTTACCGAGCAAGCCTTGCGCGACTGGGCCAAACAGTTGCAGGAGATGGAACAGCTTGCCCAAGGCGAAATGCAGCAGGCCGCCGCCTCACTGCAATCCGCGCAGCAAAATCCTGATTCCCGCTCACAGAAAATGGCCGAAGCCCAGACGAAGGAGGAAGAGATTCTGAAGGCTCTGGAGCAAATGCAGCAGCAGGTCAATCAGGGCCTCGACCAACTCCAGGCGCTGACGCTGGCCGAGCGCCTGCGCAAACTGGCCAAGGAAGAAAAGAAACTCGAAGCCCAATTGCAGAAGACCGTGCCCGAAACCATCGGCATTCTGCCCAAGGAACTGCCGCCCAAATTCCAGCAGGCCAACGCCGTCCTCGCCACCGGCCAGACGAAAGCGCAGAAGGAATCGCAGGTGTTGCAGGGCGAGATCAGCCGCTTCTTCGAGCGCACCCAACTGGAGAACTATGGCCAGGTCAGCCGCGAAATGACCGCCGCCGGCCCGGCGGATGAGCTCGAGAAAATCCGCGGCCTGATCCAGGAGAACATTGCCATGGAAGCGATGCAGAATCTGGCGAGCTGGTCGGAGCGCTTCGAGGGATGGGCGGCAAAACTGCAACCCAAGCCCGATGCCTCCGCGGCGGGTGGAGGAGGCGGTGGTGGCGGCGGCGCGAACCAAGTTCTGCTGCAATTATTGGCGCTGCTGCGTTTGCGCGAAGGCGAGGTCAACCTCCAGCAACAAACCGAATTGGCGGAGCAACAGAAATCCGACGAACCGGTTTACAGGGAAAACGCCGAGATGCTCTCCGCCGCGCAAAACAGCTTGCTGGTGGACTTGCACGAGGTCCAGAGAGACGGCGCCTTGAAGCCTTTGCAGGAACCTCTCCAGGAAATCAACGAAGCCATGCAGGAGGTTGCCTCCTTCCTGCGCAAACCGCAGACAGACGAGCCGGCGGTGCAGGCGGAAACCAAGACCATCGAGCGGCTTTCCGACGTGATCAACCTGATTAACGAGGAGAGCCAAAATGCCGACAGCCAGCCGAGTTCACAAAGCTCGAGCAGCGAAGAAATGGCGTTCGTGATGGAAATGATGGCCCCGGAACCGGGCCCAGGCATGTCGATGAGCCCAACCGGCGGCGGCAGCATGGCGGGCGGCAATGCAACTCGGCCCGCCAGCCCGTTGACGGATGATCCTCAAGGCAAGAGGGCGGAGGCGCGGGGCGTGCTCAAAGCCAGCGGTTTGATTTATACTTTTCCCATCGAATTCCGCGACGCGCTTAAGAATTATTTCGACGCCATTGAAGAAGTGAATTCATCGAGCAAATGAGCGTGAGCCTTAAACACTTGCTAGGACTCTTATTGATGATGGCCGGGCTTTCAGATGGCCCGCCCGCGCTGGGCCAGGAGCTTTTTGTCGAGAAGTCAGATATTGCCCCGACCGAGGTCGATCGCGTGTACGTCAAAGGCTTGCGGTACCTGGTCCGCACCCAAACGACGGAAGGGCATTGGACGGAAATGCCTTACGGCAGCGAGCCGGCTGTGGTGGGCCTGGCCATCGTCAGCATGCTGGCGCATGGCGACGATCCAAACTTCGGGCCTTACAGTCAGCCCATCCGGCGCGGCCTCGAGTTCATTCTCAAGCAGATGAACAAAGAAACGGGTTACATCGGGAAATCGATGTACAATCACGGCTTCTCCACCCTCGCCCTCGCTGAAGCTTACGGCGCGGTGGACGACGCACGGTTGGGACCCGCTCTCGAGCAAGCGGTGAAACTGATCGTCACTTGCCAGGCCAAGAATCCGTTGGGCGCGTGGCGCTATTCTCCCGACAGCATGGATGCCGACACCACGGTGAGCGGGGCGCAAATGGTGGCTCTGCTGGCGGCGCGCAACGCCGGCATCGCCGTGCCGGAGGAAGCCATCCGCAAAGGCTTGAGATTCTTCTTGAATTGCCAGACGCCGGACGGCGGTTTCGGCTACACGCAAGGCTCCGCGCCCAACGCCGCCCGCACCGCCATCGGCTGCCTGACCTTGGCCTTGGCCAAGGAAAAGAATCTGCCCGCCTACCAATCGGCCTTTAATTTCCTGCAAAAGACTCCCCCGGAAAGCGGTTTTCAGCAGTACTACCTCTACTATGCCTCGCAGGCCTTTTTCCAGGCCTCTCCGGAAGCCTGGCAAACCTGGAACCGCAAGAACATTAAAGCTCTGGCCGCCGCTCAAAATGCGGAGGGAGGCTGGGACGGCCAATTTGGCGCCACCTTTTCGACGGCGGCTTCCTTGCTTTCGCTGGCCTTGAATTATCGTTTCCTGCCCATCTACGAACGATGAAACGAGAGAATCTGACTTCCCTTCCCATGAACCGGTTATTGTGCCAGACAGCGCGGCTCTTCTCCCTCTCTCGGCGCGGAACGAGCGGGGAGATACGGCTAATTCTGGTACTCCCTTTGGCGATTGGCCTGGCTTCAGCAGCAGTCAGCAAGGCCGAACCCATCGCTGCGGTCAGGGAGGACGCTGCGCCGGCCTCCCAGTCTGCTGCTCCGCACGCCCCGTCTTCGGGCCTGCTCCAGTTTCTGGACGGCTCCTTGCTGCATGGCCAGTTGCAGTTCATGAATCCTGAGCAGGGCGTGGCTTGGCGGCATCCGGACGTGAAAAGTCCGCTCGAATTCAAGCCTACCTACATTTCCTGGATCAAGTTCGAGCAAGCCAAACCGATCGCAACGGCCTCGCCCCCCACCAGCCGGTTTCGGTTCCAGAACGGCGACGAAATCTTTGGCCGGCTTGTCTCGCTCGATACCGAGAACTTTGAATTGGAAAGCTGGCTGGGCGGCACTCTCAAAGGCGAACGCCGGGCCTTGCAGTCCATCCTCGTGCTCGCGAAAGGATTTTTGACCCTCTACGAAGGTCCCGCCGGCCTGGAAGGCTGGAACGTGGGCAAAACCCCGAAGGGCTGGGAGTACCGCGAGTCCACTTTTGTGGCCAACGGGCCGGGCATTCTGGGGCGTGATTTCGGATTGACCGGTTCGTCCATCGTTTCATTTGACCTGGCTTGGAACGGCCAGTTCAGCCTCATTTTAAGCCTCTACACACCGGTCTTCGATCGCTTTGATTATGGCAGCGGTTCCTATATATTTCACCTGGGACCAGGCTACGCCGCCCTGCAGCGAGTGCAAAGCGGCGGAAGCGGCAACGTCCTGGGGCAGGTCCAGATTCCGGCCATGTTGAACCAGAGAAAAGTCCGCCTGGAAATCCGCACCAACAAGGAGGAAGCCTCGCTGGCGCTTTTGGCGGATGGCCTCCTGATCCATCGCTGGAAGGACAACGGCGGATTCGCGGCCAAAGGCTCCGGCCTGGCCTTTTTCGTGCAGATGGACGGACCGCCGCTCAACCTCAGCAACCTCAAAGTCTCCGAATGGGACGGGAAGTTCGAGCCGGACGCAGTTGCAAATGGCAGCGCCACCGAGGATCTGGTGCATCTGGCCAACCGCGACAAGGTGACCGGAAAACTGCAGTCCATCCACCAGGGCAAATTATCCTTCACCACCACTCAAACCACCTTGGAAATCCCCATGGAGCGTGTCACGCAAATGGTCTTCCGCCAGGCCACCGGCGCAGCCCGGAACCGCGACCCTTGGGAAACGCGCGCTTATTTTTCAGGCGGCGGCAACGTGGCGTTTGAAGTCGAAAAATGGGACCCGGACCAAGTCTCGGGCAACAGCCCGAATTTTGGCCGCCTGACGTTCCATCCACGATCCATCCGCCAGGTCGAGTTCAATCTCGGCCAGCGCAAAGAGACGGATGAGCCGGGCTTCCTGGGCGAAGACAACTGGGATTTGCCTGAGTGATCGCATGCGCCTGATCCGATATTTGCGGCTGATGGCGTTGTTCGCCGGCTTTTCGTGCCTGATCTGCTCGGGCCAAGTGGCGAACACCGGCGACGCGGCCGCGGCTGCCCCGACCGTGCCTCCGGCTGCTACGGCGAGTGCGACGCCCAGATCGGGATTAGGTGATGCGCTCGTTTTTCGCAACGGCGACCGCCTCTACGGGACGTTGCAGTCCATCGACCCGCAAAACGGCATTCGCTGGCAGCGTCCGGATGTCGCGCAGGGCATTGATTTAAGTTTCGCCGGCGTGGCGGAGATTCAATTGAGCCCGCGTCCGGAGGCCAAGGCCAGTGCGGCGCGAACGTGCGAAATCCGCCTCGTGAACGACGATGTGCTGGCAGGGAACTTGGTCTCGTGCGACGCCGAAAAGGCCGTCCTGGACACCTGGTATGCCGGTCAGATTCATCTGCCCCGCCAGAGGCTGCGAATGATTCGTCCCCTGCCGCCAAGCCTCCCTGCCATTTTCACCGGGCCGACGGGTCTGGAGGGTTGGACTTTGGGCAAGGTCGCCAACGTGGCCGCCGGCGAACCGGGGCAATGGACCTACAAAAACGAAGCGTTCTACGCCACGCGTTCCGCTTCCATCGCGCGCGATGTGAAGCTGCCGGAGGTAGCCAGCCTCCAGTTCGATCTGGCCTATAAAGGATATTTCTACCTCGCCATTGCTCTCTACACCGATTATTTGCAGCCGATCGCCCTGGCCACCAAAGAGAACGAACCCGATTTTGGAGGTTTTTACAGCCTGCAGATCAACAGCTACTCCGCCAACCTGGAGCCGATCACGAAGCGCGATCCTCGCCGATATCTGGGGCAGGTGCCCATTCCGATGTTCAGCCAAAAGAATACCGCCCACGTCGATGTCCGTATCAACAAGGCCAAGCGCTCCATCGCCTTGTTCGTGGACGGCGCGCTCATCAAGGAGTGGATTGATGGCGAGCAGTTCATCGGTGAGGGCACCGGGATTCGCTTCGTCCACCAAGACCACCAAGGCCAGGGCGCCGTCAAGCTGAGTCATTTGCAGATTCTGGAATGGGACGGCCAGTATGAAGAAAAGACGCCCCCTGCTGCGGGCGGCAAGCAGGACGTGGCCAAACTGCGCAACGGCGACAAAGTATCCGGCCACCTCGAATCCATCCTGGATGACAAAGCCACCATGGCTCTGTCAGGCTCCAAATTGGACATCCCCATCAGCCGGGTGAAACAGATTGAATTTGCAGCCCAGCCGGCCGGCCCGGCCAATGTCGCCGCCCGTGAGGTCAAGGCCTTTTTCAGGCCCGGTGGCACGGTCACCTTTCAATTGGAAAAATGGGACGACCAAGGTGTCGTGGCCAGCAGCCCGAACTTTGGCCGGATCACCCTGCATCCCGCCGCTTTCGCCCGCATCCAGTTTCCATCAGGGATCGGTCAATAGGGTTGTCGAACGATTTCTGTTGGAAACTCTTGGAGAGCGCGTAGGCTTTCGTTGTCCGCTCAGCCTGCCCGGTGAACTATGAATGTGCCGCAACTCAAGGAAGATGCAAAGCCTGCGAATTCGGATTGGTTCGCCACGACCCATTGGAGCGTCGTGCTGGCGGCGGGGCAAGGCGACGCCCCGGATGCACAGGCCGCCCTCGAGAAGCTCTGCCGCACCTATTGGTATCCGCTTTATGCCTACGTGCGCCGGGAAGGCTACAGTGCCGCGGACGCCCAGGACCTGACGCAGGCCTTCTTCGCCCGGCTGCTGGAGAAAAACTATCTCGGCCAGGTCGAACCCCAGAAAGGCAAGTTCCGCTCTTTCCTCTTGGCGGCCTTGCGCCACTTTCTCTCCGATCAGCGAGACAGGGCCCGGGCCATAAAACGCGGCGGCGGGACCGACTGCTTTTCCCTGGACGCACAAAGCGCGGAAGAGCGGTATCGACTCGAGCCCGTCGAGCGCATGGACGCCGAAAAAATCTACGAGCGCCGCTGGGCCATGACGCTGCTGGAGCAAGCGCTGACACGGTTGCGCGACGAGAATGTCGCGGCGGGCAAAGCTGAATTGTTCGAGCGCTTGAGAAGCTTTGTGGCGGGCGAAAGCGACATTTCATGTGGTGAAGCGGCCAGCCAATTGGGCCTGACCGAGAGCGCGGTGAAGTCCGCCGTGCATCGTCTGCGGCAGCGTTACCGCGAGTTGGTGCGGGAAGAGATTGCCCACACCGTGGCCGACCCGGCGGAGATCGACGCCGAGATTCGTTACTTGATTTCGGTGATGAGTGAGTGAGACCGTGAGGCCAGAAGATGTGGAACGGCCGGGAAGCCTATGACCTTCTCACGTTCTCACCTTCTCACGTTCTCACGTTCTTTTCGCTGCAAGAGCGTAAGACCTTGAAACGAAACACCGTAAACCAATCAGCCTATGGAGAAGATACGCAGTCACCGAGACTTGAAAGTGTGGCAAAAGGCAATTGATGCCGCCATGGCAGTATTCGAAACGACGAAGAGCTTCCCATCCGAGGAAAAGTTCTCGTTGACGGACCAGATTCGACGCTCCTCGCGTTCTGCCCCGGCGCAAATCTCAGAGGCTTGGCGCAAGCGGCGTTACGCGGCGGCCTTTGTCAGCAAGCTCAATGACGCCGAGGGTGAAGCCGCCGAGACCCAAACGCACATCGAAATTGCCCGGCGCTGCCAGTACCTGTCCGACAGCGAAGCTTCGGGCCTTGACGGCATTTACGAGGAAATCCTCTCGGATGCTCGCCACCATGAGCAATCACCCGGAAAAGTGGTGCCTGTGCCCCGCTGCAAGACTCAGAGAGCGTGAGACCAGGAGGCGTGACGCGGCTGGGGAAGCCGGTGGCCTTCTCACGCTCTCAAGGTCTCACGGTCTCTCAGTCTCTCAGTCTCACAGTCTCACGTTCTCGAAACTATTCGCCCGATTTGCCTCTGTAGGATAGTGAGGCGGCTGGCCGAGTCGCCAATACAGTTATGCCGAAGAATCGAACCTGTCCCGACTGCGGGCAGCCTTTGCCCGAGGACGCTCTGGACGGCGTGTGCCCGGTCTGTTCGTTCCGCAGCGCGCTCAAGTCCGGCTCAAGCGCCGCCCCACCCGAAATCCAGCCTCCAGCCTCCAGCATCCAGCCTCCGCCCTCCATCCCCCATCCCCCATCAACCATTAACCATTCCCTTCTCGCCCGCGACTTCGGCGACTACGAGCTGCTGGAAGAGATCGCGCGCGGCGGAATGGGCATCGTCTATAAGGCCCGCCAAAAGAGCCTCGATCGCATCGTCGCGCTCAAGATGCTCCTGTTCGGGCCGCGAGCCAGCCCGGAGTTCGCCAAACGGTTCCGCGCTGAAGCCGTCCTCGCCGCCAGCCTGCAACATCCCAACATCGTCGCCATCCACGAAGTCAGCGTCCATGAGGGCCAGCAGTTCTTCGTCATGGACTACGTGGACGGACCGAGCCTGGCCAAAGTGATTGCGGATTGCGGATTGCGGATTGCGGATTTCCGGCGCGCGGCCGGCTACCTGAAGACCGTTGCCGAAGCGATTCGCTACGCCCACGAACGCGGCATCCTGCATCGCGACCTCAAGCCGTCGAATGTCCTCATTGATGCGCAGGACCAGCCCCGCGTGACCGACTTCGGGCTGGCCAGGCGCTTTGATGACTCTCAACTCTCCACTCTCAACCCTCAACTCACCTTGACCGGCCAGGTGCTCGGCTCGCCGAACTACATTCCGCCGGAGCAGGCGCTGGGCAAGCGCGGCAAGGTCTCCCGGCAAAGTGACGTGTATGCCTTGGGCGCGATGCTGTATCACCTGCTGACGGGCCGGCCGCCGTTCCAGGGCGAAACGCTCACCGACACGCTTCAGCAGGTTCTGAACGCGGAGCCGCTGGCGCCTCGCTTGTTGAATCCGAGCTTGCCGCGGGACTTGGAGACGGTTTGCCTGAAATGCCTGGAGAAGGAACCCGCGCGCCGGTATGCGACAGCCCAGGCGCTGGCCGATGAACTGGGTCGTTTCCTCAACGGCCAGCCGGTGCTCGCGCGCCCCATGGGCCCGACCGGCAAGATCTGGCGCTGGTGCCACCGCCAACCGGTGCGGGCGGGTCTCAGCGCGGCTTTGGTCCTGACCTTCCTGGTGGGCCTAGCGGACATCCTCTGGCAACTGAACCGAGCCCGTGCCGGCGAACTGTTAGCCTTGCGGCAAGCCTACGCGGGAGACATCAAAGAAGCCCAACGCGCCTTGGAGGAGGGGGATCTTGGCGGGGCGCAGCGGACGCTGGGCAAGTACCTTCCGGGCAAACCTGCCTCCGCAGTTCGTCGGCCGCCGCTCGCGGTCGATCTGCGCGGCTGAGAATGGCGCTACCTCTGGGGTCAGTGCCGCAGTGACGAACAGTTCACACTCACCAACCAACCCAATGGCTTTGAGAACTTGGCGCTGTCGCCGGACGGGAGTCTGCTCGCCGTTCGCCAACCTGGTGGGAACATCGATCTGTGGGACTGGGCGCGGCGTCGGCAAACCGGCACGCTCACCAACGGAAGTCTGCCGCGGGCCATGGCCTTCGTCCCAGGCGGGAACCTCCTCGCGTCGGCCAATCAAGACGCCAAGGGTTTCATGGTTTGCTACTGGGACCTCACGACGCGACAGGTGGTCCGGACGATGCCTCAACCCTCCCGCGTCGTCTCCCTGGCCTTCTCGCCGGACGGCGAGTGGTTGGCAACCTTCGACGTGGACCCCCGGCCGCGCCTCTGGAGAGTGAGCACGGGCGAATTGGTGAACGACCTTCCGGGTTTGGGGGCGATGAATGATTTGGGCCGGGTTCCCCTGTTCTCTCCGGACGGCGCCACCCTCGCGCTCGGAGAGATGAACGGCAGCATCCGGTTGATCAGCTTCAAGACCGGTCTGCTCAACAAGACCATACCGACCCCGACCGAGGGGAACGGTGTTATGGCCCTGGCCTTCTCGCCGGATGGCCGACTGCTGGCGTCGGGCCACGGCGAATCGGACAGCACGATTCGCTTGTGGGACGCGGTAACCGGCGCCCCGGCCGGCAGCTTGGAAGGGCATCGGGGTTGGGTGTCGCGGCTGGTCTTCGCGCCCGATGGACAGACCCTTTACTCAGGGAGCTCCGACCAGACCATCCGAGTGTGGGACGTCGCGCAGAAGGAGGAGATCGAGACCGATCGGCTCCGAGGGCATACCGGCGGCCTTGCGGGGCTCGCGCTGTGCCGGGATGGAAACACGCTGGTCAGTTGCGGCTCCGACGGGTCGATCCGCGTTTGGGACCTGAAGTCCAAACGGCAGGGTGCGTCCCATGCGGTTCTGCCGGTGCGAGTGGGGCCCTACGGCGCGCCGTTTACCCGGGATAGCCGCCACCTGATCACCGCGTCGCCGAATGACCCCGTGATCATTTGGGAGGTCGCGACCGCCAAGGAGATCCAACGCCTTCCCGCCTTGGGCACCAACCATCACAGCGTGGCCCTTTCGCCTGACGAGCGGTTGCTGGCGGTCGGCAGCCTGGACGGCACCATCAAGATCTGGGACTTGGGCAGCCACCGACTGGTGAAGGAGATTCGACCTCAGACTATCCCCATCTTTGGCCTTCGCTTCTGGGACGGCGGCAAGACGCTCCTGTCTCATGCCGTGGTGTGGAACCGGCAGATCGCGGTGCAGCGCTGGGACGTGGCGTCCTGGGTCGAGATTCCCTTCGGACAAATAGACGTGAGTGAGAGCCGCGTTCTGGCACAATCGCCGGACCGGCGACTGCTCGCCGTTCCCTCGGGCACGGGGGTCAAGCTGTGGGATTACGCCACGGGTGAATTGAAAAAAGTGTTCCCATCTCAGGCCGGCGCGATGATGACCACCTTCTCGGCTGATAGCCGCTTTCTCGCCGCCGCCATTTCGCGTGAAGCCCGGGTCTGGGAGGTGGATTCGGGGCGCGAGGTGGCCGCGTTATCACTCCACGCGAACGATCTTATCTCGGTGGCCTTTTCGCCCGATGGCCAGCGATTGGTTACTGGTGGCAGGCTAGGGATGGGCCTGCAACCGGCGCTCGTCGTCTGGGATTACACCATCCAACGCCAACTGATCAGCCTCCAAAGCGTCGGGGATTTTAAGGGCTGGACCCAGTTCTCGCCTGACGGGAACGCCTTGTTGGGACTGAGTTGGTCCGGCGTCGCGGACCTCTACCGGGCACCGTCGTGGGAGGAGATTGAGTCCAATGAAGGGGAACAAAAGACACCCTGAACTTCAAGAAATGGCTTGACCCGCGCACCACCCCGGCGCGCCTGACGCCTTCCGGATCGGGCGATCCGCGGGAAGTGCCATCTCGGAACAATCGCGACCTCCTTTGGCTGCAGGACCACTGCACTCGCCGCATCCGGTAACGGCGGCAGGCCACCCCCACAGTCGAGGCCACGCAGATTCGCGATCCCGAGACGCACCCGTTCGAGACCTTTCCGTTCGCCGCGCGCGTTGGAGTCGGCGCGCTCGCCCTTGCCTCTCGGTTCAGGAGTGCAACCCGGGGACACGGGTTGGCAAGTTCTCCTTCGTTGCCTTCCGCAAAATTCCCGAAGATTTTCCGCATCTCCTCGCCAGATTTTCCTCTGTACCGAGTGAAAGCAGTGCATTCGCACTAGAAACTATGAAGACACGATTCTCAAAGCTCGCCCGATTTCTTGCCTCGCTGGGTCTGGCCGTTTGGGCGGTGGGGCCGCGGGCCGTTGCCCAAACCCCGGCGGAACTCGGCATCCAGACGTATGCCGGGCTGACCATCACGGGCTCGGTCGGCACCGTGTACTCGATTGAATGCGTCACGGACCTGGCTCAGACGAACACTCCCAGTGCCTGGCACTGCCTGGAGTTCCTGCAGTTGCCTGCCAGTCCCTACCTGTGGGCTGATAGGTCTGTGCCCGCCGGGGGTCGGCGTTTTTATCGGGCGGTGGTGTTTGCAGCGCCCACGAACCTGGTGTTCCTCCCGCCAGGCACGTTCCGGATGGGCAGCCCGACGAACGAAGTGGACCGGTTAGAAGACGAAGGCCCGCTTACCTCGGTGACGATCAGCAGAGGGTTTTGGATGGGGAAATATGAGGTGACCCAAGGGGAGTATCTGGCGGTGATGGGCAGCAACCCGAGCTTTTGCAGCGGGGTCCAGCAAGATTGGCCCCGGCCGGGTACGAACACGGATTTCGGCCTCGACCTGAGTCGTCCGGTGGAGCAAGTGAACTGGTACGATTCTCAGAATTACTGTGGCCAGCTCACGCAGCGGGAGCGGGCGGCGGGGCGAATTGCCGCCAACAGCGTGTACCGGCTGCCGACGGAGGCGGAATGGGAGTATGCGTGTCGGGCGTGGACCTCGACGCGATTCAGCCATGGGGATGACCCGGGCTATGTGGCCGGCGACGGCGTTATCGTGGGCTACACCAACCTCACGAACTACGCGTGGTATTGGGACAACAGCGGCGGAACGACGCATTCGGTGGGGCAGAAGCTGGCCAACCCTTGGGGCTTGTATGACATGCACGGGAATGTGTGGGAATGGTGCCAGAGCTGGTATGGTGAGTATCCCGGCGGGATTGCCATTGACCCGCAGGGCCCTGCGACGGGCTCAGAGCGTGTGCTCCGCGGCGGCAGTTGGTACTACTGGTTCAGCATGAGCCTCCACGCTCCGGGCTGCCGGTCCGCGGCCCGCGGCTGGTTCTGCTACCCAAACTTCAGGGGCAACTTCGTCGGTTTCCGGGTTCTGCTGGCCCCAGGTCAGCCCTGAGCGGGAACGGTCAGGTGGAAGGGCGGCGGCGCCAGGGATTGACGCCGGGCGTGAGAGGATGAAGAACATGAAGCTCCGCGCATCTGGTCTCCGGATTCCCTTAATACCAAGTGAAACCAGCGCACGTGCGGCTCGAGTGAGTCGGAGCGGGTTTTGCCGACGAATGCCGTGTGTCCACGAAAAGCCGCTGAGAAGACAATAACGGGCCACGAAAAGTCCAGTTTTATGAGAACAACACCCAAAGACCTGGCGTGCAGCGGCGATCAGCCCTCCTCCGCAACGAACCTCTGGACGCTGGGCAACGCCTCATTGCAGGGCAAAATCCGCCGGTAACAATTCGGACGATTCGTCGCAGAAGGAAAGTGAACGCGTCACGCGTTCATCACAAAAACCTCAAACCAAAGGTTTACCAGAACCAAACCGAAGAAAGGGATACAACGATGCCCACCAAAACGAACCTTACCTCCGCAGCCACGGAGCTTTCAAAGCAAACCCCTATGACTATTACCCTGAACGCCTGCCGGTATCCCGGTAGCTCCCAGAGGGGCCTCTGCCTTGGGTGGGCGACCGGCGCTGCACTTTTCGTCGTCTTGGGAACAACGATGGCCCGCGCCGCAGACGGTGCGGCTTCCTACACTGCAACAGGACATACCATCGGCCTGCCCTATCCCGGTGACACGCTGGCCTTCGCCGCAGACAACGTCCAGGTCCGCAATCTCCTCTCCCTCCTGCGGGTCCAGAGCAATGACGAGCGGCTCACGGGCCGCCGCACGGTGCTGATGAACGGGCTCTCCCAACCGGACGGTTCTCAAACCATTCATGGCACTTGGAACGGTGAAGTCGGCACCTGGAATCTCACCGATCCTCAGAACCCTTCCTTCTCGGCGACCGCGGGTCTCTGGGATGGAACCTGGGCCGGCCGTTTGCAGCCCGACGGCAGCTATCAGATCCAGGTGGTCGGTCGAGGCGCGGGGGGTGCCATTGCCGGTCTGGAAGTCGTCGAAACAGCGACCCGCGGGCCCGGCGCCCTCGGGGATCCGGACGTGGCCGTGGTGTATCGGGGGGTCGTCGGTCCGGTCGGGGTACTCAACGGCCAGGTGCTCGACAACTTCGATGACAACAAGGTCACGACGTGGAACTCTTTTTCCCAGGATGGCGGTACGGTGAAGCTGCTCGAAACAAATGGGCAATTCACGGTAAACTGGCGGACGGCCTCCCAATTGGGGTGGCACTATGCTGCGAGCTGGCGCTATCGGACCTGGAGTATTGAACCCGGCAAGACCCTGGAATGGCGCGTCGAACTGGTTTCCCTGGGCGAGCATGCGAACGCCAGCGGCCTCGAGATCAAACAGGATGACGCCCACGCCTACTTCTTCGTCAAGGGCCACGACTTCTTGATGATCTTCAAGTGGCTGGCCCCCGACGTCATCGTGTTTGCCTGCGAAAGAACCACCCTCCCGAGCACGGATATCCTCTTGTCGGGGGCCATGACACGGACGGGTTCGGGCTTGATTCTGACCGCGCGGCTCCTGGACAAGGCCAACCCCAACCTGGTGCTCCAGGAGATCAGCGTGATTGATACGCCTCTCCGCGATGCATCCCTCAATACCGCCCAGGTCGAAGCCTTGACGGGCATGCATCTCGACTGTCCCCGGGACGGCATCGGCGCACCGTACCTCTACGGCGACCGGTACTTCCTCGCGGTGAGCCAGTACACCGCGGGCACGGCGTGGCCAGTGGCTGAGGCCACATTCGACAATCTGGAACTTTGGACACACGACATTCCGATACTGACCATTGATCGGGTCGTCCGGCTGCGATGGCCGGCGTCGGCATTTCCCTTCACAGTTGAAGCGGCGTCGGAGATCAACGGCCCTTGGCTGCCGGCCCTGGAACCTGTTTTTGAAAGCGACGGTGTGAAACACCTGACGGTTCCCTCGTCCGACCTGATGAAGTTGTTCCGGTTGAAATAGGTGAGACCATCCGTCGTCGGCATCGAGCGCGCCGTCCAGCTCACCTGGCCCGCCCCGGCGGGGATGAACTACGCCGTCGAAGGTGGGCCGACCGTCCAAGGCCCCTGGCTGCCGGTTCAAGATCCGGTGCTGCCCGGCCTTCAGCAAATGACCGTCCCGGCCACCGAGGCTGCCAGGTACTTCCGCCTCCGGCAGGCACCGTGAGGGAAGCGGCGGGGTCGAGGACTGGAGTGATGGAGTGATGGGACTGAGCGGAGAGCTGTAGCCCAAAACTCCAATGCCCCGTCCGGATGGTTTTCCTTCCCTGTTGAAGGCCGGCGGGTCTTGGCGGCTAACTCCGTGTGTCCGCCAAGACCCGCTTACGGCTGAAGGGCAGGCGTTGAGCATTCCATCAGCGCGAGGAGTCACCGAGCGGTGTTCGCGCGTTGCGCCCCTGAACGGTCTGGCGCCGTCTGCCCCAGTACAAGCCTTGAGTGCTTGAGCCTGTTTCCGGCCTTGGGCTATCGGCGGACTTGGTCACGGTCTCGACGGCGCCGGTTTGGCGATGTTGGCCAGCGCCCAGGCGGCGGCATTGCGCACGTCGCGGTCCGGCTCGGCCTGCGCTTCCTTCAAGACGGCGATCGACTCGGCGTCGCGCACCACACCCAAAGCTTGAATCAGGGTAACCCGGTTTTTTCCTGTGGCTCCGCGCAAGGCGCCACGCAACTGCGCGGCTGCCCCGTCGCGAATGGCGAGCAAAGCCTGGGTTGCATACTCGCATAGCTCCATGTCCCGCAGTTGTTTTCCCAGGGCTTCCACGACCTCCTGGCCGCCGGCCACCTGCAATTCGCGGATGAGGAATCCCTTCACACCTTGGGAGAGTTTGTCGTTGCCCAATTGGGAGGCCAACGTCTCGGCGAACAGCCGGCGCCGTTCTTCCTGGCCGGGCCGGCCGGCCTGGAGCGCCAGTCCGTGAAGGACGTAGCCGGCCTTGTAATCCTTGTACTCAGGGTCGCCCGGTTCACGCAGCAGCGCGATCAGCTCCAGGATGCTTTCACGGCCGCCCGCGAGAATCTCGGCAAAGATTTTCGCGGCCGCCTGGGGGTCCGGTCCCGTGAATTTGCTGGCTTGGCCGGGATTATCGACCTCGGGCATTTGCGCGACCAGCGCGGCCACATCGGTTTTTGTTGTTGCCATGTTTAAAGTCCTTTCTCAGTGCTCTGGTTGCGAGGTTCGCGAACACGCGGCCGGAATTCCAGCCGCTGACTCACGGCGTCGGCCACAATCCATTTTCTCACAAATGCCACGGCGCGCGCATCGGTTGGTTGACCAGCCGGTTGGCTTGTTCATCGCCGAGGATGATTTCTTTGACGGGATCGAAATGAATTTTGCGGCCGATCCGAATGGCGATGTTGGCCAGGTGCATGATGCAGGCGGTGCGATGAGCGGCTTCGGCATGGCCGCCGGCGGGTTGGCGAGTCCGCACGGCTTCGGCAAAGCTGCGCAGCGGTTCCGGGTCGGGCATCTCCGCGATCTTCTTTTTGCTCTCTTCGTCGAGGTCATTGAGGCTGACGCCGCGCGACGGTTTGCGTTCCCAGATTTCGCCCCATTCGCCGCTGTCGAGCACGAGCGTCAGGCCGTCGGCATACTTGAGTTCGACCCAGCCCCATATTCCGCAGGCGTCGGGATGCGCCGGGGGCGCGTGGGCCTCGATCTCGACCGGCGCGGTGTCGTCCTTGCCATACGTCCAAGTGAAGGGGTCAAAGTGATGCTGTCCCATGTCCGTGAGGCCGCCGCCTTCGTAATCCCAGTAACCGCGATGCGTCCCGCCGACTCGGTGCGGGTGATACGGTTTCATGGGGGAAGGCCCGACATACATGTCCCAGTCGAGTTGGCGCGGCACCGGTTGCGGCTTGGCATTGACCAGGCCGCTCCACTCTTTGACTTTGAAACCGCCCCGGCTGATATAGACGGCTGGACAGTTCTGGAGCAGCCCGCTCTTCATGATCTTGCGGGTCAGAACCCGGTTCTTATCCTGGCTCGCCCCGAATCGTCCGAAGGTGCCGACCTGGAAGATGCGGCCATAGCGTTTCTCGGCTTCAGCCACCGCGCGTCCCTCGGCGATGAACCGGGTCATGGGCTTTTCGCACAGGACGTCTTTGCCCGCCTCCATGGCGGCAATCGAGATCAAGGCATGCCAATGCGGCGGCGTGGCGATGGCCACCACCTCGATGTCCTTGCGCTCCAGCACGCGCCGGAAATCGGTGTAAGTGGTTTTGTTGTCGGCGCGGTCGAGCCAGCGAACGTCGCACTGGGCCAGTTTGACGGGCTTCAGGTCGCGCATTTCCTCGAAGGTGCCCGGTCCGCGACCGCCGCAACCGATCAGAGCGCCGCCGACGGTTTCGTTGGGCGGGGTGACGCCGGGGCCGCCCAGGACGTGCCGGGGCACAATGGCAAACGTCGCGACAGCGGCGGCGGACCCCTGCAAGAAATGACGGCGGCTGGTTCCTGTCTGGCGTTGGTTCATAGATAAGATGTCCGACGAAGAATCCGGCGGGTCTATTCGGGGATTGTTGATTTCCATTTGAAGATTTGCTTGCATCTCCGCGCATGAGATAGAATATGAAAGTCAAATCGTAAGAGTCAAAAGTCTTATTGCCGAGAAACTCTGTTTCAGGAATTTTAACAAGAAAGGTTCAATCCATGCCAAACCAGGAGAAGAAAATGGCGCGTCGCGCCTTCCTCAAAGCGGCCGGAGCAACTGTCATGGCCGGCACAGCCATCGGTTTGCCTCAGATCATCCCCTCGAGTGTCCTCGCCGCTCCCGGCCAGCCGGGCGCCAATGGCCGCCTCACCTTCGGACACATCGGCGTGGGCGGGATGGGCGGTTACCATCTTGGCGACATGGTCCAACGCCTGAAGCGGGGGGAAGTGAATATCGCCGCTGTTTGCGACGTGGACGAGAAACGCCTGGCCAATGCCTCGAAGACAGCCGGGCCGCAAGCCGACACGTACCGCGATTACCGTTATGTCCTCGAACGGAAGGACATCGACGCGGTCGTCATCTCGACTCCGGACCATTGGCACGGCGTGCAAACGGTCCATGCGGCTGAATGCGGCAAGCATGTCTATGTCGAAAAACCGGCTTGCTGCACTATTGAAGAGGGCAAAGCCATGGTCGCTGCCGCCGCGAAAAACAAGGTATCGGTTCAGGTCGGTTCCCAGGGGCGTTCTCAGCCCGAAGCCTATTCGGCGCACTCGTACATCGCCAACGGCATGCTCGGCACCGTTCGCAAAGTCACTTGCTGGCATTACGCCAGTCCCGTCGATAATAAGCCGGTGCCGGACAGCGCGCCGCCGCCGGAACTGGATTGGGACCTCTGGTTGGGGCCGTTGCGCTGGCGCCCCTACAACCCGCGCTATTGCCACGGCACCTTCCGTTGGATCATGGAGTCCGGGGGCGGGCAAATCCGCGACCGCGGCGCTCACGTCATGAGCAACGCGCTCTATTTCATGAACGCCGACCACACCGGCCCCGTTTCCATCGAAGCCAAAGGCACCTTGCCCGCCAAGGGACTCTGGGATACCGCCATCGATATGGAGGTCGTTTATGAATTCAAGAATCCCGATTGGACTCTAATATGGGAGCAGCCGGGTGAGATGATTCCCTATTTCGACGAGGAAAAGAAGAAGCGGGAAGGCATCCGCGATGGCTATGGAGCGGTCTATCATGGTGACAAAGACAAGCTCATCGTATGGGTCGGCGACAGCCAGGTTTACACCGAGCGGAAAGCCGTCGAGTTCAAGGTGCCGCCGGGCGGCAAGCAAGTCTATCAGTGCCCCGGCCAGAAGGAGGATTGGTTTAACGGCATCAAGACCGGCGCCAAAACGATCATGAACATCGAAGCGGCGGTGGCCACAGCCAACCTTTGTGTTTTGGGCAACCTCTCGCTGATCCTGGGCCGCAAGCTCCAGTGGGACCCGGTCAAAAAGGAAATCGTCAGCGACGATCAGGCGCGCCGCTTGATGAGCCGGCCGCAACGTTATCCCTATCACCTATGATGCCGGAATGGCTCACAAAACACCCTAAGATAGATACCTTTAACTGAGTTTGATTATGATGACCAAGAATCTGGAAAAAGCGTCGTTCGCCGCCGCAGCAGCGGGCGTGGCAACCGGCCTGACCAACGCAGCCGAAAATAAGGCGCTGGACGAAACAATCGCCAAGATCAAAGACAAAGACGACAAAGTGCGTAGCGAGGCTTGGCAAACCGCCGCCACTTGCGGAGCCCCTGCCGTCAAGCCACTCGCTTCCCTCCTAGCCGATCCCGAGATCGAAGTGACCCGCGCCGCCAAGCGGGCTTTGTTGAAAATCGTTCGCCAGGCCGGACGCCCCGGCGCCGGCCAGGAAAAGAAAGCCGTTGTGGTCGAACTGATTCCCTTGCTGGCCAAAAGCACGCCCACCGAAGCCCGCCGCGAACTGGTCTGGATGCTGTCCGAACTGGGCGGAGACGAGTCGGTTGGCCCCGTGGCGGCGCTGCTCTCCGAGACAGAGATGCGCGAAGACGCCCGCATGGTCTTGCAGCGGATTCCCGGCCAGAAATCGATCGCGGCACTCAAGTCAGCCCTGGCCAGCGCCCCGGAGGATTTCAAAGCCAATCTTGCCGTGTCACTGCGCCAACGCGGTGTCAAAGTCGAAGGTTATCCCAGCCAGAAACTGGTTCCCACCAAGTCCACCAACGTCAAACCGGCGAAGGTCAGTTGAGCCGGGCGTCTCAAGCATCAACCGCCCGTCGGCTGTTCCATTGTTGGTGTGGCACCTGCCGTGCGAGGTTTACTGCCTGGACCTCAGGCTAGACTTCAGAAGGACCAGCCGCGAAGAGGCGCAAGGAGCACAGCGCTGCGGAGCCGCAACCAAAAACGGGTAGGGCGAGACTCCGTCGAGCCGTGACGTTCCCGGGGGGAGGATTTCATCCTGCCGCTCAAGGATGGCTTGGCGGAAGGTCGGGCGGCATGGGCGAAACGGATTCAACTGCGGGCAAGAAGGACCCGAAGTCATCCACGACGGCGTTATCGCTCGAAGATTTCAACAATGCTATTGGTGTCAATGCGCACCGCTTCGGACTTCCCAAAATAAATCAACAGACGGTAATCCTTTGGCGCACCGACGTCTCTGGAATCTTTGAAGGTGTATTGAGCACCGTTGTTGAGGCGGACGCCAAAGGGGCGAAACGGCTGCTGTTCCACCAAACCCTTAATCTCTGCGACTTTCATGGCACAAAGGTAGCGTCAGGCGCGGAATACGGCAAGCACGAGATAGGCGGAACCGACGAAGCGGTTGTGAGCCGACGTAAGGCTCTGAAGTGTTTCTTCATTCATCATTCTTCCTTCTGCCCTCAGAAAAGCCGGGGACCAGGAAAACGTTTCTCGTGGATTCCGGGTTTCTGAGTTGCCTGATTCAATCCCGCCGCTCAAGGATGGCCTTGCGAAAGGTCATGCGGAATGAGTGAGGCGGCTCGGAAGCTCACACAACGAACGCCACGCGCAACGATTCCCACTTCACCGGCTTCGGCTTTTCCCGTGTCTGGAATCCGCTGCCCGGCGGATTGGCCTGAATCACTGCTCGCGGTCGCCGCTGACTGGCAACACACCCCGCCCGTCCGCCGACGGAGAGAAACCACCCCCCAACAAACCCGCCTGAGACTTTGGAATGCTCAACAGTTACCATTAGCTGGGACGCCTTTTACGACGCCTTTTAGGGCGAGCGGAATTGGCGAAATAGCTATGAAGCTGATTTGACGCGCGACTTGAAACCTGCGATTATTATGTCGTCCCGATTGGCCATCGGGACTGAAAGAATCATGGCCCATCACCAAAAACTATCACTGTAAATATATGAAGCTTCGTTTTGAAGTTAACCAAGCAGAGGCCTTCCGCCAAGGCATTGACGTACCCAAATCAATCGTAACCATTGAGGTTAATCCATCCGAGATTCCTCAAGAACAGAGAAACCTGATAGCTGACAGACTTGACGGTATTGATGTCTGCCAACTCCCTGGAATTCTGGACGGCATAGGCAAGGATCAGAATGGAAAACCATTGCGCATCATGACGAAGCTCCCAACGTTTGAATCGCTGATGGAAGCTATTGCTGAAGACGAACAGGATGCTGAACTGTCGCGAGAGAAAAAGCGGGAGGAGTTTGAGTCTGCGAAATTGGCTAAAGAACAGACGGTTCAAGGACTGCTAGACAAGCACCTTGGTAGGTCTACCGCCTGACGTCGTACCGGACGCTTGCCAGCCATTTGGAACCAACTAATGTCGCGTCATGAAGACGAATCAGACCGACAAAAAATGGGATGCTTTTATTTGTCATGCGTCGGAGGACAAGGAACACTTTGTTGATCCGCTTGTCATTTCGCTGAATCAGCTTGGCGCGGAAGTGTGGTACGACAAATTCTCGCTCCGCCCCGGAGATAGCCTCTCTCGTTCGATTGACTATGGACTGGCGAACTCGCGCTTTGGGATCGTTGTCATCAGTAGGCACTTCATCGGAAAGGCGTGGCCAGAGCGTGAACTCGGTGGATTGGTCAGTCGTGAAATTGATCAGGATCGGGTCATTATTCCGATCTGGCATGGCGTGACGCGCAAGCAAGTCCTCGACTTCAGCCCCACACTGGCCGACAAGTTGGCAGTCCACACTGAGAAACCCACTCCCCAAGATATTGCCATTCAGATTCTCCGAGAGATTCGCCCCGACCTTTACGCGAAGCATCCACGTTCTGAACTCGAACGGCTCGCCTCTGGAGAGGCAGTCAAACACCTCCAGCAGGAATTGGAGCGAGCGGCGGATGAACTCTCGGAATACAGATGTCCCTTCTGCCGCGCTCCATTGGCTGAAATGGGTGGCGCATTCGTAGGGTCAGACTCAGACCACTACGGCCTTCATGAGATATTCGAGTGCGGCTACCACGCTTTCGATGGCTATACTGAACGACCGTGCCCCTCCGACCCCAAGTTTCCGCGCTTCGAGGATTACAAACTGCAATTCCACCACAATTCCTCCGAAACGCATTACTCGTGGCTGTGCCTCGCCATTCCAATGACCGACATGGCGCGGAGGTTGTCGCTACAGGCTGGCTATGGCCGCACCAAGGAGGAAGCAGAGCGGCAACTTCGAGAGAGGTATGAGTGCTATGCCACCAAACACAATGCCTGACCGCACGGGATGCTTGCCAGCCCCAGGAAACCAACTAATCTGCTGACATGAAAGCGAATCGGTTGGCCTGGACGTTTCTGTTGCTGTTGCTGAGTGCAGCCGCGTTTCAACTGCCCGGCCAGCAGAACGAAGCAGACCGCAAGCTGTTTGAGGAAATCAAAACGAAGGCCGAAAAAGGCGATGCCCAATCCCAGTTTGAAATGGGTGAGGCATTCTTCATTGGCAATCTTGGCGTGGCGAAGGATGAGGTGGAGGCGGTGAAGTGGTATCGCAAAGCCGCCGGGCAGAAT
>CAYIIH010000025.1:0-37218 GCA_964363225.1 uncultured Verrucomicrobiota bacterium | reverse complement strand
GGCTCAAATCTCACCGCCCGCTGGCGTCGGCAATGTCAAAATGAGAATTGCTGTCCAGCCGCCCATCCCCATTCAGGTCCACCACTAAAACATGATACGGGTCTGAACTCCCAGACCCATAATTGACCGCCGCCGCAAACGTCCCATCCCCATTGCCCAACAACACACTCACCGTGTTCGCACCCGCGTTGAGCACGGCCAAATCCACCTTCCCGTCCCCGTTCAAGTCCCCTATCCCCACCGACCGCGGCGCGTTGCCCACCCCATAATTGGCCGCCGCCCCGAATGTCCCATCCCCATTGCCCAATAACACACTCACATTATCGCTGTTCACATTGGCCGTCACCAAGTCCAGCTTCCCATCCCCGTTCAAGTCTCTCACCTGAACCGAGAACGGACCGTTGCCTGTCGCATACCTCACTTGTCCCGCCAACGTTCCATCCCCATTACCCAATAACACGCTCACATTGTCGTTGCCCTCATTGGCCGTCACCACGTCCAGCCGGTTGTCCCTATTGAAATCCCCCACCGCCACCGACCGCTGGGAACTCCCCGTCGCGTAGTTGGTCGCCGTCTGAAAAGTCCCATCCCCGTTGCCCAACAGCACGCCCACGTTGTTCGCCCCTCGATTCGCCGACACCAGGTCCAGCTTCCCGTCCCCGTTCAAATCCCCCAGCGCCAACGCAATCGGGTTATTGGCCGTCGCATAATTGGTCACGGGCTGAAAGCTCCCATTCCCATTGCCCAGCAGCACGCCGATGTTGGCGCTGCCGTAATTGGCCAAGGCCACGTCCAGGTTCGTGTCGCCATCAAACCGCCCCGCCACCACAAACCATGGATTGTTCCCGCCGACATTGAAGGTATTGCCCACCGTAAACGACCCATCCGCTTGCGCGCTCGGACTTAAACTCAGAGTTGTGGCCCCGGCAATGGAGTTGTTATCTCGGTTCTCGAGGACGAAGCCCGGCACTCCGGCGACCGTGAAATTGCGGGTGAAAGCCGCTGCCAAGACATTCCCGGCGCGGTCTTTCAACGAGGTGGTGACGGTGAAACGGTACTTGCCCGGTTGCAGCGGTTCATCCATGACTCCAAAAAACGCGGAGAGACCGCCATCGTAGCCGGAGCTGGCCAGATGATAAACCTGGTCATCGGCGGTGAAGAAATTTCCATCGGCGCCGGCCGCCCGCAGGTCAAAAGCGTTTAAGGGGTCCGCCGGATACGGATCGATGCTGTCCAGCAATCCGTCGCCGTCGGTGTCGCTGCCGGCCACTTCGATGACGCCGTAATAGCCCTCGCCGCCAGGGAAGTCATTCCACACCCCGGAGGTGTACATGCGTACATGCCCGCATAATTTTCACCGCCCGAGTTATTGGGTTCGCCGCCATTCCAGGCTGTATAGGTCACCGGCTCGCTGCTGGTCCATACAAAAGTGCCCTCGACATCGCGATCGGTGAATCCGATCCAAAGATTGCCCAGATAACTGAAATTCTGCCGGACCCACTCGTTTTCGGCGGCGTCGTTGATGGTCACCAGATGGCCGCCCAGAGCTTGCGCTTGCGCTTCGGTCACCACCCAGGAGCCGGGGTCGCTCGCCAAATAAGAATGGCCCCGGTACGACAGCACCCGCCGTCCGAGAGCTGTAAAAGCTGCATTGGGTTGTTCGCTGAATTGGACGGTCAGCCGGTCCAGAATCCCCGCGCTGGTTGAGCCTTCGGCGGGGAGGTTGACCGAGGTGACAACAGGCGCAACGCCGTCCGTGACATTGATGTTCAGGAGGTATTGAGCGCGAAGTCCGCGGAGGGCGGCGCTTTGAATGCGGACGTAATGAACGCCGTCGGTTGTCGCCGTGTAATTGAGAAGGCCCGTGTTATTGGTGGCGAGCGGCGCGCTGCTGCCCGCCAATTCCACGCTCAACGTGGCCTCGCCCGCGGTCAGCGAACTGCCGTTGGGGAGAAGGAGATTCACGCTCACGGCATTGCCGATGTTCAGAATGCCGAGCCGATAATAATCGCCGGCCGCGTCCGATTCGCCCAGAGCCCCGGCCATGCGCGCCTGGTAATTGCCGGAAGTGATCTTCAAACTCAACTCATTGGCGCCGGCTTGGTCATTGTTCGGTTCCGTCTCAAGCTGCGGTCCGCGCGACTGGTCGAGGCGCAACAGGTACGGGGAAGCCTGGTTATCGGTAAAGATGCGCAGGTAAAAAGTGCCCGGGCTGCCAAACTGGTAGTTCTGAAACTGCACATTGCCTGCGTAATCGCCACCCACGGTCACCAAGTTCTGGCCGGCGGCATTTTGCAGGTAAAGCTGCGGATAAACCCCCCAGGTTCTGCGCTTCCACCCACACGCTCAACCGATCCCCCGCCTCGGCATCAAAGCGCCAGTAATCCACTTCCCGATTGGCCGAAAAAGTGCCGACTCCCACCGTGGTAAATAAGCCGCTGCCAGCCGGACTCTCAGTCACGGGCAAAGGCGTGGCCCCTGGAATCGAGTCGTTCTCGGCGTTTTCGATCCGGCCCAGGACCGGGTTGACGATGACGAAATCGCTCGTAAAAGCCGTCACCGCATTGGTCCCCGCGTCCAGCAGGCCGGCTTTGGTTTCGAAGCGGTACTTGCCGGGCTGCAACGGCACGGTGTCGGGCGTGAAAGACACCACCTTGCCCGCCGTGTGCGAGGGCGTGAGCGTAAAAACCGTGTCGTCACTGTCGCCAAAGGTCAGATTTGCCCCGGCTTCACGCAGGCTGTAGTTGGCCACGTCAATGGCCGACGAGTTCAGCAGGTCGCGGCTCGCAAAAATGGAAAAACGATCAATCGCCGCCGAACTGGGAAACCCCGGAGCGGGCAACGTGGTGCCCCGAATGATCGTTCCCGCCAGGTCGGACGTGCGCCGGACGCTCACGTTGTCCAAGCCCCACGATTCGTTGTCAATGGCTTCAAGATTCTGGCCCTGGAAAGTGAACTGAGCAGCCGAGTTGGAGGCCGTGAACGTGATTTCGATGTTGCGGTAAATGGCATCGACATAGGAGGGATGGAAGCCGTAGTTCACGCGGCCGCCATCAGGCGTTCCCGGATACGACTGCGGCTGGCTGGGCGGATCGCCGTTGTAATTGCTGAATGTCTCGTGGAAGACCTGATTTCCGTCAAGGCTGACGTTGAAATAATCCGGCCCGTAACCAACGCCATCCCATGTATCAATGACGTAAAAATCAAAACCGAGCGTGTACGATTGGCCAGCCGTCAAATTGCCCACCCTCAAAGTCTGGGCGTTATTGCCAAAACGGCCGGTGAAAGAACTGAAGCCCCGTTGCGAATTGTCAACCGTGGACAAGCCCCATTCGGGACCGATCCCCTGTTCAAGGTCAGTGAAGTAGGGCACCGAGCCGGATGGAGCCGCAGCCGTATTGCATTTCCCGGCACTGTCGGCCGCGAAGATGGATTGGATTTCCGAACCGGACAACGCCCGGTTGTAGATGCCGACTTCATCCAAGAGCCCTGCATACGGCCCATAGACTCCGATGTCGCCGAGGGTTTGCGATGGAAAGACAAAGGCGCTTGCGCTGGTCAATCCCGTCTTGACCAGCGAACCGTTCACATAAAGCTTCGGCTGCTTGTTCTCATAGACCACCGCGATGTGCGTCCATCCGGTGATGGACGCATCATACACCAGCAGTGAGGGCAGATAACCCACCGCATGCTCGAACACACTGATGCCATTGGTGCCGACGGAAACACCTGCTCCTGAGCCACCACTGCCGCCACCATGCTCAGGATAAATGGCGTAACGCTGGCCGCCCGTCCCGGGACTGCCTGAATTCGCTTCCGGCGTGCCGGCTCGGGTCTGTGTTGGAAACGCCCAGAACTCCATGGTGAAGGTGTCCTGAACGTCGGCAAAAGATGGCAGACTTGTACCCACAGCGGCTCTCACACCGTCCAAACTGAAAGCCAGTCCAACTTTCCCAGCAGCGAATGTGACGCCACCGTACAGGGTCCCCCCTTGGCCGCTGACGGCATCCATGGCGTCACCGTCACCCGTCCACCACCGCACCAGGCCCGCCGGAGGCGCGACGCAGTTGGCCGCCTTCACTTCCTCAAGAACAAAGCAGACCAGGCTAAGCAAAACAAAAAGGTGTGTTTTCATGCGAATATTTGGTGCAGGAAATTGCTGGTGCATTCCGTTCGTTGCTAAGACGGGTGAATCTTAAAGCAGAAAACCCACGCAAAATCAAGACAAACAATGCGGCACTCAGAATATTTTTTCCGGAACCACCACCCTGTCGGCTTCGATGCGCGTAGAATAGCATTGGGAGAAATTGCGCTATTAATCTCCCGGTCTTAACCGGGAATTAGGCCCTGTCGCCAATAGGGCCAAAATACCTCTGGGGTAGTGCCTCAAAAGCAAATGTGGCCCAGGGACGGCCAGAACGTGCTCGCGATGCGCCGGCAAAATCGTCCAAAATACCGCTTGCATCCTCTGTTGCCGCACCCTATATTGCGCGCTCTTTTTCAGAGAAACTTTATTTATGCGACGTCCAAAAGGCACCAAAACACGCAAAGCGGTAGCGAAACGTTTCAAAGTGACCGCGACAGGGAAGGTCATGCGCATGCGCGCCGGAAAACGCCATCTGCTGGCTGGCAAGAGCCCCAAGCGCCGCCGCAACCTTGGCACCGCCAAACTGGTTGATCCCACCGATGTCTATCGTGTGAAGCAAAACCTCCCCTTCAGCCATTGACCGTTGCCAATACCAATTACCAGTCACCAGTTACCAGTCACCAACTAGTTACCAATCACCAATTTCCTATCACCGATCACCGATCACTGAGTCATGCGAGTTACCAACGCCCCAGCCTCCCGTAAGCGCCGCATCCGCACCATCAAAGCCGCCAAGGGCTTCCGGATGCGCCGTTCCAAACTGTATCGCTATGCCGCCGACGCGCTCGATCACGGCCGCCAATATGCCTTCCGGGATCGCAAGACCAAAAAGCGCAATTTCCGCGCGCTCTGGCAAATCCGCATCAACGCCGCCGCCCGCGCCGCCGGCATCACTTACAGCCGCTTTATGGAAGGACTCAAGGCTGCCCAGGTGGCTCTGGACCGCAAAATCCTGGCGGACCTCGCCGCCACGGATGCCGCAGCCTTTAGCGAACTCGTCAAGATCGCCCAGCAGGCCCTGAAGGCCAAGACGGCCAAGGCCTGAGACCGATTTCAAACCTCAAATCACAAATCTGAAATCAAAAAACGGGCGACCAGCAATGGCCGCCCTTTTTCTTTCCCCAAAACCATGGCTGCCAGAATGCCGAAACGCCAAAGAATATTGCCTCGGTTCATTCTTTTGTGTCTTTTGTGCCGTTTTGTGGCTAAAACCTCACTTGTCTTATGTCGCTTTTGCACGAAATCGAACCGCTCCGGCAAGCCGCCCTGGCCGGCCTGCAAGCCGCATCTGATCTCGCCGCCTTGGAGCAGGCTCGCATCAACTTCCTGGGCGCCCACGGCCAATTCACGGCCTTGCTGAAACAACTGGGCGCCCTTTCCAAAGAAGAGAGACCCGCCGCCGGCAAGTTGATCAACGAAGCCAAGGCCGACCTCGAAGCCGCGCTGGCCCGGCGCCGCAGCGAACTCGAACTGAAAGCGGCCCTCCCTGCTGAGCCGACCGACTTCACGTTGCCCGGACGCCGCCGGACCCTCGGCAAGCTTCATCCGCTCACGCTCGTGACGGAGGAGATTGTCCGCAGCTTCCGCAAAATCGGGTTTGCCGTCGCGGACGGCCCCGAGGTCGAAGATGAACACCATTGTTTCGACGCTTTGAACACACCGGCGGATCATCAGGCTCGCGACACGCACGACACGTTTTATCTCGCCCCGACCGGTGCTCCTCCCTCTCCCGCGGAACGAAGCGGAGTGGGAGTGGGCCGGGGTGAGGGCCAGAAATCACTTCTCCTCCGCACCCACACCTCCTCCGTGCAAATCCGGGTCATGGAAAAGCAGCCGCCGCCCATCCGCATCATTGTGCCAGGGCGGGTGTACCGCCGGGACAACGCCGATGCCACTCACAATTCGACCTTCCAGCAGATCGAGGGTTTGTACGTGGACAAAGGGGTCACGATGAGCGATCTGAAAGGCACGGTGGAGTTTGTCTTCAAGGAATTGCTGGGCCGCGAAGTCAAACTCCGCTTCCGCCCCCACTATTTTTCCTACACCGAACCCAGCATGGAAATCGATTTCTCGAGTTCGCTCACGCGCAAGATGGGCAAGGAATGGCTCGAAATCGCCGGCTGCGGCATGGTCCACCCGCAAGTGTTCGAGAACGTCGGTTACGACCCGGAAATCTGGACCGGTTGGGCCTTCGGCTTCGGCATCGAACGCATCGCCATGATCCGTTACGGCATCAACGACATCCGGTTGTTCTACGAGAATGACGTGCGGTTTTTGAGGCAGTTCTGATCCTTCTGAATGATGCTTTGGACCATCCAGACTATGGAAGCTTGGGACGCTATCCGAACGAGAGGCAGCCTGCGTGGGAACCGGTGTCAGACTGAGAAAGCCTTCCGTTCCGCTTACGATTGGATGACCAGGCAAATGAGGCAGCGGATTGGTCCGCCGCCAACCAGAGATTCCAAACCGATCTGGGCTTGGTATCAGTGGCGGGGTGATCGGCAACGCAAGCCGGACCTTCGTTGCGGCGGGCATTTGGAGAGAGGTCAAAAGGGAGTCCGCGTCGAATTTGCTGTTGAGGATAGCCGAGTGCTTCTGTCCGACTTCGATTTGTGGCACTTCGCTCTCAATTACTGGTATCTTCCTACATCCGAAGCAGATGGGGACGTCTTCGAACGAAAGTTGGCCGCCGAAGGACAGTCCTTTTTCACGACGAAGCCGCTGCCGATTGAGCGTTACCATCGCGCCATCGAGGCTAGCTGGAACCGGATTTTTGATCTGGATTTCCTCGGAGAAGGCATCACCTCCCCCAGAAAGCAAAAGTGCCTGCAAGCCTGCCTTTGGGAGGTTTTTTTGGCCGACGTCACAGATGTGACGGAGTTCACGGCCAGATAGCTTTATCCAATCATCATGAAAGTTACGCTCAACTGGCTCAGACAGTTTGTGGACTCCAACTGGCCGCCGGAGGAACCGTCCGAGCGGCGTACCATGCCGGGCGTTAAAAGGGCGCCTGACTTCCGCGTCCCGGTGCGCTACAGTTGACGCTATGCGAACGGACCATATCAAGCGCCCTCGTGACGCCGCGGCCGAGGCGGCCCGCGCCGCCGCCTACGAGCGCAAGCAACGCTGGAAGGAGCAGCCGGGCAACCGCTACACCCCGGACGAACTGCGCGAAATGGCTGAGTCGATCGGTCCCATCCGAATCGCCGACCAAGAACCCCACGTGATGCGATTGGACTGATATGGCCCTCCCAAACGTTTACGACTGGAACAGAATCCGCGCGGCGCGGCGCCAGTTGCACGAGGCTTTTCCGGGCTTGCTGGAGAATGTGGTGCTCATTGGTGACGGCGCGTGCTGGTTTTACCGGGAGGCGCTCCGGCAATGGAGCGATTCGGATTTTCCTGTGCCGGCTTGGTCCGAAGCTGAGGAAGCCATTTGGCTTGGCAAAGACGTAGTTTTTATGGGGCTGGACCTCGACGAAGCATCCGACCTGCTCCAAATCCCCTTCGACGAGACGACTCACACCTTCCACTTTCGCGGATTGGAGGTGGACTTCCTGGAAGAGGGCCTTCAGTTGACTCCGCAGAACGCCGTGCTCAACCGGCGCGTCGTGCAATTGCCGGAACTGACCTTCTATGTCGCGGAGGCGTCGCTGCTTTACGCCGAAAAATGCGCGCTGCTTCGCGCCAAGGAACGCCCCCAGGACCGCCTGCACCAGCGCTTGCTGGCGGAGTTCCTGAAGTGCGAATTCTGCCGCGAGGTCGAGAACATTGTTACCCTGAAACCCGCGCGGTGGATTGGCCATGCCCGCGCGGTGAAAACCACCACTCAGGATTTTTTCGCCACTGATCAGCGGCTTATCCGGCGCCTTCAGGCTGGCATCGGGCTTTTGACTGCGCCCAAACACAACGCCATTCACCACTGGGCCAAGCACCACTTGCCCTCCTGATTTTTTGAAAAATGAAAGTCACCCTTAACTGGCTCAAACAATATGTCGATTTCAACTGGTCGCCCGAGGAACTGGCCGAGCGGCTGACCATGATCGGCCTCGAAGTCGAAAGCATCCAAAAACTCAGCGGCGAATTTGAAGGCATCCTCGTCGCACAAATCCTCACCCGCGACCAGGTGCCCAATTCGGACAAGCTCTCCGTCTGCAAAGTCGCTGACGGCCAGGGCGAGCGCACCATTATTTGCGGCGCGCAAAACCACCAACCCGGCGATAAAGTGGCTCTCATCCTGCCTAATTACGCCCTGCCGTTAAAGCCCGGCGAGAAAGAGCCGTTCGTCATCAAGGAACGCAAAGTCTTCGGCATCACCAGCCAAGGCATGATGTGTTCGCCCAAGGAACTTGGCTTGGCCGAGGATGCCGAGGGTTTGCTCATCCTCCGCGCAGATGCCAAGATCGGCCAGCCGTTCGCCGAGTACCTGGGCCGCGCCGCCGGCGACGTAGTCTATGACCTCGAAGTCACCCCCAACCGGCCCGACCTGAACAGCGTCATCGGGATCGCGCGCGAAATCGCCGCTGTGACCGGCCATCCCTTGAGAATGCCGGATGTCATCCTGCCCTCCCTCCTCCCTCCTCCCTCCTCCATCATCCGCGCCGACGATTTGGTCGCCGTCCGCATCGAAGACGCCGATCTCTGCCCGCGCTATGTCGCGCGCGTGGTCCGAGGGGTCAAAGTCGGCCCCAGCCCGGATTGGTTGCGGCAGACACTGGAAAAAGTGGGCCTTCGCAGCATCAACAACGTGGTGGACGTCACCAATTACGTCATGATGGAAACAGGCCAGCCCTTGCACGCCTTTGACTATCACCTCATCGCTGCGATGGGAGCGCAGGCGTCCAACCTGCGCACGCCTTTGCACGCCTTTGATTATCCTCTCATTGCGGCCGACGCCGGAGATGCGACCGCGGCCGGTTCAAATCCATCGCCGGCTCACGCCGGCAGCCACAAACCCACCATTGTCATTCGCCGCGCGCAGGAGGGCGAACTCTTCATCACACTGGATGGACAAAAGCGGACTTTGACCGGCCAGATGCTGCTCGTCGCCGACGAAACCAAGGCCATTGCCTTGGCCGGAGTGATGGGCGGACAGAACACCGAAATCAAGGACCGGACAGTGGATGTCCTGATCGAAAGCGCTTATTTCAAACCACAAAACATCCGCGCCACCTCGAGACAACTCGACTTGAAAACCGATGCGTCCTATCGCTTCGAGCGCGGCGCCGATATCGGCATGACCGGTTGGGCCAGCCAACGCGCCGCCCAACTTCTTCTCGAAACGGCCGGCGGAAAGCTGGCCGACGGTGTCGTGGACGCTTATCCAAAACCGGCCGAGCCACGGCCAGTGACCCTGCGCCATGCGAAGGTCGGCGAGTTGCTCGGCGTGGAACTCCGGCCGGAGGAGATTGAGTTTTACCTGTGCCGGCTCGGATTGAAAATCACCGGACGAACGCCGCGGCCGGTGGATGCCCCTGCGGACCAGCCCCCCGTCCCCATCACCGTTCACATTCCGACCTGGCGCGTGGACCTCAAGCGCGAGGCGGATTTGATCGAGGAAATCGCCCGGCTCTATGGCGTGGACAAAATCCCGGCCACGCCGCCGCGCGGCGCCATCGGCTCCAACGCCTACGACGCCGTGCACGACCAATGGGCCGAGGCCCGGCGCATCCTGACCGGATTGGGTCTGCATGAAGCGCAGGGTCAAACCCTCGTGTCGAAGTCCGAAGTCCGAGGTCCGAAGTCCGAAGAAACGGTGGCGCTGGCCAACCCTTTGAGCGCCGACATGGACGTGTTGCGGCCGAGCCTCCTGCCGGGGTTGTTGCACATTCTTCGCCACAACGTCAGCCGCAAGAACGGCGACGTTGCGTTGTTCGAGATCGGCCGGGTCTTCGCGCAAAACAACGGCCAGCCGCGGGAGGAACGCCGCGTGGCCCTCGCCTTGACGGGCGGTCGCGCGGCCGCTTTTTGGAGCGGTGAGGAGCGCGACGCGAAGTTCGACCTTTACGATTTGAAAGGGCTGCTGGAAGAATTCCTGGAGCAATTCGGGCTGCGCGCGATCACGTACAGCCGCCGCGCGGAAAGCACCGAACTCTACCTCGAGTCCGCCGTCGTGCAACTGGGCGGCAAACTCACGCTCGGCGAGCTCGGCCAATTGCTGCCGCCGCTGGCCAGGCACTACGATTTGCGCGACGCCGTGCTGCTGGCGGAATTGGATCTGGACGCGCTGCTGGCCCGGCGCAACACCGCCAAATCGTTCAAACCATTGCCGGCCTTCCCTGCCATCCGTCGCGACGTGGCCATGATCGTGCCCGAAGCGACCACGCACGAAGCCGTGCTCCACACAGTCAGGCAAGCCAAACCGCAGAACCTGGAAAGCGCGGAGTTGTTCGATGTGTTCCGTGGCCAAAACGTGCCGCCGGGACTAAAGAGCGTCGCCTACGCCTTCATCTATCGCAGCGCCGACCGCACGTTAACCGATGCGGAGGTGAATGCCGCCCACGACAAGCTGGTCGAACAATTCAAACAAAAGCTGCAGGCAGTGGTGCGCGAAGGCTGATCCCGACGAAGCCTTTGACGCCCTGGATTCGTGCTTTGTAGCCGCTTCAGATCATTTCAGATCATGTAGCATCGTTATTCCGATTTCGGCAGCGAAACAATGCGGTTGCTTCAACTTGATTGCACCCTATTTCACTTGCCAACTTCAGCGTCGTCCGTAAACGCGGCGATAGCTGTGGGGGGTCATCTGCACTTCCTTTTGAAAGTAGCGAGCAATGTGCTCCGGGCCGGCGTAGCCCAAGTCCAAGGCAATTTGTGAGACCGGCTGGTTCGTCTCAATGAGCATGCGGCAGATTTGGGCCGTCCGAACGCGCCGAATCTCGCTCAGCACAGAGCGGTGAAGCAGGTTGCGGAAACGCTTTTCCAGAACTCGCCGGGACAGGCCGGCCGCCTCCGCCACATTCCCGACCTGGACCGCCTCCTTTGCATGATCGCGAATAAACCGCAAGGCTTTCACCACCCCGGCGTCTTCAATGGCGAGCATGTCCGTGGACTGCCGGGTCACGACATGTGTCGCCGGCACGCCAATCGTCCCGCCGGTTTGGCGCTCGCCATGCATCAATTGGTCCAACCAGGCGGCGCTTTCGTAACCGGCCCGCTCGAAGTTGACCGCCACACTCGACAGCCGTGGGTCGGACAACTCGCACACCAGTTCATCGTTGTCCGCTCCGATCACCGCCATCTGGTCGGGCACGCGAATGCCGGCGACCTTGCAGGCCTCGATGGCATGTTGTCCGCGGTCATCATTACAGGCCATCAATCCAAGCGGCTTGGGCAAAGACTGCAACCACTCGGCCATGGACAGAAGTTCCTGCCGCCAGGACATTTGGGCAGACGGCTCAGCCGAAACATAGGAGTGCGTAGCAAAACCTGCCGCCGCAATCCGCGCTGAAAAAACCTCCCCGCGTTTCTGCGACCAAGGCGTCTCCGTATAGCCGCAATACGCGAAATGCCGGAAACCGCGATCCAGCAGGTGTTCAGCAGCCAAAGTTCCGATCTTGGCTGAATCCGTCACGACATTGACCAAGCCCGGGATTTCCTGGCGGCTGTGACCAATGACCACCGCTGGGATACCCAAGGCCACCACCTCTTCCACAGCGTCAATGTCCCGTAGAATGATCCCCTGGGCGTCCAGGTTCTGGAGCCGGGGCCGGGCTTGCTCCAGGCCCGCCGGCTCCCAGTAGAACGCCCAGGGCCCGTGATGCCGGGCGTAGGCTGCAATGCCGGTGAGAAGGCTCCGGCCCGATGCGCGTGAAGATTCGATCAACAGGACCACGCAGGGCACGCGGGGCCGCCAGGAAGTCGGTCGGCTTCCTTCCAGAGGCACTCGCTCTCCCAGTGCTCGTTGCTGTGAATCGGTCCGCTCCATAGGTTCGCAAAGTGGTTATTTTTTTACGCAAAGTGGCGTTGCTATTCAAGGCCGTGTCAATAGAAAGTGCAATGAAATTCAGACAATCAGACAACCAGTGCCGGTCCTCTGTGCTTCATGCCCAGGGGAATGTGAAAAGGAGCCGTGGATGGGTCTGGTCTGCCGAACAGACCTGCACCCGGTTCCGAGGCGCTGCTTGATCGGCCAGTGAACTTAGAAACAAGAATCCTTCAACAAGCTCTACATTGCTCTATGAAAACAACATCACCTCATTGGACCGCTGCCGCGCTCGCGCTCGTTTTGGCCACGAGCCTGCTCGCGCGCGCTGAAATCACTCATCGCTACAGTTTCACCACCGGCGCGAACGATTCGGTCGGGACCGCCCACGGCACCCTACAAGGGAACGCCGCCCTCAGCGACGGCGTGCTCGTGCTGGATGGCTCCGACGGCACTTTTGTCGATCTGCCTGGAGGCCTGCTGAACGGCTATTCGGCTGTGACAATCGAGGCCTGGGCTGAGATGGGAGTCAACGGCAATTGGAATCGGTTGTTCGACTTCGGCGACACGAATCCGGATACGGGCAACGGACGCAGTTACTTCTTCTTTTCCCCGCACTCCGGCGTCGGCGATTATCGCGTGGTGATTTCAGATGCAGACCCTGGCTACAACCACGAGGAAATGGCGGGCAGTAGCGGCAACCTCGACAACGCAGGCAAGTTGCACATTGTCTGTGTCGTGGACTCCGCCGCCAGGTTCATGCGCTTTTACATCGATGGGGTGTTGATCGCCGCGCAAAACAACCTGACCATCCCGCTCTCCTCCGTCAGCGGCGCGCTCTGCTACGTGGGAAAATCGGTCTATGTCCCCGACCCCTACCTGGTTGGGTCAATCGATGAATTCCGCATCTACAACCACGCTCTGACCAGTCCCGAGATTGTCGCCAGCTTCACGGCTGGCCCGGAGACACCGAGCACGGACCCTGGCGCGCTCCAGTCGGTCGCATTGCAACTGGACACGCTCACCCCTTTGCTGGGCGGATTCGCCCAGGCCACGGTGTCAGCCAATTACGCCAATGCAGCGAATGTCAACCTCACCCTGATGCCGGGAGTAGCCTATCAATCCAGCAAAACCAACATCGTGACGGTCAACACCAACGGTTTGGTGCGGGCTGTCGGTTTGGGCTCAGCCACCGTCACGGTGACCTACCAAGGCAAACAGGACAGCAAAACCGTCACGGTTGTCCTGCCGCAGGCCGTGCTGAAACATCGTTATAGCTTCAGTGAATCGCCCGGGAGCGCGACCGTCGAGGATCTGGCCGGCACGGCCGACGGCACCCTCATCGGTGGCGCCAGCTTCACGGGCGACGGCAAGCTGGTCTTGGATGGAGCGGATGGACACGTGGACCTGCCCAACGGAATTATTTCAGGTCTGACCAACGCCACCTTTGAAACCTGGGTCACTTGGAACGTCCGGTCCATGTGGCAGCGCATCTTCGACTTTGGGAGCAACAGCGGCGGCGAGGGCCAGCAGGGTACCGGGCAGACCTACCTATTCCTGTCGCCGCTGGGCCTCAACAATGTCGTGCGCTTTGCCGCCACGATCAGTTCCGGCGGAGGAGAAACGCCCGTTCTGAATGGCCGGGCGGCCTTGCCAATCGGCCAGGAAACCCATCTGGCCGTGGTGTATAACTTCAGCGCCCGGAGCGCCAAGTTGTTCGTCAATGGCCAGTTGCAGGCCTCGGGCAGTGCTACCATCCAGCTTAGGTCCGTTCGAGACGTCAACAACTGGCTTGGGCGGTCCAATTGGCCTGACCCCTACTTCAACGGCGAGTTCAACGAATTCCGCATTTATGATGGCGCGTTGACCGACTTTGAAGTTGCGTTGAGCGCGGCTGCCGGCCCAAGCAAGGTGGGGGGGACGGACCCTGGGCAATTGCAGAACATCCAGGTGGATCTGACCGCCTCGCTGTTCACTGGATCGCTGGCACCGGCCAAGGTGACCGCCAATTACGCAAATGTGCCGGGCGTCGATGTCACCGCTAATGTCAACACAACGTATCAGACCACCGATCCCAAAGTGCTCCTGGTCAGCACGAACGGAGTAGTGGATGCCGTGGGAGTGGGCACGGCAGCCGTGATTGCGTCCTACCAGGGCAGACAGGGCACCGGCACGGTAACGGTGGCCACGGCGCCGGGCGTGCCGGCCAAGGCGGAGCTGGCCCATCGCTACAGTTTCAGCGAAACCGGCGGCACGACTGTGCAGGACTCCGTCGGCGCGGCCGATGGTACGCTGATGGGCAGGGCCTCCTTTTCAGGTGACGGCCGGCTCAATGTGCCGGGAGGCGCAGCGAGTTCGGACGCCGGGTTTGTGGACTTGCCCAACGGCACAGTCTCGCAGTTGACCAATGCGACGTTTGAGGCCTGGGTCACGTGGCGGGGCACCGCTTTTTGGGAACGCATCTTTGACTTTGGCAGCAACTCAGGCGGAGAAGATGCCCAAGGCACCGGCCAAACGTACGTGTTCCTCTCTCCGCGCGGCGGCGGCAGCGTCACGCGCTTCGCCATCACTCTGACCGGCGGCGGGGCTGGCGAACAGCAACTGAATGGTCTCGCTCTCTTCCCCGCCAACCAGGAGACGCACGTGGCCGTCACCTACAACTACACGGCCGGGAATGCGCGCCTCTTCATTAATGGCCGGCGAGTTGCCCTGGCGAACGTGAGCCTGGAGCTGACCGCAATTGACGACGTCAACGTTTGGCTGGGCAAATCCAACTGGCCGGACCCTTTCTTCACCGGACAGTACAATGAGTTCCGCATTTACAGCGGGGCATTGACCGAGTCGGAAGTGGCGGCGAACTTCGCCGCTGGGCCGAACGTGTTGCCAGACCAGCCAACGGCCGCACCAACCTTGAGTATCGATCGCGCGGGCGCCAACCTGGTCATTTCCTGGCCAGCCACTGCCACCGGCTTCGCGCTCGATGAGACCGGCAATCTCGCTTTAGGCGCCTCCTGGACACCGGTCGCAAGTATCCCAACTGTCGAGGGCAACCAATTCAAAGTAACCTTGTCGCCTGGCAGCACGACAAAATACTATCGCCTGAGAAAGTAACAGCTTATGAACATATCAACTACTCTTGGCATCATCGTCGGAAATCGCGGTTTCTTCCCGGCGCATCTCTGTGACTCGGGCCGAAAAGAAATTCTGGTCACTCTCGAAAAACTCGGCCTCGGCGTCGTCATCCTGCCAACCACAGCGACCAAATTTGGCGCCGTCGAATCGATGGCGGACGCGCAGAAGTGCGCCGACCTGTTCAAGGAAAACGCCTCCAAGATCGACGGCCTCCTCGTCACGCTTCCGAACTTCGGCGACGAACGCGGCGTGGCCAACGCCATCCGCTGGTCGGGCTTGAAGGTGCCTGTGCTCGTCCATGCCTTCAACGACGATCCGAAAATCATGACGATCAAGGACCGGCGCGACAGTTTCTGCGGCAAGATGTCGGTCTGCAACAACCTCCGCCAGTATGGCATTCCGTTTACGCTGACGCGCCGGCACACCTGCGGGCCGACCGGCGCCAGCTTGCGGCAAGACCTCGAAGACTTCGCCGTCACCTGCCGTGTGGCGCGCGGCTTGAAGAACCTCCGCATCGGCGCGCTTGGCGCCCGGCCCACGGCCTTCAATACCGTTCGCTACAGCGAAAAACTGCTCGAACAATCCGGCATCAGCATCGAGACGCTCGACCTGTTCGAGTTGTTCGGCTGGGTCGGCAAAATGAAAGACACGGACGCGGCGGTGGAAGCCAAGTTGCAGGAAATCCAAAAGTACGTCGTGGCCAAGAGCATCCCGCCCGTGGCGCTGCTCAAAATGGCCAAGTTCGGCGTCGCCGTGGACAAGTGGATGAAGGAAACCCGCCTCAACGCCACGGCCATCCAATGCTGGACTGCGATGGAGGAATTCTTCGGCGTGGTGCCCTGCACGCTCATGAGCATGATGAGCAACCTGGGCCTGAGCAGCGCCTGCGAAGTGGACATCATGGGCACCGTCGCCATGTATGCCATGGCCCAGGCCAGCGGCCAGCCCAGCGCGCTGATGGATTGGAACAACAACTACGGCGAGGACCCCGACAAGGGCGTTATCTTCCACTGCAGCAACCTGCCCAAAGCCGTTTTCGTCAGCAAAGGAGCAGGCAAGCCCGTCATGGATTATCAAGAAATCATCGCCGGCACTGTCGGCAAAGAGAACACCTACGGCACCATCGTGGGACGGATCAAAGCCGTGCCCTTTTCTTACCTGCGCGTGAGCACCGACGATGCCGCGGGCCGGGTGCGCGCATACATTGGCGAGGGCGAGTTGACGGGCGATCCGCTCAAGACCTTCGGCGGCTACGGCGTGGTCAAGATTCAGAACTTCCAGAAGCTCCTCCGCTACATCTGCGAAAACGGCTTCGAGCATCACGTCGCTGTCAATCCGACGCGCATCTCCTTGGGCGTGAAGGAAGCATTGTCGAAATACCTCGGCTGGGAGGTTTACCACCACGAATAGGGTCGTGGACGAATGAAGATACGCATGAATCGCGAATGCGGCGCCGAATTATGAAAAAACCGTTCTCCCTCGCAATTCTGACTGCCTCAACGTTGTGGTTGGCGGCAGCGGCTGAACCGGCGATCACCCTGACCATCGACACTGGCAAACCGGGCCCGAAGATCAGTCCCGTGATGTGGGGCGTTTTCTTCGAGGACATCAACTTTGGCGCGGATGGCGGTCTCTACGCCGAGTTGGTGAAAAACCGCTCGTTTGAATTCCCTAACGGCCTGATGGCCTGGAGCCAGATTGAACGAGGCGGTGCGGCAGGCTCGCTGGAAATTCGCGACCAGGAGCCGTTCCACACCGCCAACCCGCATTACCTCCGCATACGAGTGGACAACGCCGGCGCAGGATTTGGCGTGTCCAACGAGGGCTTTCATGGAATGGGATTGCGCGAAGGAGCAACTTACAACTTCTCCGCTCAGGCTCGCACCGTCGAAGGTGGGCCGAGGACGCTGCGCGTCGAGTTGGTGACCAGCGACGGTCGGACGATCGCTTCGGCAAAGCTCGACGGCCTCACCGGGCAGTGGAAGAAACTCAGCACCACGTTGCGCGTCGGCGCGACCGAGGCAAAGGCGCGGTTGAACGTCATCGTTGAAGGCCGTGGCGCCCTTGACCTTGACTGGGTATCGCTCTTCCCGGCGCAGACTTGGAAGAATCGTCCGAACGGCCTGCGCGCCGACCTCGTCCGGATGCTGGCCGACCTGAAGCCCGGCTTCATGCGCTTCCCTGGCGGCTGCATTGTCGAAGGCCGCGACCTGGGCAAGCGTTACCAGTGGAAAACGACGATTGGCGCGCCGGAAGAGCGCCGGCTCATCATCAACCGCTGGAACGATGAGTTCAAACACCGGCCCGCGCCGGACTACTTCCAATCGTTCGGCCTCGGTTTCTACGAGTTTTTTCTTCTGTGCGAAGACATCGGAGCGGAGCCATTGCCGATTTTAAACTGTGGCATGGCCTGCCAATTCAACTCCGGAGAACTGGCGCCGCTCGATCAGCTTGATCCTTACATCCAGGACGCGCTCGACCTGATCGAGTTCGCCAACGGCTCCGCCACCAGCACGTGGGGCGCGAAGCGCGCGGCGATGGGACATCCTGCCCCGTTCAACATGAAACTGCTGGGCGTCGGCAACGAGCAATGGGGGCCACAATACATCGAGCGCTACGCTGCCTTCGCCAAGGCGCTGAAGGCGAAACACCCGGAAATCAAGCTCGTGTCGAGCGCCGGGCCGTCACCGGCGGACGACCGTTTCAATTTCCTCTGGCCGCAGTTGCGCGAACTGAAGGCGGACATCGTGGATGAGCACTGCTACGCGCGGCCCGATTGGTTCCTCGACAATGCCGCCCGCTACGACAAATACGATCGCAGCGGCCCGAAGGTTTTCATGGGTGAATACGCCGCGCAAAGTGTCAAGACCGTCAGCCCGGACAACCGCAACAACTGGGAGTGCGCGCTGGCCGAGGCCGCCTACATGATCGGCTTGGAGCGCAACGCCGACGTCGTGGTCATGTCCTCCTACGCCCCGCTCTTCGGCCACGTGGACGGCTGGCAGTGGACGCCGAACCTGATTTGGTGCGACAATCTGAGCGTCTATGGCACTCCGTCATATTATGTGCAGCAGATGTTCAGTCGCAACCGCGGCGATGTCCTCTTGCCGGCGCAGATCAGTGGCCAGCCGGAGGCGGATGGGAAATCGCGCCTTTATGCCACGGCCAGCCGCGACGCCACCGCCGGCGATATCATCCTCAAGGTGGTCAACGCCACGGCGCAGCCCGTTTGGGTGGCTGTGCAACTCCAGGGCGTCAGCCAGCTCAAAACCGGCGCCACCGCGACCGTCCTGGCCTCGGCCAACCTTTCAGACGAGACCTCGCTCAGCGAGCCGAAGAAAGTGGCGCCGGTCCGCAGGCCGTTCAACGAGACCAATGTGTCGTTCAATTGCCAGTTCAGGGCCCATTCTCTGGCCGTGCTGCGGCTGCCTCCGGCTCAATGAGGAAACCAACGTCAAAGACCCCTGCTACCATGCTCGCCGCCCGCTTGCATGGCCCGGCGGATTTGCGCGTCGAGCGCGTGTCGCATCCGGGCGCGCCGGGACCAGGTGAAGTATTGCTGCGGGTCAAGGTCACTGGTTTATGCGGGAGTGACCTTCACTCCTACGCTGACGCGCGCATCGGCGACACGCCGGTGGAAGGCCCGCTCATCCTCGGCCATGAATTCTCCGGCGTCGTCGAAGCAGTCGGCCCCGATTCGTTCGATGGCCACTTCGAGCCGATCCAGCCCGGCACGCGCGTGGCCGTGGACCCGGCTCAGCCTTGTGGCCGTTGCGAACTTTGCGAGAAGGGTCATCCCAATCTCTGCCGCCGCCTGCATTTCTGCGGCAATTATCCCGACGGCGGCAGCCTCTGCGAGTGGATGCATATTGCGGCGCGCAGTTGTTTCCCTGTGCCGAAGGTGATTGACGATGTCGAAGCGGCGCTGCTCGAGCCGCTGGGGGTGGCGGTTCACGCCGTTGACCTTGCGCGCATCCGCGTGGCCCACAGCGTGGCCATTCTCGGCGCCGGGCCGATTGGATTGCTCATCTTGCAGGTCGTGAAGCTCGCCGGCGCAGACCCCGTGTTCGTCACCGACAAGCTTCCGTGGCGGCTCAAGCTGGCCGAGAAATTCGGCGGCGTTCCCTGCCATTGCGACCGCGAGGACCCTTCGCAGCGCATTGAGAAGGAGACGCGCGGCCGCGGAGTGGACGTGGCCATCGAAGCCGCTTGGGCCGGCCACACGGTGGAGCAAGCTGCCGAGATGGCGCGGTTCGGCGGGCGCGTGGTGCTGGTCGGCATTCCTTCCGACGACCGTTTGGTGATGAAACATTCCACGGCCCGCCGCAAAGGCCTCACGATCATGATGAGCCGCCGCATGAAGCACATTTACCCGCGCGCCATCCAGCTCACCGCCCGAGGGCTGGTTGATTTGAAAGGCCTGGTGAGCCACCGCTTTCCACTGCGACGTGCGGACGAGGCGTTCCAGTTGAACGCGGCCTATCGGGACAAGGTGGTGAAAGTGATGGTGGAAAGTGGAGCCAAGCGGTAACTATGCCTGCGAAGCATAATGTTTGACCGACATAATGTTGGAACCTGGCCGGCAACCGTGAACCTCGAATTCGTCAATCGCGAAGCTGAACTGAAAGATCTGGACGCCGTGGCGGCCAAGGGCGGGGTGCTCGCTCTCTACGGCCGGCGTCGCGTCGGCAAGACACGGTTGCTGGTGGAGTGGCTGAAACGCCGGGACGGCTGGTACAGCCAAGCCATGCCATGCCGGCCTCAGCATAAATGGTCCCGCTGCCAGCTTGCGGCGAAGCATCCGCCGCCGCGGTTTGAGGTGATGGATGCAGGTGTGCTCGACGAATGATGAGCTTAACGAACCTCTCGATATGAAATACTGGCTCGACCTTTTCACCGGAACGACGTGGGATGAATTCCGCAACTCCGGAGCCAATGTCTGCGGCTTCAGCAATCGGATGCGGACCATTCAGAAAACCGCCGAGTTTTTCACAGCGGGGAACGACGCCTGATTTTTTGAAATCTTAATACCCATTCATCACCATGAGCGCCCAATACACCATCGGTCTGGATTACGGCACGAACTCCGTGCGCACTCTCATCGTCAACACCGCCAATGGCAAGGAGGTCGCCACCGCCGTTTGGGGCTATGAACACGGCGAGGCGGGCGTCATCCTCGGACGCGACCCGAACCTGGCCCGGCAGCATCCTGCGGACTACGTCAAGGGTGCGGAGGTCAGCATCAAGAAGGCCCTCGCCGACGCGCGGAAGAACGTACGCGGGTTCAAGCCGGAACAGGTCGTCGGCATTGGCGTGGATACCACGGGCAGCACGCCGCTCCCGGTCGATCAAGACGGTCAGCCGCTCGCTTTTGACAAGCGCTTCGCCAAGAATCCGGCAGCGATGGCCTGGCTCTGGAAGGATCACACCGGCGTGGCCGAGGCGGCGGAGATCACCGAACTGGCGAAGAAGATGCGACCGCAGTATCTCGCCAAGTGCGGCGGCACCTACTCAAGCGAATGGTTCTTCAGCAAAATTCTCCATTGCCTCCGCACGTCGCCGGAAGTGTTTGACGCCGCTTACACCTGGGTGGAATGCGCCGACTGGGTGCCCGCGATGCTCACCGGCACCGAAGCGCCGGGGAAGCTTGTCGTGGGCGTCTGCGCGGCCGGGCACAAGGCGATGTATAACGACGATTGGAGCGGTTACCCGGACGCAGAATTCCTGGGCGCGCTCGATCCGAAGCTCGGCGGGTTGCGCGCGCGGCTGCGTCCCAAGGCGCACACGATCGACCGCGCCGTGGGCGGTTTGACGCCCGAGTGGGCGCAACGCACCGGCTTGCCGGCGGGTATCCCGGTGGCGGTGGGAGCCTTTGACGCGCATCTGGGCGGCGTCGGCTCCGGCATCGCGCCGGGCACGCTCGTGAAAATCATCGGCACGAGCACGTGCGACATGATGGTGGCGCCGACGGACCAAAAGCTGGCTGACATACCGGGCCTGTGCGGCATCGTCAACGGCAGCATCCTGCCAGGGTATTACGGACTCGAAGCGGGGCAGTCGGCCGTGGGCGATATTTTCAACTGGTTCGTGAATTACATCCAGCCGGGCGGCAAGAAAGCCGGTTCCCACGCAGAGCTTTCGGCGGCAGCGGCGAAGCTTGCGCCCGGCGAATCCGGTCTGCTGGCGCTAGACTGGAACAACGGCAACCGCACGATTCTGGTGGACCAACGCCTGACCGGCTTGCTGCTTGGCCAGACGCTTTACACGACGCCGGCGGAGATCTACCGGGCGCTCATCGAGGCCACGGCTTTCGGCGCGCTCACCATCATCAACCGCTTCGAGGAGTATGGCGTGAAGGTGGAGCAGATTGTGAACTGTGGCGGCATTGCCGAGAAGAATCCGCTGGTGATGCAGATTTACGCGGACGTGACCGGCCGGCCCATGAAGGTATCGCGCTCGGCCCAGACGTGCGCGTTGGGGGCGGCCATTGCCGGCGCAGTGGTCGGCGGCATCTATCCCAACTATGCGGAGGCGCGGAAAACGATGACCGGGCTAAGGCCGCACGTCTTCAAGCCGAATCCGAAGGCGCACGAGGTCTATTGCGAGCTGTACGCGCTTTACAGGCAACTGCACGACGCCTTCGGCACGAGAGAGTGGAATGGCAACCAGCATGGAGTGATGAAGCAACTGCTGGAAATCCGGGGGCGTGCGAGGAAGTAGTAGAAGAGGAAACCACGAAATACACGAAATACACGAAAGGAGAGGCGCATGAAGGAACTTATCTATCCAAAAGAGAGCTACCAAATCATGGGGGCGTGCTTTGAGGTGTACAAAGAGAAAGGTTGCGGGTTCCTTGAAGCAGTCTATCAGGAGTGCCTGGAGATTGAATTTGATCTTCAGAAAATCTCGGCTGTGCCGCAGCCGCGGCTCGACCTCAACTATATGGGGCGTCCGCTGAAACAAAAATACGTACCAGACTTCATCTGCTACGGAAAGATCGTTGTCGAACTGAAAGCCGTCTCGGCCCTTAACGACGAGCATCGCGCCCAGGTCCAAAACCAGCTTCGCGCCACGGGCCACAGGCTCGGCTTGCTCATCAACTTCGGTCATTACCCGCAACTCGAGCACGAGCGCATCGTGCTCTGAGGTTTTGTTTTTTAGTGTATTTAGTGTATTTCGTGGTTGCTTAGAAAACATGCTCGAATCACTCAAAGCGCAAGTCTGCCAGGCCAACCTCGACTTGGTCGCGGAGGGCCTCGTCATCCAAACCTGGGGCAACGCCAGCGGCATTGACCGCAAGCGCGGGCTGGTTGTGATCAAACCCTCCGGCGTGGCCTACGACGGCATGAAGCCGGAGCAGATGGTTGTGGTGTCGCTGGAGACCGGCAAGGCCGTTGAGGGCAGCCTCAAGCCGAGTTCCGACACCCCGACACATCTGGTGCTTTACCGCGCCTTCAAGAGCATCGGCGGCATCGTGCACACGCACAGTCTTTATGCAACGGCTTGGGCGCAGGCGCGGAAGGGCATTCCTTCCTACGGCACGACGCAGGCAGATTACTGGTACGGCAACGTGCCTTGCACGCGCTTGCTCAGGCCCAGGGAGATCAAGACCGACTACGAAGCCAACACCGGCCGCGTCATCGTCGAGTGCTTCAGCAGACTCGATCCGATGCAGCATCCCGCCGTGCTGGTGGCGAGTCACGGTCCGTTCACTTGGGGCAAGGACGTCCACGATGCCGTCCACAATGCCGCGGTGCTGGAATTTGTCGCCCGCTTGGCCGGCGAAACGTTGCGCATTAATCCCAAAACCAAGCCGATGCAGCCGGAGTTGCTCGAAAAGCACTTTCAGCGGAAGCATGGGCGCGGTGCTTACTACGGTCAGAAATGATGATCGAAAACCAAAGTCAAAATCGAAGTATGAAGAACAACGCATTGTTTCCTTGTCTCGCAGTCACCTGTGCGGCTTGGCTGCTTCTCGCCAGCCACCCGGCCAGTCAAGCGGCTGATCCGGCTGCAACCCTCACCGTCCAGGTGGACCAGCCCGGCCACCAGATGGCCCCCACGCTCTGGGGCATCTTCTTCGAGGACATCAACCTCTCGGCCGACGGCGGCATTTATCCGGAACTGGTGCGGAATCGCTCGTTCGAGGACGCGGAGAAGCCCGACCACTGGCAGATCGTCAATCACGGCGAAGGCAAGAGCGAAATGGCCATCGACACCAAAGAGCCGCTGAATCCCCTCAATCGCCGCAGCCTGCGGGTTCGCTTGAACGGGGCCGTGTCCCTCGGCAACTCCGGCTATTGGGGCATGTCCATCGCGCAGGGCGAAACCTATCGATTCCACGTCGCGGCGCGGTGTGCCGATGGCTTCCAAGGCCCGCTGCAGATCGTCCTCGAACGCGCGGATGGCACTGGCCTCGCCAAGGGAACCATCGACGGTCTGACCGGCAAGTGGAACTGGTTTTCGCTTGATCTCACGGCCTCGGCCACGGAACCCAAGGCCAAGCTCGCCCTGGGCGCGGCCGGCCCAGGCACCGTGTGGTTCGACATGGTTTCGCTTCTGCCGAAGAAGACTTGGAAAGACCACGGGCTGCGGCCGGATTTGAGCGAGATGCTGACAGGCTTGAAACCTGCGTTCGTGCGTTTCCCGGGCGGCTGTTGGGTCGAAGGCGAGGAGTTGAAATACGCCTACCGTTGGAAGGAAACGATCGGCGACATCGCGCACCGCAAGCCGCTCTGGAACATCTGGCAGTACCACGCCACGCACGGCCTCGGCTTCCACGAATACCTGCAACTGAGCGAAGACCTGGGCGCGGAGCCGCTCTTTTGCATCAATGTCGGCATGTCGCACCGCGAAGACGTGCCGATGGACCAAATGAGCCAATGGGTGCAGGACGCGCTCGACGCCGTCGAGTATGCCAACGGCCCGGCCAACACCGTCTGGGGCGGCCGGCGCGCGAAAAATGGACACCCGGCGCCGTTCCACATGAAGTATCTCGAAATCGGCAACGAGAACGGTGGTCCCGCTTACCACGAACGTTGGGAGCTTTTTTACAGGGCCATCAAAGCGAAGTATCCGGAAATCCAACTCATCGCCAACGTCTGGGGCGGTTACCCGACCAACCTGATGCCCGACATCGTTGACGAGCACTACTACAGCCATCCGGAATTCTTCATCCAGCAGGCCCACAAGTACGACAGCTACAAGCGCAACGGCCCGAAAATCTTTGTCGGTGAATACGCCGTGACCTCCGGCTCCGGCCTCGGCAACCTCCGCGGCGCCGTGGGCGAAGCGGCTTTCATGACGGGCCTGGAGCGCAATTCCGACGTCGTCATCATGGCCAGCTACGCGCCGCTGTTCGTCAATGCGAATTACAAGCGGTGGCCGATCAACCTGATCAACTTCGACAGCTCCCGCGCCTTCGGTCTGCCGAGCTACTATGTGCAGAAAATGTTCAGCGAGCACCGTGGCGAGGTGGTGCTGCCGGTTGAAGTGGAGGCGCCGGTCGTAAGCGCAGGCCCCGCCGGCGGCGCCATCGGCGTCGGCACGTGGCTCACGCAAGCCGAGTTCAAGGACATCAAGGTGACGAGCGGCGGCGAGACACTCTACACGTGCGATTTCGCCGGCGGCACGGAAGGTTGGAAGCTGCTGGGCGGCGGCGAATGGCAGGCGCGGGACGGTTCGCTTCGCCAGACCAGCAACAGAGAAAACATCCGCGCCATCGCCGGCGACAAGAAATGGACGGACTACACGTATTCGCTGAAGGCGCGAAAACTAAGCGGAGCCGAGGGCTTCCTCATTCTCTTTCGCGTTCAGGAAGAGAATGCCAAGTCGTGGTGGAACCTGGGCGGCTGGGGCAACCAGCGTCACGCCATCGAAAAGGGCGGCATTATCGGCAATGAAGTGCCGGGGCACATCGAGACCGGCCGCTGGTATGACATCCGCATCGAGCTGAAAGGCGCCAACATCAAGTGCTACCTCGACGGCCAGCTTCTCCACGATGCAGACTGTCCTTCCATGAAATCGCTCTACGCCTCCGCCAGCCACGCCAAGGCGACCGGCGAGGTCATTTTGAAAGTGGTCAACGTCTCCACGACCAACCTGACCACACAGATCAATCTGCGTGGGGCCGAAAAGGTCGGCTCCTCCGCGCAGGCTATTGTGCTGGCTTCGAAAAATCCAACGGACGAGAACTCGCTGACGGAGCCGGTGAAAGTCGCGCCGGTCACTCAGACGATTGAGAAGGCGGGCGCCAATTTCAGCCACACGTTTCCCGGCAATTCGGTGACGGTGCTGCGGCTGCAAACCACGAAGTAACAACCCGGTATCGACATCACTATGCTGCAACCCAAAAACGCATTATTCAGCCTGCGGTTGGGCGCGTTGCTCGGCCTGATTTTGCTGGCCACCGCGCTGGCGGCGCGCGGCGCAGATACGCCGGGCAAGAGCGACGTCTTGCTTTTCAGCTTTTTCCGCGACAATGGCCAGGACGGCCTGTATCTCGCCTGGAGCCGCGACGGCTTGCGCTGGACGGAACTGAAGCCGCGCGGCAAATCCTTCCTTCAACCTAAGATCGGCGGCAAACTCATGCGCGATCCGTGTCTTTGCCAGGGTCCAGACGGGACGTTCCACATGGTCTGGACGACGGGCTGGGGGAAGCCGCCGGTGATCGGCTACGCGCACTCGCGCGACTTGCTCCAGTGGTCCGAGCAGAAGGCGGTGCCCGTCATGAGCCACGAGCCGGAGGCGCGCAACGCCTGGGCGCCGGAGCTTTTCTACGACGAGACGGAGCGCCAGTGGCTCATTTTTTGGTCCACGACGATTCCGGGCCGATTCCCCGAAACCGATCAGACCGGCGACAACGGTTGGAACCACCGCATCTATTTCACCACCACAAAGGACTTCGCATCGTTTGCGCCCACGCGGCTGTTCTACGACGGCGGCTTCAACGTCATTGACGCCACGCTCTTGAAGGCGCGCGGCAAGCATTATCTGATCGTGAAGGATGAGACCAAGACGCCGGTGAAGAAGCATCTGCGCATCGCAGTGAGCGACCGGGCAGAAGGACCTTTTAGCAAGGCTGGCCCGGCCATCACCGGCGATTGGGTGGAAGGGCCGTCAGCGATCCAGATGGGGGAGGAGTTCTACATCTACTTTGACCATTACGCCCGGCCGCAGTACTGTGGGGCCGTGAAATCGCAGGACTTGGAGCACTGGCAGGATATTTCAAACCAGTTGTCGTTTCCGGAGGGTGTCCGGCACGGCACGATCTTGAGAGCCGCAGAAACCGTTGTTAAACTCATCCAAAACAGAACTGAAAACCCATGAATAATATATTGATCGCAAGTTTCGGCGCGCTGGCGCTGGCCGCCGGCGTCGCGGGATGCGCCACCCAGGCCGCCTCAAAAGCGAAGGCCACCAAGGAGCCGTTTGGCAGCGCACCCAGCGGCGCGCCGGTGGATCTCTACACCTTGCGCAACTCGAAGGGCCTGGAGGCGCGGATCTGCAATTACGGCGGCATCGTCGTGTCGCTCAAGGCGCCCGACCGCAACGGCCACTTTGGCGACGTGGTGCTGGGCCACGACACGCTGGCGGCATACATCAAGGACAGTCCTTACTTCGGTTGCCTGGTCGGACGTTACGGGAACCGCATCGCCAAAGGGAAGTTCACGCTCGAGGGAAAGGAGTACACCCTGGCCACCAACAACTTTCCGAATCATTTGCACGGCGGCATCAAAGGTTTCGACAAAGTGGTGTGGCAGGCCAAGGCCGTCCCAAGCGATCTAGGGCCGGCGCTGGAGTTGCGGTACGTCAGCAAGGACGGCGAAGAGGGCTATCCGGGCAACCTGACCGTCACGGCGACATATATTCTGACGGAGGACAACGCATTGCGCCTTGATTACACGGCCACCACTGACAAAGCGACCGTCGCCAACCTCACGCACCATTCCTATTTCAACCTCGCGGGCAAGGGCGACATCCTCGGCCACGTCGTCACGATGCCGGCCGACCGGTTCACACCGGTGGATAGCACTCTGATTCCGACGGGGGAATTAAAGCCCGTGGCGGGGACACCGTTCGATTTTCGCGCGCCCACGGCCATTGGCGCGCGGATCGGCCAGGTCAACGAGCAACTCAAGTTTGGCGGCGGCTACGACCACAACTGGGTTTTCGACAAGCGCATCGGCGACCTGACGTTGCAGGCGCGCGTGTTTGAACCGACCAGCGGTCGCGAGATGGAAGTCTGGTCCACGGAGCCGGGGCTGCAGTTCTACTCGGGCAACTTCCTCGACGGCACGATTACGGGCAAAGGCGGGTGGGTCTATCAGTTCCGCAACGGTTTCTGCATGGAACCGCAGCATTATCCCGATTCCCCGAACCAGCCGGGTTTTCCGTCGGTGGTGCTGCGGCCGGGCCAGACCTACCGCAACACGATCATCTATCGGTTCTCCGCCAGGAATTAAGGCGGACAAGAACGTTGCACGAACCGGATCCCCAGGCGCATCCAGAATAGCCAGACCGAATGAGACCTGGACGGCAAATAGCGAAGCATAACGAACAGCTTGCGGCTCCCTCGGCCCCCGGCCTGCAAGCAGCTTCCGGATTCCGGCGGCCAATTACCGCATTTCCCTCTGACAACCCCACAATTCTATGATTAGTACGATTACTCCTTTTTTCGCCGCGGCTGGAGCCAAGTCCACCCTGGTTGGGATAGACTGGCTGATGATTGCGATCTACTTTGGCATCCTCCTGGGCGTCGCCTGGTGGGTGGTCAAGAAAAACAAAGACAACGCCGCCGATTACTTTCTCGCCGGCCGCAACCTTGGCTGGTATGTCATCGGCGCCTCGATCTTCGCCTCGAATATCGGCTCCGAACACATTGTCGGCTTGGCCGGCTCCGGGGCCAAGGACGGCGTGGCGCTGGCGCACTACGAATTTCACGCCTGGTGTCTGCTGGTGCTGGCGTGGGTCTTCGTGCCGTTCTACGCGCGTTCGCTGGTGTTCACCATGCCGGAGTTCCTGGAACGGCGCTTTTCCACCAGCTCGCGCTACGTGCTGTCCATCGTATCGCTCGTCACGTTCATCGTGTCGAAAATTGCCGTGGGCATCTTTGCCGGCGGCGTGGTGTTCGGCACGCTGCTGCCGGAGCTGAAGATACAACTCGGCAGCGTGGTGATTGACAGCTTCTGGATCGGCTCGGTGCTGGTCCTGGCGCTGACCGGCCTTTACACGGTGCTCGGCGGCATGCGGGCCGTGGCTTACAATGACGCGGTCCAGGTCACCATCCTGATTCTGGGTTCGGCGTTGTTGACCATTTACGGCTTGATCACCCTGGGCGGCTGGGGCGAGCTGAAGCGCATTTGCGGCTCGGAGATGTTCAACTTGTGGAAACCGATGGTGCCGCCTGGGGTCGAGGCCACCTGGGCGCCCGTGCTGGAGAAGAACGCCTCCGGCCAGATGATCAAACAGGCCTGGTACTTCAACAACAACTTCCCCTGGCTCGGCATGGCCATCTGCGCGCCGGTCATCGGACTGTGGTATTGGTGCACCGACCAGTACATCGTCCAGCGCGCGCTGGCCGCCCCCAACGAGCGAGTCGCCCGCCGCGGCAGCATCTTCGCCGCCGTGCTGAAGTTGTTTCCCGTCTATCTGTTCATCATTCCCGGCCTGATTTGCTTCGCGCTGGCCAAGAGCGGCAAGATCCCCGGACTGGCGCAGGTTTACGACCCGGTCACGGGCCAGGCCACCGGCGCCGCTCAGGCGGCGTTCCCGCTCATGGTCGAACACCTCCTGCCGCCCGGCTTGCGCGGCATCGTGGTGGCGGGATTGCTCTCCGCTCTCATGGGATCACTGGCTGGCGTGTTCAACGCCTGCTCGACGCTTTTCACGGTGGACATTTACGAGAAACTGCGCCCCAAAGCCAGCCAGCACGAGATCGTCCGCATGGGCCGCATAGCCACCGCCGTCATGGTGCTCATCGCCATGGCCTGGATTCCGGTCGTCAAGGGCGCCACCGGCCTGTACAACTACCTGCAAGCCGTTCAGGGCTACCTGGCGCCGCCGATCTTTGTGGTGTTCTTTTTCGGCGTGTTTTGGAAACGCCTCAACGCCCAGGGTTGCTTGTGGGCGATGGTGATCGGGTTTCTTGTCGGTCTGTTCCGCATGTTGGTGGACACGCCGGTCACGCTGGGCCTGTTCGGGCACAGCGCTGATGGCACGGCCAACGGCTATGACGAAGGCACGTTCCTGTGGATCATCAACAACATCAACTTCCAGTACTTCAGCATCCTGATCACCGTCATCTCGGCGGTGGTGATGATTGGGGTCAGTTACATGACCCAGGAACCGGATTACGCGAAGATCAAGAACCTGAGCTTTGGCACCACCACCGACGAACACCGCGCCGAGTCCGCCGCAAGCTGGGATTGGCGGGAGGTGGCCGCTTCGGCCTTCGTCCTGGCTGTCATCATCGCGGGCTACCTCTATTTCCGAGGCTGATCTTGACCGGCACCGTGTGACGTCCGGTCTGAACACAGTATCCGCGCGCTGGAAGCCGTGCTGGCCGTCAAGGGTGGAGGCCTGGCTCCAGGCGTCCGGGCAGGGTTGTTGACATCGGATGGCAAAGCCGATAGAAAAAGCCCGCAGTCAACTCAGCAGGCAATCGTTATGCAAATACAACTCGGCTGGCTGGACTATCTCATCCTCATCACTTACTTCGCCTTCGTCCTTGGGATTGGCTGGGCGCTGAAGCGTTACGTGAAAGGGAGCACCGATTTCTTTCTTTCCGGACGTTCCATTCCGGCCTGGGTCACGGGCCTGGCCTTCCTCTCGGCGAACCTGGGCGCGCAGGAGGTCATCGGCATGGCGGCCAGCGGGGCGCAATACGGCATCATGACGAGCCACTTCTATTGGGTCGGCGCCATCCCGGCAATGGTGTTTCTGGCGATTTTTATGATGCCGTTTTATTACGGTTCCAAGGCGCGCTCGGTGCCGGAATACCTGAAACTGCGCTTCGATGAGAAGACGCGCGGCTTCAACGCCATTTCCTTCGCTGTCATGACCGTTTTCTCCTCCGGCATTTCCATGCACGTCTTCGCCAAGCTGCTCGGCCAGTTGCTCAACTGGGACTACAACGCCTGCATCGCCCTCTCGGCGTTGATCGTCCTGGTTTACATTCTCCTCGGCGGCCTGACTTCGGCGATTTACAACGAGGTGTTGCAGTTTTTCATGATCGTGCTGGGCTTCACGCCGCTGGTGTTCCTGGCGTTGAAAGACGTGGGCGGCTGGAGCGCGCTCAAGGAAAAACTCGTGCCGGTGGCCACGAACCAGGGCTACGCGGCCGGCACGTGGACCGACTCCTGGGCGCACACCGGCAGCACGATTGCGAATCCGATGGGCGTCGAATGGTTCGGCGTCGTGGTGGGTCTGGGCTTTGTGCTGTCGTTCGGTTATTGGTGCACGGATTTCCTGGTCGTGCAACGCGCGATGGCGGCCAAGAACATGTCCGCCGCCCGGCGCACCCCGCTGATCGCCGCCGTCCCCAAAATGCTCTTTCCGGCGCTGGTGATCCTGCCGGGCATGATCGCCATTGCCCTGCATCAGGCTGGCGGCAATAACCTGCTCCCGCTCGGCAAGGATGGCACGCCGGACTACAACATGACGATCCCCACGCTGCTGGCGAAGTATTTCCCCACGGGCATCCTGGGCATTGGCCTCACGGCCTTGATGGCCTCGTTTATGTCCGGCATGGCGGGCAACGTGACGGCGTTCAACACCGTCTGGACTTACGACATCTACCAGAGCTACCTGGCGCCGAACAAATCGGATCAGCACTACCTCTGGATGGGCCGCATGGCGACGGTGTTCGGCATCCTGATCAGCATCGGCACGGCCTACCTGGCGTCGCAATACAGCAACATCATGAACATGCTCCAGCTCGTCTTCGGTTTCGTGAACGCGCCGCTGTTCGCAACCTTCCTGCTCGGCATGTTTTGGCGGCGCGCCACGGGACACGGCGCTTTCTTCGGACTGGTCGGCGGCACGTTGGGCGCGGCGCTGTTCCACGGCTTGGCGCTCGCCGAGCACGCTCAGGTCGGAATCAAGGGCGGCTGGCTTGCGAGTCTGCTCAGCCTGGAGAAGACTCCCTTCACCTTCCACAGTGAGATGGGCCAGAACTTCTATATGGCCACGGTGGCCTGGACAGCTTGTTTTGTCCTGACGATCGTCATCTCCCTCGCCACGAAACGGACCAAGACCGACCAGGAACTCACCGGCCTGGTCTATTCGCTGACACCCAAACCCAAATCGGACCACGAGCCTTGGTACATGCAGCCGGTCACGGTGGGCGTCATCGTGCTCAGCGCCACCCTCATCCTGAACATCATTTTTTGGTAAACGCGAAACTCCACCCTGATTATGAACTTCGATCTGCGGCTCCCGATTGGAATCTTGTTCAGCTTCTACGGCGTGTTGCTCGTGCTCTACGGGTTTATCGGCGACAAGGCGCAATACAGCCGCTCGCTCGACATCAACATCAACGTCGTTTGGGGCCTGGTGTTGCTCGCCTTCGGCGCGGTCATGCTCTGGCTCTCGCGGCGTTCCGGGCGGAAGGACAACGGCCCTCAGAATTGAACACCGGACAAATTGAAGGATTGCATTACACGCTTCTTCGCAAACTGCCCCGGGAAAAAGAGGCTCCGCAGCCGGTTGACGGCCAACAGGTTTTCTTTGTTGCGACCAACAGGGTGGCTTTTCCTCATCCGTAGCCGGGCAGAGATGACAAGAATGCTTCCCTCGGTGTTTATCGCGTCTCTGCGGTTCAATCCGTGCCTGAAAAATATGCGCGAGCAGCAAGGAACTTCACGGAGTTTCATACTATGAAAACGAAATCGTTCGCGGAATCGTCTGTCGTTGTCGCAGTCATCGGATTGAATCTCATCGCCTGCCGACTGCCGGGCGCTAGGGCGCAAGAATCGTCTCCATCCAAGATCAAAGTCGCGCCCGCCATTCCCATGAAGGCGTTCCCGTTCGATTTGAAGGCGGTGCGCCTGTTGGACGGCCCCTTCAAGCGGGCGATGGAGCTTGACCGGCAGTACTTGCTGTCGCTCGACGTGGACCGGTTGTTGCACAATTTCCGAATTAACGCCGAGCTTCCTTCCTCTGCCTCACCACTCGGCGGCTGGGAGGAGCCGAAGTCCGAAGTGCGCGGACATTTCGTCGGGCATTATCTGACGGCTTGCGCGCTGATGTATGCCAGCACCGGTGACGAGCGTCTCAAGGAAAAGGGCGGCCAGATCGTGACGGGCCTTGCGGAGTGCCAAGCGAAAATCGGCAGCGGTTACCTGAGTGCTTACCCGGAGGAGTTTTTTGGCCGCGTGGAAAAACTCCAGCGGGTTTGGGCGCCTTATTATACCCTGCACAAGATTTACGCCGGCCTGCTCGACATGCACGTCTATTGCGACAACCGGCCGGCGCTCGACGTGTGCCGGAAATTCGCCGACTGGGTCATCGCCCGGAACGCCCGCCTCACCGACGAGCAGATGCAACAGATGCTCGGCAATGAGCACGGTGGCATGAACGAAACGCTGGCCAACCTCTACGGCCTGACCGGCGAGGAGAAGTACCTTCAAATCTCCCGTCGATTCAACCATCAGGCCGTCATTGGTCCGGCCTCCCGGCGCGAGGATAAGCTCACCGGCCTGCACGCCAACACCCAGATTCCGAAATTTGTCGGCACCGCCCGGCAGTATGAACTGACCGGTGAAGACGGGCTGAAGACGGCGTCCACCTTCTTCTGGGACACCGTCGTCAAGGAACGCTCCTACGTCATCGGCGGCCACAGCGACGGCGAGCATTTTTCGCCCAAGGAAACCCTTTCCCAGGCGCTCGGCCCGAGCACCACCGAGACCTGCAACACCTACAACATGCTGAAGCTGACCCGCCACTTGTTCTGCTGGAACCCGCAGGCCGAGTACGGCGATTACTACGAGCGCGCGCTCTACAACCACATTCTGTCCTCGCAGAACCCCGAGACGGGCGGCATGTGCTACTATGTGCCGCTCCGGTCCGGCTCGCGGAAGGATTATGGCGGCCCGCTGGATGCCTTCTGGTGCTGCACCGGCACCGGCGTCGAGAACCACGCGAAGTACGGTGACAGCATTTATTTCCACGACGGCGGCAGGACGCTCTTCGTCAATCTCTTCATCGCCTCCGAGCTGAACTGGAAAGCGCACGGCCTCAAACTCCGTCAGGAAACGAGGTATCCGGACGATGCCGGCAGCCGCCTCGTCTTCACTTGCGAAAAGCCCATCGAGCTGAGTTTGAACGTCCGGCATCCGTCCTGGGCGGCTTCGGGCTTTGAAATTGCGGTCAACGGCCAGAAGCAATCGCTTGGCCGCAAGCCGGGCAGCTACGCGGTCGTCAAGCGCAGTTGGAAGAGCGGCGATACGGTCGATATCTCAATGCCATTCACGCTGCGCACCGAAGGTTTCCGTGACAATCCGCGCCGGTTCGCCTTCTTGCATGGTCCGCTGGTGCTATGCGCCGAAGTGGCTTTGAACAAGCCCTTCCCGGCGGTCGTTGCGGAGGAGGAACAGCTTCTCGCGTCCTTGAAGCCGCTGGCCGGCCAAGCCTCCTCTTTCGCCGGCTCTTCCGGCATTTTTCGTATCGCCGGAGACCTGGACGACGGGGGTGTGAGATTGGAGCCGTTCTACAAGTTGCATGGCAACCGGCATTACGTGGTTTATTGGGACGCCTTTACACCGGCGCAATGGCAGGCGAAAGAAGCGGAATACAAAATCGAGTTGGCGCGGCAGAAGGAACTTGAATCCCGCACCGTGGACCGCGTGAATCCAGGCCAGGAACAGAATGAGCGCGACCACAACGTGCAGGGCGAACAGACGGGTGCCGGCGACTTCAGCGGCCGCAAGTGGCGGCACGCGACCGACGGCGGCTGGTTTTCATGGAAATTGAAAGTCCTGCCGGAACCGCCGCAGGAGTTGCGCGTTACGTACTGGGGCAGCGACGGCGGGAACCGCGTGTTCGACATCCTGATTGACGGCGCCAAACTGGCGACGCAGCGCTTGCAGCAAAACAAGCCGGGCCAGTTTTACGACGAGGTTTATGCAATCCCACCGGAGATGATCAAAGACAAGGAGAAGGTCACGGTTCGATTCCAAGCCGCTCGCGGCGCCTGGGCCGGCGGCGTGTTTGGTTGCGCCGTCCTGAGGCGCGGGCTGTGACCATGATATTGGTCGCAATGACGAAACCCGGTTGGCCGCCAACGAGCAGCGAAGCCTTTTTTCCCCGGCAAAGTCTGGGAAGAAGCGTATGGTACACTGACCCGAAATCGCGCGCTTTCGCGAGGGTTTTGTCGACTGGCCAGGAACGCAGCCTTTAGGCTGCAGAAACGTGTGCCCCGTAAAGCCGGGCCGATTTCGACGAGCGCGATAGGAGTTCGCGCCTTCCTGCGGCCTAAAGGCTGCGTTCCTTGGGGCTTTTTGCGCTTTCTTGCGGCAGTCCGAAAGAGGGAAACGTGTTGTCTATCTTGCGGCCTGAGCAGTAGGTTGCGTTCTTACGTGTGGCGCATGTTGATGAGACCAGCCTTGGCTTTTCTATGGTTTCCCCTCCCTCCAAGCAATTGTGCGACAAAAATATCGCTTGCCTATAAATCCATTTGGTGAGAGCAATTGTGTAACGCAGGGGAAAGACCGCGTTTTGTGAAAAAATGGTTCAAGGTTGGTGGTTTGGTTTTGATGGCTTTGCTGATTGGGGCCTGCGCATGGCTCCGATGGAAGCAAGATGCCCCGCGACGTGTGTCTCTTGCCACCCTGCAACATTTTGGCGCCGCTCTTGATTCTGTTGAGCCCGCTTCGCTTCTGAACCAGCTCATTTTGCCGAGTGCGATCAGCAGCCGCACTGTTCCCGAGCAAGTCGAGTTTATCACCAAAGCCGGATGAAGAATTGCGAATGTCGAATACCCAACGCACTGACCGCTAATGAAGCTCTCGCCTTTTAGATTTTTGATTTGCGATTGCCTGACTCCGGTACGGCGAGACTCCGGTCGAGCCGTGACCCTTTTTGGGGCGCTTACTGCGCGCGCCGCACCGCTTTCAATTATCCCGCCAAGCACGCAGAACGACGCTGAAAGAAATCCGTTGCGTCCGTTAGCGTGTTCTGCGGGCATCATCCTCGTCCTTCTGGTTTCAGCCCTTTGCGTTCTGCCACCAGCCGTTTCCGCTGCCTCTTTCTCCGGCACTGCTCGCATTGAAGTCGGTGATACTACTGGCGGCCTGAGTTGGAACGGGACGGCCCTGAGCGTTTCGTGCTGGTTCAAGATCTCCATTCCCACGGGAACCAACCTGACCGAGAACATGGTGATCCTGGCCAATCGCCGAAGCGGTTCAGAAACGGACGCGCACGCTTTCCTCGTTTAATTCAACATCTTCAGCGGCAACGTCGAGTTTTCGACCAAGGGTACCAGCGGAACATACGCGAGCACGTTAATCGAACGGCCATACTTGGAAAGGTGGTACCATGTCGCGGTGGTCCGCCAGAGCGAGTCCTTCAGCGGTTACGTGGATGGCCGCCAGGTCTTCTCCAGCACAGGCAACGTAGGTGACGCCAAATCCACGGACGGGCTTTCCATTGGCGGCTGGAACGCGACTGGCAGCAAGCGTTATTACTTCTTTGGTGACATTCAGGAAGTGGCAGTCTATCAATCATTTACGGACCGCAACTTCATCAACGAATACATGTTTGCCGATCAACCGGCCAACGATTCAAGCCAGAAACTCAAGGGCTATTTCAAACTCGGCTTCAGCACTAATAGCGCCGACCGGTTACGCAACTTCGCCCCGCCGCCTTTGGCCAGCGGGACGGAAACTGCAACCACCAACGGCCCGGTGGAATTCGAGGAGGCCAGCCGGTCGGGCGAGCAATCGAAGTTCGATTCGTTGCGCAACGGCGGCCGGGATGCGCTCACGCCCCTGTCCGGCGCGTTCGTCTGGCAGCAAACCGCTTTGGCTCGTCCGACGCCGGGAATCGCCCTTGACCTCCGCTTCGGCTACAGCAGCGCCAACGCCTTTGGCGGCTTCAAGTTGGGCAATGCTGATCCCTACGCGGCGGGCGCGTTGGGGCCGGGTTGGCGGCATACCTTCGAGACGCGTGTCATTCCCAGCCAGGATTTCCTGCCGGCCGGAAGCATCGAAACCATTTGCTTGATGAGTTGGGACGGCTCCATCGAGACATGGGATGCGGACCTGGAGCAGGGAATTCCCACTGAAACCTATCACACGCGCCACAAGGAGTATCGGGGTGAGCTGTACTTCACAAACAACTTCTGCGAATGGCGAACGCCCGAACGGCTCGTTTACCGCTATCGCCATCCGTTCTTCGGCAGCCAGACGCAACGCGGTCTGCTGGTGGACATCCGCGATTTCAACAGCAACACCGTCCAACTGCTCCGCAACAGTAGTGGCGTTATTACTCAGATCGTGGACAGCGCGAGTGGACGCTTCGATTTTCGCTACCAGGGCAGCCTCCTCACCAACGTCGCCTTCGGCTCGTGGCAGGCGAACTTCGCATACGACGCCACAAACCGTCTCATTTTAAAGACCCTGACGAACACCTCTGACCTTTACACAGGCGTCAGTAACACTTGGCAGTTTCAATACGGGTCGAACGGTCTGCTCGCCTGCATCCGCGACCCGCATGGTTACACGAACGTGCTTGTTGGGTATGACCAATATGGCAGACAGACGAATCAAGCAGATGCCCTCGGTCGTGTGACAGCCACCCGTTACGGCGTGCCCGGCAAACGTCAGATTACCCGCATTGATCCCGGCACAAACTCGTGGGTTGAAACCTATGACCGCAAAGGGCACATCCTCGCGCAACAGGACCCCCTTGGAAATGTCACGAGCTACACTTACGATAGCAATGGCAATCGCCTGACCATCAGTCAGCGCCAATGCATGAAGCGTTCCGGGGCCGACAAGCCAGCAGGGGAGGCACT
>CAYIIH010000024.1:4999-37584 GCA_964363225.1 uncultured Verrucomicrobiota bacterium | reverse complement strand
CCGGGTGGGTTTCGTATTCGTTGGCGAGCGTCCAGAGAAAGACATGGTTGAACGCGGCGTAGCGGGCCAGCACGTAGCGCAGCCAGAGGCGTTCGCGTGCCGGGGTCCACAGCCGGGTGTCCGTGAAAGGCTGGCGGTAGAAGTTCAGCAGGAGCAACTCGACGTTCATCCCGCGCGTCTGCAGGTCGAGAAACAGTTCGTCCAGCCCGCGGAAGAAAACCGGATTCAAGCGATCGAGGTCCGGTTTGGCCGGCGTGCCGCCCCAGGCCCAAAAGGCCGAGTCCGCCGCCGCTCGCGCTTCGCTGTGGCCGACGCTCATACGGACGAAATTGAAACGCTGGCGGCGACGCGTCTCCAGATACTCGCGGCGCAAGGCGGGCGTGATGGGACTGTCGTCGTAGAGGCCGTAGCAGGTATCGCCCATCGGAAAAAACGGCGTGCCATCGGCCTGGGCGAACGCATAGGGGTTCTCCGAGTGAATGCGGATGAAGCCATGCCCGCGCGCTTGGGTGCAGTGCAGTTTGCCGCGCTGAAGCATCTCGACGCCTTCACCCCGCAGCAGGTAGCTCCACTCCCCTTCTTCGTCGGGCGCAAAACGCTCCGTCCGCCCTCCTCGAACGACGCGTGGAGGCGAAACTCCCGCAGCCCGACGCGGTCAATGCGCTTCGGGTCACGCGGCGTGCCGCCATCTTCCGGAACGAACCAGGAGATTTCCTGCGGCAACGCAACACCCAGCCAGGCGACGATGGGAACGAACGGTCGAAGCGTCTTGATCATTGTTCCTCCAGCAGGTTCAGGATTTGCCGGGCAATCAGCCAGCGATACACATCGAATTCCGACGGCGACCATAGCTCGTCGTACTTGTATTTGGGCTGGACGCGGATGGCATTCCAGACCGACTGCAGTTCTCGTTCGGCCTCGGCTGCGGCCCGCTGCGCTGTCGCCTTGGGACTGCGCTTGGCCTCGGCAATGAGTTGTTCGAGCGTGAACACGTAGCGGTAGTCGTCGTAGCCCTCGCGATAGGCTTCCCACATCGCAACCGGCATGGGGGTGCCGTCCGGCTCGTGACGGTTGAAGAAATCCATCGAGGAACCGTCGAGGTAATTGAACGGGTCACCGTTGCTGTAAGAGTAAATCCACGGGATCAACGTGCGAAAACCGGAACGCCAGAAACCGAATCCGTAGGTCATCCGCGCGCCGGTCACTGGAGTATGGTCGTTCTCGCCGTTCACGTGGTTTGGGTAACACCAGTATTCAACCGGGCGCGCTTTCGTGTCGGTCAACACCGTGTCGCGATCGGGCCGGAAAGGTTGCGTACACCACACGTCCACATAAGGCCGCATCGGCTCGAACTGATCGTGCGTGGGATCGGCGGTCACGTAGGTGCGGACGCCGGCGGCCTTGCACGCCTTCAGCACTTTCACCATGAAATTCACCGCCGCCGCGTCGGTACTTGGTTCATCCACCGGGTAAATGAGGAACTCCGGCCAGCCGCGTTTCCGGCGCTCGTCCTCAATGGCCTTCACCAGCGCGGTGATCTCGCGGCTGAATTCCTCTGGTGGATCTTTGATGCCGCGCAGGTGGCTGCCGTAGCGCTCCTTCATGTATTTCGAGTAAACCGGCTCGGTGCTGATGCCCATCACAATCGGGCCTCGGAAACCGTGTTTTTGCCATAGGGCAAGTTTGTCGGCCAGCAGGTCCCAGTTGAATTTGAAGTTGCCCTGGGCATCGGCAGCGCCTGTGCCACACGATAACACTACGTTACGCGTCCCATGGGCGACCATGTCGGCGTGCTCCAGTTCCGCCCGGCGCCGAAAATACTCGCGCGAGGCGCCATCGTCCGCCCCCGCCATCAGGTCGTAAGGATGCCGGTAGTAAATGCCGAAAAGCTTGCCCGGATCATCGCGCAGTTTGAAGGGCAGGACACGCAAGGTGACCGGCAATTTGACTCTGCCGCCGGAACATTCGAAGGTGACCTTGCCGGAGTAGGTGCCGGCGGGCGCGTCATCCGGCAGGCGCGCCGTGAGCCAGAACCGCGCGTTCTCGCCGGCCTTCAGGTCGAGCGAATCGAAATGCTCCAGGACGTCGGGCACCACGCGGTACCGGTAGCGGACGGTGTAGTTCGGCCGCGCCTTCAGGAAGCGAACATGCCGGACGTCAATGTGGCTCGCCGGCACAGGTCCGATGGCGCTGGCGGTGACCCTTGCGCCGGTCAAATCGCGCAACGGATGCACAACGAAATTCATCGGCTCGAATTCGCCGGGCGTGGCGAAGAGCCGCAGCGCCGGGTCGAGGTCCTCGGGCTGGGGCTTGGTGTGGGGATACACGCACTCCAGATAGTGACGGGAATAGACGACGAAGCCGCGCTTCTGGTCGGCCTCGCGCAACGGCGGCATCAGACCGGATTCAGGCTCCGGTTCTTCCTTCCACCGGGCCCATTCGGCGGACGGCATCCGGTACGTCCACTCTTCGAACGGCGTGATGATGTCCTTCTCCACGTGCGCGGCATCCGGCGCTGTCCAGGCGAGGATGGCGTTCACCACCCACTTGCTGCGCGGGATGAAATTGATGGCGAGCGGCTCGTTGCCCACACGGACGCGGAATCGCAGCGAGCGGAACTGGTATCCGCCCTCGAACTGCACGCGCTGATGCTGCGTGCCGGCCTGCACCGTGAAGTCAAAATATTGGCTGCGCATCGCCTCGCTAATGCCGCAGACCACGTAGATCTCGCAGTCGCCAGGCGGCGCCTGAAAGAGGAACGTGTTCTCACGGTCGCCGAGGATGGCGTCTTCGGTGATGGGATTAGTCCAGATGGGCGGCGGCTCCTCGGTGCCGCGGCTGCGGTTCTCGACGAGATTGGTGTAGGTGCGCGCCTGGGCCTTAAGTCCTTCCTTGGACTGCCAGCCGAAGCCGGACTGCGACGAGAAGACGCTTTCGGGCGCCACCCGGATGAAGCCGTCCCACACGGCTGATTGACTGGTGCCCATGTCGAAAAGGCTGGGCGTTGCTGTAGTGGTTTGCGTGGCTGCCAACAGCAAGACGAGAAGGAATCTGTTCCCCCGAAAATAACAAGTTCGCCGGGTCGGGGGACCCGGCCTACAAACCGTAGGCCGCGTGCCCTCACGCGGCGTTTTCATCGGAAGTGGGGTCCCAGCATGGGAGGGGGAATTCATGGTCATTTTTCCTTTCCTTGCCACGGTGACTCCACCAATCGAAGCCGTGCGGTGGCGGCTTCCGGTCCGCCTGCGGCGCGTGCGACCACCTCAAAGTCGCCGGGCTCGAGCCTCGCCCGGCCCAGTTCAAGCGCCACTCGCTGCGGCCCGCGCGCCGCTGTCACCGCGGTGTGGACAACGGTTTTCCCGCCCTGGCGCAACTCGCAGACCACTTCCACGCGCTCGCCCGGCTTGACGCCGGCCAGATTGAACCGCACGGGAACCTGCGTCGCATCCGCAAACAGCACCGCATTCTCCGCTGCAAAACCGAGCAGCGTCGGCTGGGCATGGCGGAGCAAGGTGATGTTATCGAGGTGGAAATCCAGTTGATCCAGGTGCCGGTAGTTGGATTCCGAGACATGGAGCTGCATCAGCCGCACGTCATGGTGGCGCGGCACTTCAGTCAGAGGAACGAGCACCCGCACCCACTCACCCTTCTTGAGTCCGGCCAGCGGGCGGTTGTAGGCGCCCTCCTTGTCCGGCGTGTGAAGCGCCAGGCCCACTGGCTCCTGAGGCAAGCCGGCGCGCGTGGTGTCGGTGTAAACCCACAGTTGCAGGAAATCCCAGCCCGACCAATCCCGCGTCGCGGCTTCCCGCAGGGCGCAACTGACGCGCGGCCAGCCGATGGGATACCTCGCCTCGCCCGCCAAATGGTTCACAGTGATGTGCCAACGCAGCGTGGGTCGCTGCATCCGGATGCGGTCAGTCGAGGCTTCCAAGGTGGATTCGGCCGCGGACCACTGCCGCGCGGATTCTGGGCCGAACAGGATGCGCTCCTCCATCGGCGGCTCCGCTGGTTGAGCCGCGTCGTCGGCCTCCTGGACCCGCCCATAGGCATCATCGCTGACCGTGGTCACGCCCCGCAGGTCCAGTTCGGGGCTAGCCAGCACCAGCGCCAGCGCGAACGCGTCATCAATGTCCGTGCCGATGTCCGTATCGAGAATGACCGGGAGCCTGGCCGGCGCGGCCACGGTGACCGCGGCGAGCATGACCAGTGCGGATACTACTGATAACTGACGCTGAAACATGAATGGGAGCGCTGCCTGGGCGCGAAGAATTCTGATGCCGCGGCCGCCTACCGCACCACTTTGGCTTTTTCGGCGGGAAGAAGGTCCGGGAAAACCTTCAGCCGCGCGGAGGCCGCCAACACGCGGGCATTCGAATTCGTGTCGAAGGAAAGAAACCACGTGCAACCGCTCAGTGGTGCCAGGGCCACATGCACCGTGTCGTAGTTCATCGCCGCTCCTCGCCGCGCAACTCGTCCACGGGGTTGGTCGCGAGTTTCGGCTGGGTCTTCAGCCAGGCAAAGTGCGCGTCCCAGTCCACTCCGGTTCCCCGAGACCGCTTTGCACGTTGCGGCCGGCCCAGGGACAATGTCACCGGCGGGGGTCCCGGCGCGGCGATCACGACGGCCACGCCTCGGCGCGCTTCTGCCAGCGACCAGCCAATCCGGCGATGAAATTCGCGAGGTTTCAGTTCGACGGTCGTCATGTCAGGCGACACTGCCTGACACAGGGGCGAGCGTCAAGCTTTGGCTCCATAACAAACTGGAAGGCGCCGGGTTCGAGGGGCATTCCCGTGGGCTGAGCCGGGCAGCCGTGGCCTTGCTTGACCGGCGCGGTGGCGGGGGCGGGTTTCTCTCACGGCCAGGAGGATGGTTGGCTTCCTAACTGATTGGATTTTGAATCGGCTCGACACAGTTTCATCAGGATTACAAGTGTTTACTCGGAGTCACTCTTGTGTCACGCGCAATGTCCACGCGGCCTTGAGCGCCGAGTGGTCGTATCGCTTCGCGCTGAAAGTCTGGGCGGTGTAGGTCGGGGCGCCGGCGTCCACGTACACCGGTTGGCTCTCAGGGGTGATCCCGATCCAGGCGTCGAGCCGGCGCAAGGGGACCGTCGGGACCCCAAAGAAATCCATCGCGGCAAGGCCACGCGCATGGTTCGGGAGGAAGCTCCGCCCACTCGGTGAAGGCCGGCGCCTGGACTCGAGGCGATACTTCCGGATCGCGGCCGGCGAAGCCTGCAGGCCCAGTTGAGCCCATTCCTCGCGAAGGCGCGGACTGCCCCAAGTGGGATGACCCCTGTTTGGCCCCGGCCGCAAAATGAAATTGTGGATTCCGGCCCGGCTATGGCAGTCTGTTGAGCAAAATAAAACCCATGCCAAAGTTGCTCAGAGCCATTTCGACCGTGATGTGCGCCGCTGCTTTTTGTTTCAACTCGCCGCAGCCGGCTCTCGGCGCTTCCCCATCCCCTCAGCCCGATGGCTATCTGTCCCCGACCGCGCTGGCCGCGACGCAGGACGGAAAAACGTTGTTCATCGCCTGCGCCACGGCCAACCGCGTGCTGGCGTTTGACCTCGCCAGCGGGCAAGTCGCGCGCACCCTCTCCATGCCCGCCGCGCCGCTCGGGCTGGCACTATCGGCCGACGAAGCGCAGCTCGTTGTCACTTGCGCCGCTCCGGTCAGCACCGTCTGCCTCGTGGACGTGGCCAAAGGCCAGACCGTCGCGACCATTCCCGCCGGGCATGGCGCCACGGCGCCCGTGCTCAGTCCCGACGGCCAAACGCTCTTCGTGTGCAACCGTTTCAACGACGACGTGAGCTTCCTCGATCTCGGCGCGAAGAAAGAAGTCCGCCGCGTCAAAGTGCAGCGTGAACCCGTCGCCGCGGCGATCACCAAGGACGGCAAGTTCTTGCTCGTTGCCAACCTGCTGCACAACGGGCGCAGCGACGTGGATTATGTCGCCGCCGTGGTCAGTGTGATTGACGTGGCCGCCGGCAAGGTGGTCAAGGAACTCCCGTTCACCAATGGCAGCGCGTCGTTGCAGGACATCCGGGTGTCGCCCGACGGCAAATATGCCTGCGTAACTCACATCCTCAGCCGCTTCCACCTGCCCACGACGCAACTGGAGCGCGGCTGGGTGAACACCAACGCCAAAACTATCATCGACCTTGACAAGCTGGAGATCGTCAACACGGTGCTGGTGGACAACGTTGAAAACGGCGCGGCCAATCCGTGGGGATTAGCGTGGTCGGCGGACAGCAAGACCGTGGTCATCACGCACGCCGGCACGCATGAAATCAGCGTCATTGATTTCCCGGCCTTGCTGGCCAAACTGGCCAGGCTGCCCAAGACGCTGGAGGAAGGGAAGAACGTGGAATACACCGCTGCCTCGCGCGTGCCAGCCGACGTGCGGAACGACTTGTCGTTCCTCGTCGGCGTGCGCCAGCGGATTCGGTTCGCTGAAACCGACCGCGGCCCGCGCGCCGTGCTGCTCGTCGGCGCCAAGGCCTACGTGGCCAATTACTTCTCCGACACGCTGGCCGTGGTGGACGTGGCCTCGCTGAATCCGAAGGTCGAGTCCATCCCGCTCGGCCCCAAGCCACGGATGAGCGTCGTACGCCAGGGCGAGTTCCACTTCCACGACGCGAGCCTCTGTTTCCAAGGCTGGCAAAGCTGCTCCAGTTGCCATCCCGGCGACGCGCGCGTGGACGCCTTGAACTGGGACCTGCTCAACGACGGCATCGGCAATCCGAAAAACAACAAGAGCCTCTTGCTGGCGCACCAGACCCCGCCGGCCATGAGCATGGGCGTGCGCGAGACGGCTGAGGCCGCGGTGCGTGCCGGCATCAAACACATCCTCTTCACCGTGCAGCCGGACGAAGTGGCCAACGCCCTCGACGAGTACCTCAAGTCGCTCCAGCCGGTGCCCAGCCCGCGCCTGGTCAACGGCCAACTCTCCGTCGCGGCCAAGCGCGGGGAGCGTCTGTTCCGCTCTGCGGTGGTCGGCTGCGCCCGGTGTCATCCGGCCACGCTGTTTACCAACCTCAAGCAATACGACGTGGGCACGCGCAGGCGGTTCGACCAGCCGACCGACCAGTTCGACACGCCCACCCTCATTGAGGGCTGGCGCACCGCGCCGTATCTGCACGACGGCTCCGCGGCCACAATGCGCGACGTGCTCACCACCGGCAACTCCAAGGACCAGCATGGCAAAACCTCGCATCTGTCGAAGGAACAACTGGACGACCTGGTGGAATACTTGCTGTCCTTGTAAGGCCGGACCTGATAAGTTTCCCCGCAGCCGCCCACGACCGCGACATTGGTTCTGAGTGGAAGCCCCTCACCGCCGTCCGGCGGGGCAATGGTTTGGAACTGTTCGAAGGTGGCAAAAGGACGGCCGAGTCAGCCGTGTCAGGCCACAGCGCCGCGGCCATTCAATCTTTCTTCCCGATGAAGCCGTAATAGCGCCCCATCCAGTACGCGTGCAGGAAATCGGCGGCGCCGGTCTCATCCTCGCGCCAGAGCCGCATTTCGGTCCAGCGCTCGGCGTCTGCGCTGAGGTAACAACCGCCCGGACCACCCGCCACGACACCCCAGGGCGTGATGAACACTGAATTCGCGCGCGGAATCCGCCACTCCTGCATGCAGGGCACGGCGGTCTGGCCGCCATCGAGGGTCTTCACCAAGGCGCCGGCGTCGTTCACACGGACCGATAGCGTTCTCGAAACCGCCTGCCATTCCTGGAAGGTGGGTGCGGGGAACTCCACGTGAATGGATTCCGGCGCCGCCCGCCAGCTCAGGCCTCCGTCCCGAGAGATCATCACTCCGCGATCGGTTTTGGCCCACACGATGAAGGTGCGATTCGTCGAAGCGCGGATGTTTTCAACCGATGCTCCCATGAGGCCGACGCTGACCTCGCGCCATTTCTTGCCGCCATCCCGGGTCAGAAAAATGCGCCCTGAGGAATCGCAGAACCAGGCGACGCGCGGGTCGTCCGCTGAGCATTGGAACATTCTCAGGGCCGGCTTGAGCCACCCATCCATCTGGTAAGGATTCCCCTTCCACGTGTATTCGTTGTCGAGAGGGCGCCGGTTGACAGGGAGCGGTTTGGCGCTTTGCGGCTGGCCTTGGCGGGCGGCGGAAGGGTTGCGTTCGACGTCCGCTCGCAGCGAGTTCAGGACCGGACGAAGAACACGGTCCACAGGGAAGTCGCGCAGGGTCTCGCGTGCGAGCCGGAGTCCCTCCTCCCCGTGCGAGATCGCCGAGGGAACGGCGCGGGAAAGGCCGGGCTTGAGGGGCGCGCGGTATTCGGGCAGCAAAGCGAGTGTCATGAACGCGAACAGCGAATTGCCTTCCATCCAGTTCATCTCCCAAAGATCGGTGATCCAACCGCGATACTTCGCGAGCAATGCCGGATCGCGTTCGTAGCGGACGAGATTGTAGAGCGCCTCATAGGATTGGCCTTCGCTGCTATGGTTGACCCGGGCCAGGCGTTCGAGGCTGAACGGGCCGCCTTCGCGCCGGAAATCGGGGTTGTCTTTGCACCGCGCCACGACACGCCGATAGAGGTCGCGATAACGGGGATTGCCGGTGATGTGGTCGGCGATGAGCAGGTCGGGCAGCAACATCAGCGAGCTGCGCAGGGAAGGTTGCCACGGGGCATTGGTGAGGCCGGCGCGCTGGAGATACGGGCCGTAAACTTTTTTGTAGTACTCGTCACGCCCTGGATCCGGATCCATGCCGACGTGGCCCCACTGGGTGACCTCTCCATCCACATCGATGATCCGGCAGTGGTTATCGAGCAGGTGAGTCATCAGGCGCTCGACGTCGCGAGCGATGAGCTTCTTCTGTCCGGCGTCGGCCGCCAGGTCGTGGTAGATTGCGTAGCCGAAGAGGACGGCGTTGAAGTTGTCCACGCTCACATCGCCGTACCAGCGATAGTCGGCGTAAGCGCCCTGACCCTGATGCCATTCCTTCGAGTCGGCGCCGTTACGTTCCCAGTCCTCGACCGGGCCATGCCCTTTGACGTAACCCCGCGCGAGCAACCCGGGCTTGCCGGTGACCTCCTGCAAGACCCGCAGCGCCTCGAGAATCCGGCCACCGTGTTGGCGAACCCAGGGATCCTTGGTGACGGCGTACTGATACCCGACGCCCCCCAAGTAACGCCCCGTCCAGACACCCGCGTGGATGACGTTGCCGGGATCATCAACGGTGTGCTCGAGTTGTGTTCCCGGCGGCGCGGCCGGTACGATGGAGACGTAAAGCCCTTTCAGCCAATGTTTGTCGAGCAGATCCCGCTGGAACCAAGCCGCCTTGACCCGCAGCGGTCTCGAGTCGTCGGGAACGTTGACGGCCTCGGCCGCCAGTGCGCCGGTCCGGACCAAGAGCAGCCATAGCAGCATCGGGACGCAAGCGATGTTGGAGTGCAGAATGCGCGAAGGGTTCATGTTGCTTTCGTCAGTTCCACAGCCCTACACGACCGGCCTCGGAAAAGCAATCGCCGTCAACAGGGCAAGACCCTCAGGGAAACCGGGCTTCCTGCCTCAGCGCGTGGCGCCACCTTGGGAGCGGGCGCCTGTTGCCGCTTTTCCAGCTCGCCCATGGTCCCACCTCGACGTCATGGGGTCTAAAGGGTTCAATTCTTGAGAATGAATAATACCCGCAGAACTTTCTCCTCCGGTCCATGACGGGAGAGTGGCCTGCGCCGCTTGAGTGAACTGACAAGTTTACGACCAAATCGGCGCTTATCATGTGGTTTGGGAGGAGGAAGTTTGACCGCGCCGACGACATTGAGCCAGGCGTTGCGGTGGTGATCATCACGCCCTTGGGCCGCGCCGTCGTGCCGCTGGTGTAGTTGAACGAAAGGAGGTCGCTCTACCGAATGTCCGGCCGCACAAAATGCGACGGCGCGGCCGCGAGCGTCGCTTCGTAATCCAGCCACCCCGCTTTACTGCCCTCCAGCGCGACAACGCCGCTGCACTCCGGCAACTGCTGGGCCAGCTTTCGCCAGCCTGACACTGCGGCGCGCAGAAGTGTTCCGAGTGAAAACGGGTCCCGGCTATTTTCCGAAAATGGGGGGTTTCAGCAGAATCATTTACCATGAGCCTGCCCTCTCTTCGGCTCTCTCCCCGCTCGTTCCTCGCGGGGAGAGAATGCCCCGAAGCAAGTCTTCGCGCCTTGCGCCCCTGAACCGGGCCGGGCGGTAGGGCGCGTCACTCCGTGCGCGCCGCCCGGGGGCCAGGCTCGATCTTGCGGCGCGCACGGAGTGACGCGCCCTACCTGGGGATTCATGGGCAGAGTAACCGGGTGTGCGGTGCTCGTAAGGATGACGGTGTCAAGCGGTGCCCGAAGGGCCGCGCGGCTTCAAGCTGCTCCACCTTCGTGAAGCCTCCGGCTCTGCCGGAGGTCGCTGACTGGGTGACTCCTGTTGTTATCGCTTTTCCAGTATTCATAGGCTTCTGAGGTTTTTGTGCGAAGCTATTGTGACTGATTCGGTTTGCCGGGGACTTCAAGATTCGAAACTGGCGACCAGGCCCTGCATTTTCCCCATGAAGGAGCCGGCGTGGACGCGCGCGTCAGCATCCATCGGCCCGCGTTCGTTGAGTGAAGAAAAAAGGGCCGCGTCGCGTCAATATCCCGATCATGTCACGCTGGATAAAACCTTTCCTCGTGGGCTTGCTGGTGGGCCGGGGCGCTTGCCTTGGCTTGGCGGCTTCAGACGATCCAAGCTCCTACGTCCGTCAATCCAACTGGCACGAGAGCCTCCTCGCGTCGCTCGAAGCGGTTGCCGGCAAGGGTGTTGAAGATGGATTCGCTCCGTTTGAAAGCGACACCATGCGCGGCGGCGACGCTGCCCGGCAGATCAGAGTGCCGTTGGCGGGTGCGAAAGACCTTTTCCTCTTCGTGACCGGCGTTCCGGACGTGAAATGGGCCGTGGCCAACTGGGCCGGGGCCAGGCTCATCCGCCCTGACGGTTCTGCCGAATGGCTCACCCGGTCCACCAACTTTACCGTCCTGCTGGGGCGCTGGGAGAAGGATCTCACGCTCAAGAGCGGTCTGTATCAGAAGATGCGCCTGAATGGCCGCACGTTTGATAGGGGGCTGAATGTGCAGGCGGACAGCATCATTCAGGTGCCGCTCGGAGGAGAGTTTGCGCGGTTGGAAGCGTCCATCGGCGTGGACGACTGGGCTGGCACGAACGGCTCGGTGCGCTTCAGCGTGCTGGGCGCGCGCCGCGCCGCGGTGAAGCGGCTCTGGGCGCCCCTGAGGCGGGATTTCGCCACGGGCTCGGATCGCCAGCAGATGAAGTGGGAGATCGAGGACCGCATTCTCGAGTTCGACTGGCGCCCGGGGGACTGGGCCGCTCTGGCGCGCCGCTACGCGCAAGCCAGCCAACGCGTGCCGCCGCTGGCCCGCCAAGCCGCCCAACTCGCTGCCACCGTCAACGACCGGCAGGGTTTGGAGCGCCTGCGCGCGACCTGCTACCTGCGCAGCCGCGCCCTGGGAGAAGCGCTGGTCTGCGCGCGCGGTTTTGACTTCGACGCGCTCCGCTCGGCGGTGGAGGACCTCAACACCAGTTTTCCGGGGAAGTACCCTCAAGAGCACCTGACCCGTTTCGCCCGCCTGCAGAAGGCTGTGGGTGCGGCGGTAGAGGGGTTCCAACCGGACAAGTTGGAAGCGTGGACGGCGCTGGCGAGCGCCGTGACTGCGGTCGAGGTGTTTCAGCGCGAGGCGCTGCTCGCGAATCCGCTGCTGGACTTCGACCAGTTGCTCGTGCTCAAACGCGTTCCCCTCGGGGGGGCGCGGCGCACGAGTTGGGAAGGCTTCGGCTACGGCGAATACCTCGGCATCCCACGCCAGAGTTCCTGGAACTACGGGACGATGCCCAATGTCAACCAATGGACCAACGAAATAGCCGTCCTCTCGCCGGTGCGACCGGAAGGCAAGCTCGCCACCTTCTACAAACCAGCCGGCACGCCGCTGGTGAACGACATCGAGCTGCACTGGGATGCCGACAAGATCCTGTTCTCCATGCCGGACGCCAACCGCAACTGGCAGGTTCACGAGCTGAAGCTGTCTTCCTCGACGCACGCGGCTGAACTTCCGCCCCGCCAGCTCACGCCGAGCGTTCATCGCGACGTTCACAATTACGACGGCATCTACCTCCCGAACGGCGAGATCATTTTCCTGTCCACCGCGCCGCTCCAGGGTGTGCCCTGCAACGCCGGCGTCATCGTCGGCATGATGTACAAGATGGGGCCCAATGGGGAAAGCATCCGCCAGCTCACCTTCGAGCAGGATCATGATTACACGCCCAGCGTGCTGAACAATGGCCGCGTGCTCTACCTCCGCTGGGATTACACCGACACTCCCCACGTCTGGAACCGCCTGTTGATGTCCATGAATCCCGACGGCACCGGCCAGATGGAATACACCGGCGGGAATTCCTATTGGCCAAACGCGATGTTTTTTGCCCGCGCCATCCCAAATCACCCGACGAAAATCGTCACCATCGTCACCGGCCACCACGAAGGCCGCGTGGGTGAATTGTTCCTCTTCGATCCCGCAAAGGGCCGGCACGAGACGGAGGGCGTCGTGCAGCGCATTCCCCGCCAAGGCCCGCCGGTCCGGCCCAAGATCGAGGACAAGTTGACCGAGCACAGTTGGCCCAAGTTCCTGCACCCTTGGCCGCTCTCGGAAAAGTATTTCCTGGTCGCCTGCAAGCCCGACCCGGACGCGCTCTGGGGCATTTACCTGGTGGATGTGTTCGACAACAGGGTGCTCGTCAGGGAGGAGGAAGGCGTGGCCCTGCTGGAACCCGTGCCGCTCGCGAAACGCGCCCTGCCGCCTGTGATTCAAGACAAGGTTCAACCGGACAGTAAGCAAGCGCTGGTCTATATGGAGGACGTTTACAGCGGTCCTGGCCTCCAGGGCGTGCCGCGCGGCACGGTGAAGGCGCTGCGCCTGTTTACCTATCATTTCGGCTATCAGCGGCTGGCGGGCATTGACCATCGGGTGGGCGCCGACGGCCCGTGGGAAACCAAGCGCGTGCTCGGCACCGTGCCGGTAGAGTCAGACGGCTCCGCGCTCTTCCGGGTGCCAGCCAAGACACCGATTTCGTTCCAGCCGCTCGACGCCGAGGGCCAGGCGGTGGCATTGATGCGCAGTTGGATGAGCGCGATGCCCGGGGAAAACGTCTCCTGCGTGGGCTGCCACGATCGCCAAAGCGGCGCGCCGCCGGGCACGACGCGGCGGATCGCTCTCACGGGTCCCGCCCGCGACATCACTCCGTGGCGCGGCCCGCTGCGCGGCTTCAGTTTTGCGCGCGAGGTCCAGCCGGTGCTCGACAAGTTTTGCGTGGGCTGTCACGACGGCGTCGTGGAAAAGGTAACGGCGAAACGGGGAAACGGCGAAACGGCGACTGGCCAATTCGCCGATTCGCCGATTCGCCCCGCCCACGCCGCTCCAGACCTGCGCCGCGAGCAGGGCGGTTACGTGGCCTATCGCGGCGGCCAGCTCGATGGCCAGTTCCTGCGCGGCGAGAAGCAGGCGCTGCTCGGCAAATACGGCGCGGTCTTCGATCCCAGCTACGTTGCGCTCCGGCAATTTGTGCGCGTGGGCGGACTGGAAAGCGATTTGCATTTGCTGCCGCCGCGCGAGTTCGCCGCGGACACGAGCGAGCTCATCCAGATGCTCACCAAGGGCCACCACAACGTGAAGCTTGATGCCGAAGCGTGGGACCGGCTTGTGACTTGGATCGACCTCAACGCCCCGTGTCACGGCACTTGGGCCGAGACCACGAAGATTCCCGGCGACCAATGCCAGCGTCGCCTCGAATTGCGGAAGCTCTACGGTGGCGTCGTGGAGAACTGCGAGGAAGTCCCGGACCTCGAGACCGATTATGATCTGCCCCAACCCGTGATTCCGGAACCCGAACCGCCGCGAAAACCAGCCGTGCTCGCGGTGCCAGGCTGGCCATTCGGAGCTGCGGAAGCGAAATCGCGGCAGGCTGCAGCCGGGCCGGTCACGCGCACCGTGGACCTCGGCGGCGGGACGACGATGGAGTTCGTGCCCATCCCGGCAGGCTCATTCATCATGGGCGACACGAACGGCGCGCCCGATGAGCGCGTCCTGACCGCCGAGAGGATTGAGAAGCCTTTCTGGATGGCGAAGTGCGAGGTGTCGAACGAGCAGTTTGCGAAATTCAATCCGAAATATGACAGCCGTTTCGAGCATCGCAGCTCGTGGTGGTTCGACGAGGAATACACCGGTTGGCCGCTCAACCGGCCGAGGCAACCGGCGGTGCGGGTTTCTTGGGAAGAGGCCATGGCGTTTTGTCGCTGGCTTTCGGAGAAATCGGGCGAGACCGTCGCCTTGCCCACCGAGGCGCAATGGGAATGGGCCTGCCGCGCCGGCACCGCGACGCCGCTGTACTACGGCGACCTCGACACTGACTTCTCGACCTTCGGCAACTTGGGCGACGCCAACCTCCGCAAGCTGGCCGACGAAGGCTGGCGCCCGAAAGCCCCCGACCTGGTGGCGAAAGACAGCCGCTTCGACGACGGCGCGCTCGTGACGACGGAGATCGGCCGCTACGCTCCGAACGCCTGGGGCCTCCACGACATGCATGGCAATGCCGCCGAGTGGACGCGCTCGGACTACGGCCCCGTTCCCCTCCGTGTCGGCGATGGCCGGGAGGCCGGCGGCTCAGGCGCGAAGAAGGTGATTCGCGGCGGCTCCTGGCGCGATCGTCCCAAGCTCTGCCGCAGCGCCAGCCGCTGGGCCTACGACCCGTGGCAGAAGGTCTTTAACGTCGGCTTCCGCGCGATCATTGATCCCGAGGCCAAACCCCTGGCGGCGAAATGATCGCGCCTGCCTATTGATCGTCATGAAAACGAAATCATCGTTCCTCCCGACGAAGGGGGTCTGTGCCACGCTGGTCTTGGCGTGCCTCCTGCAGCTTCTCGCTTCGCTGGCGTCCGCCGCCGGTCCCGCAAAGGTGTCAGTGGTCGCCGACGTTACGAGCGCGCGCCCGGTGCAGCACGTGTGGGTAGCGAAAACACTGTCGCCGGCCAAAGAGGTTGATTCTCCAGCGCTGTCAGCCAAGGTTGGCCGGTTATGTTCGACTTGTTTGCGACCATCCTACGGATCCTGTTCTCTGGATTCCAATCTCGCGACCAACTCTTGCTGGAAAATCTGGCGCTACGCCACCCACTCATCGTGCGGCAGCGCTCCGTCCCCAAACCCAACCTCAAGAGGGCCGACCGGTTTCTGTGGGTACGGCGGCGGCGTTGCTGGTCCGGTTGGCCGCGGGTGCTGGTCATCGTTGAGCCGTGCACCGTGGTCGCTGGGCATCCGGTGGGCTTCCGCTGCTTCTGGCGCTGGAAATCTCGCCGGGGTGCTGGAAGGCCAGCGGTGAATCGTGACCTGATTGGCCTGATCCGCCGCCTGGGGCAGGCCCATCCCACCTGGGGCCGCCGGCGCATCCAGGCTGAATGGGCCCCACTCCGATTCTCCCGGGCGAACTGCAGAACCAACTTCTCGGCCGTCGGGTCGGTCGTGGCCCGGCCCACGGAGGATCGATTCTTGGAGCCGTCAGACTTTTGTGCGACCAGTTTCCGATGCCACGTCAGGATGGTCTCGGGACGAACGATTTGCGCCACCTCCGTCAGGGCCTTCCTGCCAAGACGCTTGCCAATCTCGGCCAGACTGATTCGCTCCGGGTCCGTCAGCCGCAGTCGGTCCTTGATCTGGTTCTTGAGAATCCGGTTCTCCGTCGCCAGGTATTCGTTTCGAAGCAGGAGTTCCTGATCGGCCGAACCAGTGATATACACGAGCATTCGTTTCCAACTCATGGAACCAAAGTAAATCAGAAAACCCCTCCACAATCACTTCGCAAATGCTTGTCACCGGGCCAATTCCAGTGTTTTGACCTTGCGGGGTGCGACGGTTCAAGGTGACCACTTTGGCTTTGTCGTTACCCAAGGGTGGCACAAGCGAAGTCGTGCTTTGTTCGGCAGTAACGATGGCTTCGCCCCCCATCGCGGGTCACTTCCGAACGACTGGGTACCTCAGTCGAAAATTATTGATGTTCTGGCGGCCGAGAGAGGGGAGAGAGGAGAGAGTTTTGGCCTGCGAAGGGCTGAAACCGCTCATCGAGGGGGTGGCAAGGTGATCTTTGAGATGACGGAGAGAGAGCGAAACCCCCTTGTATCAACGGGTTTCAGAGGCGTTTTGGATTGTTGTTCTGGGAACCTGGTTTTCCACAATAAGCAAGGGGTGGGGTCCCAATCAGGACGGTATTGTGAACCTCTCGCTGTTTCGACGAAAACGATAAAGGACCTCAAACCCGCTTCTTGAAAGCGGCATCAAGCTTGTCGAGCGCACGCAAGACAGCAGGTTTAACATCCTTGCCGACCGAGGCATTCGAATGAGGACAATTCCTGTGCGAGCGTTCGATTGACCTGGAGCTCGAACGGCGGAAACAGTCGAGTTCTCAAGGTCGTTGTGCGGGTCATGGTATTGGAGGCTGAAGGAAAAACGCCCGATTGGTCCAATCGAGATTGCCCTGGAGTTTACGCAGTTCACACAGCGCCCGGGCCATGCCGCCAACGTCATTCTGAGCAAAGGTCTTCTCATCAACGAAAACCACCCCTCCACGATCCATCCCCAGTTCAGCCCAGGATCGCAGGAGAAGGGGGATAGTCTTCAGGTCAAAGGTCACGAAGGTGACTCTTCGCCGAACGGCTTCACGAAGGATTTCAGCGTCTGGCACACCCACAAAGTGCCCGTCCAGCCAGTCGTGGATCGAAACAATTCGTATGCCACGACTGAGCTTGCGAGCAGCCAGAGCAATTCCCGGCGTCACGTGCTCATCCAGAAGAAGCTCCATCATGGATTATTTCTTCACTTTGGGCGGACGGACGTCTTCAAAGCGCATGATGCCGGGAAGAAGCCGTGAGAGTTTTGAAAAATCGCAGCTCGCCTGATCCTCAAGAGCTTCCTCGATCTCGTCCGGGAACGCCTCCGTGTAAGCAATGGCAGCGTGAACCTTGGCTTCGGGCCACTTCAAATGAGCGGCTGTTTTCGTCACGTCGCCGTTATAGGTTCCGTGCAACGAGATCACCTGCCAAACCGCCAGACGCGTCCCCTGGATGTAGGCTTGCCGTCCAGCGGCTGAGTCGCGGAAGTCGATAAATGCGAACTCGGCCCGGCGCAGGCTTTCAGCGACAAGCTCGGCTCCAACCTCACTGGCGGTTCGGCCCATGCGGCGCGCCATTTGGCGAAGACGTGTGGCTGCCTCAGGTGGAAGACGAAGGCTGACGACGGTGGATGCGCTCATGATTGAAATCCAGAATTAATACTGTATTCAGTGTAACTGGATCATCACACCGGTTCAAGGAGCTTAGCCTGCAAAACGCTTCGAGCCGCCCGGGTCGGCGTGTGGGTGGCAGAAACTCTGTCTGGGGCGAATGGACTCAAGAGGAGCAAGGTCCCCGGTTCTATGGCGTGACAAGATTCTCCCTCAGCCACTGAGACCGAGCGGTGCGAAAGGGATCTCGGCGTGCCAGGTCGTGGGACCGGTTGACGCCCGGGGTGCGGCTCTGGAGCCGCTCGGCACCTCCTTGGGCTTTGCTTTCAAGCCGCCGGCCGCAGGTAGCCTTGATGCTCCTGCGCGCAGGCCATGGGGCGATGATCCGTGTCGTTTGCAAATGCAGGCGGATCTGGTTCGCAGCACTCGGCGTTGCTCCGAACAGAGCCGCACGCGCACTGACGCGGTCCAGCGATTCGGTATCGCCTGGGAACCAGAGCCGTGTCATACTCGCACCAACTATGAAGCAACTCTTCATCAGCCTCACCGGATTGGTTGTGTTCGGCACCGCCGCGATCCGCCTTTCGCTTAAGCTGGCCGCTGACCCAGCCGAATCCGTTCCCACGCTGCGCCAGGGCCAAGCCTGGACCGAGGAAACGGCGAGGAACAAATTGGCGGAGTATGCGAAGACCTGGTCCGACCGCGTCTCCTGGGGGAAAAGGGCCACCCAGATCCGCGAAGGAATTTTGCGTGGCACCGGCCTGACGCGTCTGCCGCGGCGGACACCCCTCCAACCGACTTTTCGTGGCCCACGGCGGCACGATGGTTACACTGTCGAGAATGTCGCCTTCGAGAGCCTGCCCGGCTTGTTCGTCACCGGCAACCTCTACCGTCCGACCGCAAAATCGGCACCCGGCAAATCTCCGGCGGTCCTCGTGACGCACGGACATTGCACCGGCATCAGCACGCCCTTCGGGACCAACAAGACGGGCGGCCGATTCGGCGGTGAAGCACAGAGAATCGCCGCGGTGCTCGCCCGGATGGGGACGGTGGTGTTCGCCTGCGACATGACCGGCGTGAATGAAGCGCAGCAATACCCCCACACCGGCAAGCGGGCCATGAGCGTGCAACTTTGGAATAGCATCCGAGCCGTTGAATCCAAAGCGTGTACCGGGTTTATGGTGCGGAAAACTCCGTCGAAAACCTCCACCTACCCCTGGAAGGCCACGACTACGGTCCCTCCAAACGCCAGGGGGCCTATGCTTTCTTGGCCAAGCATCTTGGCCTGCGCAGCGACGCCGTGCCGCGGGCGGGCGAAAACGTGGACGAGAATTTCATCACCCTGGAAACCTACGAGTCGCTGTGCGTCTTCAACGACCAGCATCCCCGCCCCGCCCACGCGCTCACAAATCCGGCGGCGATCGAAGCGCAATTGCCGGACAGCGGGCGTTGAAGAGAGCAATGCTTCTGGACGAACGCCACCATTCAGACCCCACCCCACTGCGATGAACCCAATGCAACTCTTTAGCCTGGCCGCGGCGATGGTGTCCCTGCCGCTGTTGGCTGCCGATGCTCCAATCCTTGTTGGCGCGCGCAAGCAGTTGTTCCTCGACGATTACCTCATTGCATCCATGACCCGCGTCCAGCGCACGGTTGAGCAGGCACAGAAGTTCCCCGGCAATCCCGTGCTTTGGCCCAGCGAAAACTGGGAGCCGCCGATGGCCACAGTCTAGGGCTCGGTCATCCGCGACGGCGCCCAGTTCAAGATGTGGTACAAGTCGGGCATGGGTGCCGGCTATGCCGAGAGCGATGACGGCATTTCCTGGCACAAGCCGCGTCTGGACCTCACGCTGATTGGTGGCCAGCCGTCCAATATTCTGTTCACCAAGAAGAGCAAGACCGAGGGGCCGGCGGCCTCTCCTTACTTCTACGAACTGTTTGGCGTGCATCGTGACGACCGGGATCCCGCTCCCGAGCGCCGCTACAAAATGGGCTTCCTGGACATTGATTGGAAATATGCCGGCACCGACGGCGATCCCTGGCACCAAGGCCAGCGCCGCGGCTTGGGCGTGGCCAGCAGCCCGGATGGCATCCATTGGAAGTTGGTCAACTCTTGGGCGACCGAGGCCATCGGGGACGGGGCCACGCACGGGATGTTCGATCCGGCCCGCAGCAAGTACGTGCTTTATGGGCGCGCACGCAAAGCCCTGCCGGAGGTGGCCGGTGCGTGGTCCACTAACGCTGGGTTCAAGCAATGGTTCTCTGGTCGCGCAGTTGCCCGCATCGAGTCCGCCGACTTCCAACAATGGGATTTTGTGAAGCCGGACACCGCGCCTGTCGTGTTGACAGCCGACCTTCAGGATCCGCCCGGCACGGAGATTTACTCGATGAAAGTGTTCCCCTACGAAAGCATTTACGTCGGTCTGGTGCAGGTCTTTCATGCCACGCCCGACACGAGCACCCTCGACTTGCAACTCGCCGTCAGCCGCGACAGTGTGCACTTCAAGCGCCTGGGCAACCGGCAGCCGTTTCTCTCCCTTGGTCACATCGGCAGTTGGGATCGGTTCAACCTTTCGCTGGCCAATAACGACCCGATCGTCGTGGGCGATGACCTCCGCTTCTATTATGGCGGGCGGATGTATCGTCACGGGCCTTACGCCGGACCGGACCAAGGGCCGGAGAAGAGCGGCATTGGCTTCGCCACCGTCAAACGCGACCGTTTCGTGGCGCTGGAATCATCCTTCAACGGCGGTGAAATCGTGACCAAGCCGGTGAGGCTCAAGAGCGCCGCGCTCCGGCTCAACGCGAAGTCGGACTTTGGCGAAATCCGGGTAGAAGTGCTTGCCCCCGACGGCCAAGTGCTCGCGACGTCCGCACCCATTCAGCGCGACGGCTTGGACCTCGCGGTGGAATGGAACGTGAGTTTTCCGCTACCGTCAGTTCCCGTGGCGCTGCGTTTCAAGCTGACCAATGCGCGGCTCTTTGCGCTGTGGTGTGAATAGAATTTCTGTTAGGCCCTAACGCTTGCTGCGTGTCGCCTCCCGGTTGAGCATTCGGCAGGTCAACGCTTCAGTCCTTCAATTCTGACGTCGGTCGAGTTCGGGGTGGCGATAGCCTCTCTCCCTGCCCGGAGGCCGATGATGGTGATGTTCCGCATCTCGACATCATCGCAGTGGCGCAGCGTGATGCGCGGTTTCTTCGCTTCCGGTTCGTTGCTGAGGGTGAGGTTCTGCACGCGCACATGTTTCGTGTTCGAGATCAGAACGGGTTCCTGGCAGTCCCTCCCGGTGACATCGCGGATCGTCAGGTGGCTGTGCCCGAGAGGACGGTTGGCCGTGCGGATGACGTGCTTGCAGTTCAGCGCTGTCACGTCCTCAACCGTGATATTGGTGTTGGGCGCGCTGGGGGCCGGTTTTCCCGATTGCCGGGCGCCGTGATCCTGCACATCGATGGCATACACTGCATCCTGGGCGTGGACGTGCCTGACGGTGACGTTGTCCGACCCATCGCTCACTTCGACCGCGCCCCGGTAATAGCCTTTCTTGAGGCGGACGTTCTCGACCGTCACATTGCGAATCCGCTGGCCGCCGCACCCGCCGCTGAGGGAAACGACATCGCGCCCCATGCGGGTGCCCTCGATGTTCCGGACGACCCCGCCCACGATGTCGCCAGCCCCGTCATCCGGGGTGACCATGATTCCGTCCTTGCTCCCGTCGAAAAACTTGCACCGCTCGACTCGGAACTCGCCGGCCTTGATGTGGATCAGCGGAGCGCGGTTCTTTTGGGGCACCGAATCGTAATTCCCATGCAGTTCGAGGTCGGTCAAGGTGACACCCTTGGCTGCGACGATCAGCAGCACCGTGTCGCCCAGTTCCTCGGGCAGGCGGGCTTTGAGGCCGCACAGGGTGATCGGCTTGGCAATCGTCAGGGTCCTGGTGACCGTCAGCGGCTCGGTCTGTTCACACACCACCACGGCTCCATCTGGCGCCTTGTCCAGCAACACTTGAAGAACGGTGTCGCCGCCGGTGAACTTCAGCGTGGGCGATCCGGCGTCGGGCACTGCACCTTCGGGGGAAACCGTGGGCGCGTTGGGCACGGCGACATCCGCCAGCGCCAACCGGCAGGTCGCCCCGCCCGGCGCTTGCGCCCCGAGCACCTGGCCTTCGCCGTGGCTGCGCGTGACGGCAGGCCTGGGAACCAGCTCCAGGTTCAGTGGGCTCCGGGCCTGTAGCGCCAGCGCCAGCGCCCCCGTGATCCCCATAAAAAGAATTGGCTTCATTGCCCCTTCGAGTCTATTTGCGAGCGGGCTCCCTCGGCAAACCTTTCTTCGGCATTCCCCTATCAACTCACTTCGGCAGTCGAGCCGCCCGGCGAAAAGCCTGCTCGCGCTCCTGCTGGATGCGGCGGAATTTCTCCCGCTGCTCCGGCGTGAGAAACGGCTCCATGCGCTGATGCGACGTGCGGATGATTTGCACCATGCGCTCCACGGTGCGTTCGTGCTCGGCACCCATCTGGCGCACCAGCTCGTCCACGACCGGCGAGATCTGTTGCGTCTGTGTTTCTGTGAGGCGCAGATCGGACGTCAACCGGGCCCGAATGTGCTCGGCCATGCGCTCCGGCGAGGGCGGCGGGGGCGGCCAACGCCGGGCCAGAGCAAAACCGGCCATGGCGCCCGCTATCAGGCCGGCCACGAAAACTGCCGCCAGGTACAGCGCGGCTTTGCCCTTAGGACTTGGGTTCATCGCGTCAGAGTTACGTTTGCCACGTTGCTGGCGAGAGACCATTCGTCCGGCGCGCGGCGCTTGATTTGGGCCAGGCCCGCCACGGCCGTCACCAGGGCCAGGACGGAGGCCCAAGCCAGTCCGTGCCGGAGCAGACCCGGGAAGTCAAACCACCTCGGCTGGGCGCGCGCGGCCCGCCCATGGGCCAGCACGCGCCCCTTGCGGGCGAACGACGGCTCCGGGGTCGCCAGGGACGGCGTTTCTGCCGCCGCCTTCAGCAGTCTTTCCAAATGGTTGTCCATCGCATTCATGATGACGCCTCTCGCAGGAGTTGCTCCAGGTGCTTCTTCATTCTTTGCCGCGCGCGGAACGCCCGCACTTTGATGAACGGTCTGCTCCAGCCGGTGGCCTGGCGGATTTCCGCCACACTGCGGCCTTCCAGGTGCAGCAGCGTGACGACCAGCCGGTCGGCCGGGCCAAGCCGGTCCAGGAGCTTGCCGACCAATTCCCGCGCCGCCAGTTTCTGCGAGCCGGGCAAGTCATCGGTCGTGGCCGCCAGCTCCTGCACCACGCGCTCTTCCTCTTCGCTCAAGTCGGCCCAGCGCAGCTCCGGCCGGACCCGCTCGTGCCGAAGCTGCTTGAGGCAGGTATTGACTGCCACGCGCGAGACCCAGTGCTCGAAGGGCACCGTGCCGGAGAATTTGTCGAGTTTGGTGAACACTTTCATAAACACGGTCTGCACGAGGTCTTCCTCCGCCGTGCGGCGGGGCAGGTGAGCGCACACAATGCAAAGCACAAGCGGATGCAGCCGGTCATACAACTCACTGGCCGCCGCCTCATCGCCTTGCCGCGCCCGCTCGAAACACGCGTTGGCATTCCAGACTTCAGCATCGCGTTCGTCACGTACCGACACAGTTCTGATACTGTGACCCCCGCACACGGCAACTGGCTACAACATTTCTTGTAACCGGTCGGGCGGGGCAGGGGTCTTAACGTCTCGATCGCAAAGGGGTCTACAGTTCTGGACGAGTTCGCCCGCTTCATGGCGGTGACCACTTGGCTCAGCACGTTGGACAGCATTCTCGGCGTGGGCCAGAACTTCTACGTGTATCTGCATCCCAAGACGCGCCAATTCCAGTTCATGCCTTGGGACCTCGACCACTCATTCGGTCAGTTCGAGAAGGTGGGAAGCCAGGAGCAGCGAGAGAACCTCAGCATCCACAAGCCCTGGCAGGGCGAGGCCGTTTTTCTCAATCGCGTGTTCAAAGTGGAGCAGTTCAAACGCCTCTACCTTGCCCGGATGAAGGAGTTCAGCGAGACGATCTTCAATCCTGAGCGTATTCACCGTCAGGTTGACGAGATCGCCGCGGCCATCCGACCCGCCGTGCAGGAGGAATCGGAAGAGAAACTGGCGCGGTTCGACAAAGTGGTGGCAGGTGAGGCGGTCGGCCCGGCCGGTTTTGGGGGCGGTTTTGGTGGACGACGCCCCGAGGGAGAGCGCACACCCGCGTCCCGCCCGGGCGCCCGTGAAGAAGGCCCGCGCTTTGGCGGTGGGTTTCCAGGTCCTCGAGCTGAGGGTCCGGGCGATGGGGGACCGCGGTTCGGGCCGCCCGGCGGTTTCGGTCAGCCTGTCAAACCCATCAAAGGCTTCGTCACCGCTCGCGCGAAATCGGTGAAGGATCAGCTCACCGGCAAGGTCGAAGGGACGAGCATCGGCGGCTTCGGTTTTGGGGGGCCCGGTGGCCCCGGTGGACGAGGGGGACCCGGCGGGCCGGGTGGGCCAGGTGGGCCGGGCGGCTTTGGACCCGGGACGTTCCTTGGACCCACCTTTGTCGCCGCGTTCGACGCGGACAAGAATGGCGAGGTCACGCAGGCGGAGTTCACCGAGGGATTCCAGCACTGGTTCAACTCCTGGAACACGGATAAAAATGGCGTCTTGACCGAAGACCAGCTCCGGGCCGGTATCGACAAGGATCTCTCGCCGTTTCGGGGCGGGCCCCCGGGCGGATTCGGACCGCCTCCTGGCTTCTGAGACATATGCGGAAGGAAGAATTCAAAATGCAGAAGCTGGTTCACCAACATCATTGGCTTTCCTGGGCGCGGTTTTCGCAACTCTCGATCTCAACGTTGTTCATGTCAGAATTCCTCGAAGCTTAGTTCATCCTAAACCAATCATCCCATGCCAATACAACAATCGTTACGTGAACTGTTCTGGAATCCAACCCCACTCACCTCGCTCCCAGGATTTGTCTTGAGCCTCGGCCTCGCGGCGGCGTTCGGGGTCGTGTTAGGGCAGGTTTACATCCACTTTGGGCAGTCGCTCTCGAACCGGCGACTCTTCGCTCGGAACTTTCTCCTGCTGACTGTGACTACCACGCTGATCATCACTCTCGTCAAGTCGTCCCTGGCGCTTTCCTTGGGGCTGGTTGGCGCATTGTCGATCGTCCGGTTTCGTGCGGCGATCAAGGAGCCCGAAGAACTCGCCTTTCTCTTTCTGGCCATCGGTGTCGGGCTGGGACTGGGTGCCGGCCAGGCTTTGGTGACCATCGTGGCCTTCATCGTCATCCTCGGCCTGATTGTCATTCGGAGCCTCGTCCGTGGAGCTCCGGATCAGCCGAACCTCTACCTGACCGTGACCAGTCCCGCCCCCGGGAAGTTGAGTGCCAGCCAGATCCTGGACGCCCTCTCGGCTTCGGGCGCGAGGGCGAGCCTGAAACGATTCGACGAGACCCCGGACCTCGTCGAAGCCTCGTTCCTGGTGGACTTCAAGGAGGTCAGCAAGCTGGAGCAGTTTAACCAACGACTCCGCGAGTTGAGCCCGAGTGTCAAAGTGAACTGTCTGGATGACCGCGGATTGGTCGCTTGAACCGAACAAATGAAATGCCATCCATAACCGCACTGCCACCGAACTTGCGCTACGAGCGAAAGTTCATCGCGCCTGGGCTTCCGCTGGCTGAGGTGTTGGCGATGGCGCGCCGGCATCCGGCCATGTTCCACGAGGTCTATCCCGCACGGGCCGTGAACAACATCTATTTCGATTCGCCCACGCTGCGGGACTACTTCGATCACGTCAACGGCGTCGCCAACCGGGTCAAGACCCGCATCCGGTGGTACGGACCGTTGAGCGGGCACGTCGAGAAGCCCACGCTCGAGCGCAAGATCAAGCGCGGGCTCGTCAGCGGCAAGGTCGCTCACCCCTTGCCGGCTCTGTCCATCAACGGCGGCGTCGCTCGCGACGGCCTGGAAACCGCATTCGGCCGTGCCGGGATGCCAGAAATGCTGCGGTCGGCTTTGCGCCATCTCGAGCCCTCGCTGGGCAACCGTTTCCACCGCCACTATTTCCGGAGCGCCGACGGACGCTTTCGCCTGACCGTGGACTCGAACCTGCAATTCTACGGATTGCGCATCGCCGCCGGATCGCTGATTCCCCTGACTCCTGGCGGCCCTGCCGTGATTATCGAGCTGAAGTTTGCTTCCCAACACGCCGAACAGGCCGCTCCCATCACCAACGCCCTTCCTTTCCGCCTGGCACGCTGCTCGAAGTACGTGCTCGGGATCGAGAGCCTGGGCCGTCGCTGAGAATTCCCAGCCACGCGATGCCCGGCGTTCCTTCCGCCCGCTCCTGCTGGCCACGGCCTGCCGTCGGTCCGCAGGCACTTCATGGCTAAGGGATAGTCGGCCTCATAGCGCGCGATGATCCCCTGCGCTTGCTGGCGCCCCGCCTCATAGCTCGGCGCCCGAAACGCTTTGGCGATCAGTTTCTTGAGCCTGGGACGGGCCTTCTCCGGCAGCTTGCACAGGATGTTCCGCATCCGATGCCCCTGGCACCGTTGCACCCAGGCCCCCGGAAAACTCTCGCGCACCGCCCGCCGCAAACCGCTGTTCCCATCGATCACTGCCAGCAGCGGATCGACCAGGCCCCGCCCCTTCATGTCATCAAAGAAACTTTTCCAGCATACCGTGCTCTCCTTCTCACCCACCGCCAAGTGCAAGAGCACTTTCTTCCCGTCCGCCCGAATCCCGCAGGCACACAACACCGCGGTGGCCTTGCCCTCGTCCGGCCGCAGCCGCAGGTAGATCCCGTCGCAAAACAAGTAAAGAATCTGATGCTCCCAGAGGTCTCGTTCCTGCCAGCGACCGAAGTCCTGCTGCAGCGCCCGGCACAATTGGCTGACCGCACTCTTGCTCACCCCCTCGACCTCCAGGGTTTCGGTGAGGGCGGCCTCGATGTCGCGGGTGGACATGCCTTTGACGTAGAGCTGGGGGATGAGAGCAGCCAGCTTGTCACTCCGGCGGACCAAGCTCTGGAGCCAGACACTCTCGAAAGCGTCAATCGTGTTGCGGACCTGGGGCATCTTGAGCTGGATCGGGCCTTCGGCAGTCTGGACGCGCTTGTCGGCGTAACCGTTTCGGTAGCCCCGGAGCAGGCTATCCCCGTGTCGCTGGTAATGGTCTCGGCCCAAGAACTCGGCGACTTCGAGTTCAACAGCTTTCTGGAGCATGAGTTGAGCCCCCAGCCGGATGGTTTCGGAGAGGGGAGCTTGTCTGGTGTCAGGGCTGAGGAACTGTTCTTCGAGGGTTTGGCTGGGGAGTTGCCGTTTCATGGCGGTCCTTTTCCTTTCTGTTGGGCAGGGGCAGTTGGAGTCTGCACCCGGTTGGCTTTTACAGGAAGTTTAGGACATCACCCTCGTAACCCGCCGCCTCTCTTTACTCATACCGCAGCGCTTCGATCGGGTCGAGGTGCGCGGCCTTGCGGGCGGGATAGTAACCGAAGAACACCCCGATGGCGGCGCTGAAGCCGAAAGCCAGCAGCACGGAATTGGTGGAGACCAGGGTGTTCCAGCCGAACTTGTCGGAAAGCACTTCGGCGCTGCCAAGGCCCAGAAGAATGCCAATCAGGCCCCCGACGAGGCTGAGGGTGATCGCTTCGACGAGGAACTGACGGAGGATGTCGCGGCTGCGTGCGCCGACGGACAGTCGCACGCCAATTTCCCGCGTCCGTTCGATCACGCTTACGAGCATGATGTTCATGATGCCGATGCCGCCGACGAGGAGTGATACGCCAGCGATGGAACCGAGCAGCACCGTGAGCACTTTCGAGGTGGACGTTGCTGTGCTGGCTATTTCCTGCTGGGTTCGGACCAGGAAATCGTCGTCCTTGGCAGCAGTGATGCGGTGGCGCTGGCGGAGCAATCCGGTGATCTGAGTCTGGACGTCGGTGACCAACTCTGGGCTCTGGGCCTTGACGTTGAACGCCCGGAACACCGTGCCGCCGGTCAACCGCACCATGGCGCTGGTGTGAGGGATGAGCACGATGTCGTCCTGGTCCTGGCCGACCATGGACATGCCTTTCGACGAGAGCAGCCCGATCACCCTGTAAGGCGCGTTGCGGATGCGGATGATTTTGCCCACGGGGTCGTCTTCGCCGAAGAGATTCTGGGCGGTGGTTTTGCCGATGAGCGCGACTTTGGCGGCGCTGCGCACATCGGCGTCGGTGAAATTGAGGCCGTCGGTCAACGGCCACGAGCGGATTTCGAGGTAGTCTTCGCTCACGCCGATAACCGCCGAGTTGATGTTCTGATTTCCGGCGGCGATTTGTCCCGGGGCGCGGACTTCCGGGCTGACTCCGGCGATGCCAGCAATTTCGCGGCGCAGTGCCCGGTAGTCTTCCTTCGTCAATGTGCCCGCGGAACCGAAGCCCTGGGAGATTCCGCCCCGTGTCACGTTGCCGGCGAGAACGAGAATCACGTTCTGCCCCAAGGAAGCGATTTGGGCCTCGATGCGGGCCTTGGCGCCGTTGCCGATGGCCAGCATGGCGATGACCGCACCCACGCCGATGACAATGCCGAGCATGGTGAGGAGACTGCGCAGGGCGTTGCGGCGCAGCGCTCGCAGGGCGATGCGAATGGTGGCGAGAAGTTTCATGGCGCAAGGTGGATAGCCTGCTGTTCGCGTTCGAGCTTCGCTAGTTCCTCGTTGGCGTCGAGACGGTTGGTCACGGATTGGTCGCTGACAATTCGGCCGTCGCGCATCACGACCGTGCGATTGCAGAAGCGGGCGATGTCCAGTTCGTGCGTCACCATCACAATGGTCATGCCGCCGCGGTTGAGGTGCTGGAAGATGCCCATGATCTCGCTGCTCGTGTGGGTGTCGAGGTTGCCGGTCGGCTCGTCGGCCAGAAGCAGTCTCGGCTCGTTCACCAAGGCGCGAGCGATGGCCACATGTTGCTGCTGGCCGCCGCTGAGCTGGTTTGGGTGATGGCCTGCGCGGTCGCACAGGCCAACAATTTCGAGAGCGCGCAGGGCGCGGGCGCGTTGTTGGCGCAAGCTGATGCCGTTGCGATGGTAGAGCAGCGGAACCTCGACGTTCTCCAGCGCGGAGGTGCGGGCGAGCAGGTTGAAGCCCTGGGAGACGAACCCGAGCTTGCGGTTCCGGATGTCGGCCAACGCGTCGCTGTCGAGCGTGCCTACGTCCAGCCCGTCGAGGAGGTAACGCCCGCGCCTCGGGCGGTCGAGGCAGCCCAGCGTATTCATGAGCGTGGACTTGCCGGAGCCGCTGGCACCCATGATGGCTACGAACTCGCCGGGCAGGACCTCGAGGGTGACGCCACACACGGCTTGAACCTCGACCTCGCCGGTGCGGTAGGTCTTCGCGAAGTCTTCGAGTTGGACGACTGGGGTCACGGCGCGAGGAGGACGAAGTCAGCGCGGTGGGCCGCCCCGGTCACCGCCGCCGGTGAAGAGCCGTAAGGTGTTGTTCGGCTTCGCGCTCGCGCTGGCGGTCGCGCTGCTCGGGGTGACCACGCCCGTGGCGACCTGGTCGCCCTTGCTCAGGCCGTCCAGCACCTCGCTGAAACTGCCGTCCGAAATGCCCGTTCTCACGGTTACCGGTCGCAACATCGTGCGCGAGCCACCGCCTTGCCCAACCTTGTCCACCACGTAAACCGTGCGTGAGCCCGCACCGGCGGGAGTTGTGACGACGGTTGATTTGGCCGAGGCCGAACTCGCCGACGCGCTGCCGGCCTCTTCGCGCGGGGGCCGCTGGGGCGGGTCGCCATATTGAGCGCGTAGCTTGGCGACCAGATGCTCGCGCTCTGCCGCCGACATGCCTTCCATCTGCTGGCGAATCGTTTCGGGGTCGGGACGGGAACCGCTGCCCTTGGAGGGCGGCGGGCGGAACGAATTGGTTCTCGGTCCAGCGAGCGGCGTGTTGGTTCCCGAGGACGCAAGAGCAATGGAGTCTTCAGGAGCCTTGAACCGCAGCGCGGCGTTGGGGATTCGCAGGACGCCTTTGTGCTCCGCCGTGAGGATGGTCGCGTTGGCCGTCATGCCGGGGCGCAGCTTGAGCTCGGCGTTGTTCACCTCGACGATGGTGATGTAATTGACGACGTTCTGGCTCGTGACGGGTGCGTAGCGGACCTGGGTAACGGTGCCAGTGAACTGCTGGTCCGGGTAGGCGTCCACGGTGAACTTCACGCGTTGGCCTACGGCCACGCCGCCCACGTCAGCTTCCGACACGTTTGCCTCGATGCGCATCTGGCGAAGGTCGTTCGCAATCTGGAAAAGTGTCGGCGTGTTGAAACTCGCGGCCACGGTCTGGCCCACGTCCACGTTGCGCGAGATGACGACGCCGTCAATGGGTGCCGTGATGCTCGTGCGATCCAGGTCCACTTGGGCGCGGTTGCGCGCCGCCTCGCGCATTTCGACCGTGGCCTGGGCCTGGTGGTAATCCGCGCGCGTCCGGTCGAACTCGGAGACGGAGATGAGTTCGTTGCTGCGGAGCGCGCCGGCGCGCCGAAACTCGACTTCAGCCTTCTCCAAGGCGGCCCGGGCGCCGGACCGCTCGGCTTTCGCCTGCAGCAGGTTTTGTTGGAAGGTCGCCGGGTCAAGGCGCAAGATAAGCTGGCCGTTGGTGACTTGCGCGTTGTAGTCCACCAACAGTTTCTGGATCATCCCGGAAATCTGGCTACCCACCTGCACGTTCTTCACTGGGCTGATCGGGCCGTTGGCCGTGACGGATTGCACGATGTCGCCGGGCGTCACCGTCGCAGTGTTGAACTGGCGTGCCGATTGGCTTGGACGCGTCGCATACCAGCGCCAGCCGGCGATCGCTGCCGCCAGCAGCGCCGCGAGTGCCAGCGCTCTGGGCATCGTCAGGTTTCGTTTCGCATTCATGGTCGGTGCCCGCAGCGCCTCACAAGGAAAGCTTCTTCTTCGCTTCGGGCGGCACTTCGACTTTGGTCTTGCCGATGTCGTGTATCTGCACGGTCGTCGTGCGGCCAATCTGGAGCTCGTCGCGGTCCGGCGGCGCCACCGTGGCTTCGAATTTCAGCGTGTATTTGCTCAGGAGGCCATCCCGGAGCCAGAACTGCACTGAGCCTTTGACACTCTTGGGCGGCGGCGGCCCGCGGCGCTCGCCTCCTTCGCCAGGGGGCCCGCCGGGCGGAGCCGGCGGCGGAGGGGGCATGAACAATTCGGGCATGAACAATTCCTTGGCGGTGTCTTCGCTCAACTGGCCGACGATGGCGCCGCCATCGCCCGGCTTGAGCGCCGACACCTTGCCGAGCAAGCCCAGCGCTTCGTCCGCCGGCGGGCGTGTGGGGGCCAATCTTTGCAATATGCCGGTCCGGGCGTCGGGGCGTCCGTCGGACGACGGCTTCAGTTCGTCCGGCAACTGCCATTCGTCGCCGAGCTTCACGACGACCTTGTCCCCTTTTGAGGCCGCGCCAAAGGCGTCCTCGCCCACCTGCAGCATGACTAGGGTGAAGCCGTCCTTTTCGGTCTTGCCCTTGACGGGGCCCGGTTCGGGCGGGCTATCCGGGCCGGACGGCGCCCCGCGCAGTTCGTTGGTTTGCGTCCAACTGTAGTTCGGCTGGGCCTTGAGCTTTTCGATGCCCTACAGCAGTTCGTCCTTGGGAGTTGCCGCCTGGAGCGTCAAGGCGCCCGCAGCTACTAGCGTCAAGGCGCCCGCAGCTAAAGTGAATGTTCTCGTTTTCACGCGCTTCAATCTAATCTGTTGGTTGAACTTTTGGTCACGACAGTCCTTATGACCTGCCACTCGGAATTCGGTTACAGCCCCGTTTGAGTGGCCCGATTGAATGGCCGCGGTGAACCCGCTGCGTTCGGGAGCAGCAAGCGCCTTTGTCTCACTTGCCGGGTGGATACGCGGCACGGCGAAACTCCGCCTCGCGCTCCTGTTGAATCCGGCGGAACCTGGCTTTCTGCTCCGGTGTGAGGAATTCCTCCACGCGCTGGTGCATCTGCCGGATGACCTGAATTGACCGCTCCACCGTGTTGGAGTGGACACCACTCATCTCATGCATGAACGCGTCCACGACTGGCGCAATCTGCTTTCCCTGCTCTTCGGAGAGACGAAGGCCTTGCTGCATCCGTTGTTTCACGCTGGCGGCCATTTGCTCGGACGCGGGCGGAAATGCCAGCCGTTGGGCGCCGAGTTTGAATCCAGTCAGTCCGCCTACCACAGCACCCGCCAGCAGGCCGGCGATGAAGATGGCAGCCATGTAGATCAGGGCTTTGCCTTTCGGGGTTGCATTCATGGGGCGTAAGTCGCGTTGGCCACCCTGCTGGCAACATCCCAGGCATCCAGCGTGGCCGGTTTGATTTGAGTGAACGAGAAAACGGCCAGCAGCACACCGGCCGCGCATGCAAAGGTCAGACCGCGCCTGAACAGGGGCATCCACTCGAACCAGGCCGGTTGCGCCCGCGCCGCACGCCAATGAGCCAGCGTCCGCGCCTTATGGGTGGAGGAGGGTTCCGTTGCTGCCGGCGGTGGCGTGTCCGCCGCCGCCTGCAGCAGCCTTTTCAGATCGTGGTCCGTCGCGTTCATGATTTGGGTTGTTGCATCAATTCTTCCAGGTCCTTCTTCATCCGTTGCCGCGCGCGGAAGGCCCGCACCTTCACCAGCGGAGCGCTCCACCCGGTCACTTGCCGGACTTCCGCGACGCTGCGGCCTTCCAGATGCATCAGCGTGATGACCAGCCGGTCCGCCGGGTTGAGCTGCTCCATCAACTTGGTAACCAACTCCCGCGCGGCGAGCTTCTGCGGGGCAGACAAGTCCTCGGTGGTCGCCGCCAGCGTGTGCACCACGTGTTCTTCCTGCTCAGTCAGGTCGGCCCAGCGCAGTTCCGGGCGAACCCGCTCGTGTTCGAGTTGCTTGATGCAGGTGTTCACCGCCACGCGCGACACCCAGTGCTCCAACGGCACGGTGCCAGAAAACTGGTCGAGCTTGCTGAACACTTTCATAAACACGGTCTGCACGAGGTCTTCCTCCGCCGTGCGGCGGGGCAGGTGCGCGCGCACGATGCGGAGCACGAGGGGATGCAGGCGGTCATACAACTCGCTGGCTGCCGCCTCATCGCCCTGCCGCACCCGTTCCACACAGGCGTTGGCATTCCAGACTTCAGCATCTCGTTCGTCACCTGCTGACACAGTTCTGAAACTATGACCCCCGCGCCCGGCAACCGGCTACAAGATTCTTCGACGGGACATCGCTGGGGCACAGTTCCTGCCCGTGAACCGCCCCATTGGAGCGCGGGC
>CAYIIH010000024.1:0-4989 GCA_964363225.1 uncultured Verrucomicrobiota bacterium | reverse complement strand
CCCACGCCGCGCCGCCGCCGCCGGCGCCCCTTCCACTCTTGGTTCATGGCCCCGATGCGTGGTTGCAAGACCAGGAGGCTTTTCTGAAACACGCGGAGCGCAAAGGGCTTGGCGAGAGGCAGACGCGGCACACTTTGCAAAGTGTGCCGCCAGAGCGCCGCGTGCGCCGGGGGGGCGTGGTCGTTGCAAGAACTGAGGTGCGCCTCTCTGCCTTGGCGCTGCAGCAGGAAAACCACCTGTAACCGATTGAACGGGACAGGGGTCTTAGCCTCTTGATACCAGCACGAGACTCAGTGCGCATGAGTGCCGAGCAACATATCTCAATTCTGGGCGGTGGACTCGCGGGGCTGGCGGTCGGGCACTTTGCCCGGAAGCACGGATTCACCTTCCGCATCTACGAGGCGGGCGACGAGGTCGGCGGCAACTGCCGCACCTTTTGCCGGGGCGACTTTCGCTTTGACTCCGGCGCGCATCGGTTCCACGACAAGGACGCGGCGATCACAAACGAAATCCGGCGCCTGCTGGGGGACGAGCTGCGGCGGGTGGAGGTGCCGAGTGTGATTTACCATCGCGGCCGGCTCATTGATTTTCCGCTCTCGCCCTTGAATCTGCTGCGGCGGCTCGGCCTGCGCGCGTTTGTGCAAGTGGCGGGCGAGGTTGTCATGTGCCGTCTCCGGGCGCGGGGGACTCCCGGTGACCTTCATGCCTTCGCAACGCAAACCTACGGCCGCACGGTCGCGCACCTGTTCCTGTTGAACTACTCCCAGAAGCTCTGGGGGCTGGATTGCCGGCAGATTTCTCCGCACGCCACCGGCAAACGGCTCAAGGGTCTCACGCTCGTGACCTTTCTCAAAGAGGCCGTCGCGGGACGGCGCGCCAAGACGCGGCATCTGGATGGGGCATTCTACTATCCGTCGCGCGGGATCGGCATGATTGCCGAGCGGCTGCGGGACTCGTGCGGCGAGGCCAACATCTGCCTGGGTGCCCGCATCACGAAGATTCGGCATGATGGAAGGCGAATGCAAGCGATTGAGATCAACGGCGGGGACGAAGTCGCGGTGGACCAAGTGGTGACGACGCTGCCGCTGGGCGCGTTTGTGCGGCGCCTGGCGCCTGCGCCGTCCGGCGACCTCATCGAACTGGCGACGCAGGTCCGCTTCCGCAGTCTGCTCCTCGTGGCGCTGTTTCTCGAAGCGGACCGGATTACCGAGACCGGCACGGTGTATTTTCCTGGCCCGGAGTTTCCCTTCACCCGGATTTACGAGCCGAAGAACCGCAGCGCCGCCCTGGCGCCGCCGGGCCGGACGTCGCTGGTGGCGGAGATCGCCTGCTACGAGAACGACAGCGTCTGGCAGGCGGAAGATGGCGAGTTGATCAAGTTGGTGCGCTCGCACCTCGTCGGGCTGGGCTGGATTCGGGCGCCGCAGGTCATTGAGGCCAGCGTGGTGCGGCTGCGCCAGGCCTATCCGCTCCTGGAGAAAGGGATCGAGGCCAAGGTGGAGAAGCTGGGCGCGTTTCTCGACCCATTCCAGAACCTCAAGCGCAGCGGGCGCAACGCGACGTTCCAGCATTCCTCAATGCATGACGTGCTGCGGCAGGGCCAGGAGATCATTGCCTCGCTGGCAAAGTCCCCGTGAAAACCGAGCTGCAAAACCTGGTCCGCGGCCGGCTTCAGTTTACCCGGCACGTGCTGCTGCCGGGGTTGCTGGCCGGGGGCATCCTCGCCGCGCTGGTCTGGGCGGCGGGGCTGCAATCCATGCGCGAGGCTCTTCGCCAGATGTCGGTTCCCGGGCTGGCCCTGGCCGTGGGCGCTTACGCGCTGACGTGGGCGTTCCGGACCCTGCGGCTGCGGGCCTTGACCCTGCACGCTGGCCAACGACTGGGCGCGTGGGTTCTGTTTCGACTCTACATCTCCGCATTGGCGTTGAACTCACTCCTGCCGGCCCGCATCGGCGACGCGGCCCACGTGCTTTATCTCCATTGGCAGGGACTTGACCTGGGCCGGGCGGTGGCGATCGTGGTCCAATCGCGCGTCCTGGACGCGGCGGCGCTGGTGCTGGCGTCGCTCCCGGCATTGGGTGTGTTGATGATGGCAGGCCAAACGCCGGGCTGGATCGCCAGTGGTCTGCTGCTGTGCGCGCTGTTTGCGGTGTTGCCGGCAGCGGTGGTGTGGCTGGAGGCGCGGACCCGGCTGTCCGGCTTCGTGGAGAAGCTGGTGTTTCGGCGGGCGAACGGGCTGTTCAAAGCCACCTTGCAGACCGGGCAGGACATTTTCGCGGAGTATCGGGAAATCATCCAAGACCGGCGCTTGTGGGTCGGGACGCTGGCCGTGTCCCTGGCCATCATCCTCGGGGAAGGCTTGACCGGCTACCTCATCGCCCGGGCGGTGGGCGCGAACGTTTCGTTCCTCGCGGCTTTGTTCGCCGTTGCGCTCGCGACCATCGGCAAGAGCGCCACCGTCACGCCCGGCGGCATTGGCGTTTACGAAGGCGTATTCGCGGCGGTGCTGACGCTGTTCGGGGCGAGCTTTGATCTCGCCTTGCTGGTGGCAATTCTGGACCACGGCCTGAAGAAGGCTTTTAATGTCCTCATCGGTTTGCCGGCGACGGCCCGGCAAGGCCCGGGTCGAAACTCCACGGTAGGGAGTGAGTCAACGCCAAAATTCGTTCCCGAGCCGGAGCGGGCTCGTGAGTGAGAACGACGGGCAGACCGAGCAAGACAACCATGCACGAATCCAACCAACTTGAAGGCGGAACCGGCAGCGACCCGCCTTTCCAGCCCCAGGCTGCGAACTCGATTTCGCAGGCAAACCAGGTTCGCCCGGCTCCCGGTTGTGCGGCAGAACCGTCCCGCCTCCCCACGATCTATGCCCTGGCCTTGATCGCATTCGCTGGGCTGGCGGCGGTGGCGAGCTGGGCGTTGTATCCGGTGTTTGTTGATGTCTATTATCACATGGCGGTGGTGGAGGGATTTCAAGCCGCTGGTGGCCTCGTGACGCACGCCTTTTGGGAAATGGCCCCGGCTGGGCGCGTGCATATCTATCCGCCCGCCCTCCATGTCGCCGGTTATCTGCTCAGCTTGCTGGGGATATCCGCCCGAACTTACGTCACCTGGCTGAGTGGCATTTCGTATGCCGCGTGCCTGTTCACGACGTGGCTCTGGCTGCGAAAGGTGCTGGGGGCTCGCCCGGCCCTTTTTGCGCTCGTCTTGTTGTGCGGCCCTTCGGCCTTCTGGTGGAACCAGGCCGTCCACACCGCCAACGCCGCCGTGCTGGTCGTGGCGCCGCTGGCCTTGCTCGCCTTGGAAAGCGAGAAGTTCCTGGCGTGTGCCGTGCTCAACTTTCTCGCGATCAGTCTTCATCCCTTCGGCCTGTTTCTGCCGCCAGCCCTGGTGGTGAACGCGTTGCTGCGGCGGAGGAAAGTGCTGGCCGGTTTGCTGGCCGCCGCCGTGCCGGTGCTGCTCTACAGTCCGTGGCTGGCCCACATCTGGGCCAACCGCATGTTTCTCACGGAGAACCGCACAAACGGGGATGTCTCGTTGAGCGGACCCGGCGCAAATCTTGGGCTGCTGATGCTGGCGTGTGCGGTGCCGGGGCTGCTCGCGTTGCGGCGACAGGGAGCCAGCGCCCTGAGTTTGATCGGGCCGGCGCTCGGTTTCGCGGTGGTGTTGCCGATGGGCTTCGCCGGGCGCTTCTTCATGTTCAACGTGCATTGGCCGTTGGCGTGCCTCGGCGGGCTCGGTCTGGATTTTCTCCTGCGGCGAATCGAAGCGCGGGAAAACCTCAAGCCGATGGCCCAAGCGCTCGGCCTGTGCGTGAGCGTGGCCGCGTTGATGGTGTATCCGTCGCTGGACGTGAGACCGGAGCCACGGGGTCGCCCTGGCGGGCCGCCCCCCGACGGCGGGCCACCACCCGGCGGCAGACCGCCACCGCAAGCAGCGCGGCTGGATCCAGGGCCGCCGGAACCAGGACTGCGGCGGCCAGGTTCCGAGCGCGAGCGAGGTTCCGGCTGGCACGTGACGGTGCAGACGGCGACGTTGCCCCGGCTGTTCGATCCGCGGTCGGGGCCGGGATTCGGCCCAAGCCCCGGCGGCTCCGGCGGCACGGACCTGATTCATCAGCGCGGGGCGGAAGACTTCTTCGACGCGGTGCGGACAACCGTGGCGGTGGGCGACGTGATTCACGTCGCCGAGCCGCCGGCGGCCTCGCTCATCGCGGGAGTCACCGGGCGCTGGACCACCAGCGGCATTCTGCGCGATGTGCGGTCGGGCGAGCCTCCTCCGCCACCGGAGCAATGCGATTACCTGGTCATGATGCGGGAAATGAGAGGGCCCCCCATGCCCATGAGGCCGCGTTCGCCGCAACTCCGGTTCGATGCGCCACCGGGCTTCGAGAAAGTCTTCGAGAACGAGTTCGGATTCCTCTGGCGCAACCAAACCCGCCCGGAGCACGCCCGCCAGCCGGCGCGCGCCACGCTCTCCTGGTTGCGGCTGCTGGGCCTCGCGGCCACAGGCCTGGGGTTGGTGGTGCTGGATTTCCTCCGCCGCACTCGCCGCGCGACGCGTTGGCTGGCGCCGATCTTTGGCGCGGTCGCGGTGGTGGTCTGCCTGTGGCCATTGACGCAAGAGGCGGCCAGGGAGTTGGCTCATCCGCCCGCGCCTCCGGCGCGTCCGGAGCAAGCCGGCCCGCCGGCACCTGACGAGGCGATTCGTCGGCAGCACCAAAGAGTCCTCCAGGCGGTGGAACGGTGGTTGAACCAAGGGCACGACCCGGATGCCTTCTGGTCCCCGGACACCGAGGAACGCCTTCACCGACTAATGGAACAGGGACGAGTTTCGGAAGCCCGCGAGTTGCTGGAGCAGGCCCTGAAGGAACTGGAGCGACCGGCCGCCGGCACAAAGACCAGAGATACACCGCTGCCCCAGGGAGAGAAAGGTCAGAACACGGAAGCTGCGGCGCATTATTTGATACCTCTTGGGATTGGAGGCTGG
>CAYIIH010000023.1:6007-37932 GCA_964363225.1 uncultured Verrucomicrobiota bacterium | reverse complement strand
TGAACTCCCAATAACAACCTGTAGTGTGAGGTGGAGTCAATAGGATACCCAGATTGGCGTATTTCGCGTATTTCGCGGTTCCAACTTCTTTTTCTGGCTTCATGCCCTCTTTGCCGGGCAAGCGCTTGGCTCCAAGTTCACACTGCACCCGGTGCCTGCGCTTCCCATCTCATCCTGCCTCAAGGCCAAGGCGTTCTGCTTCACCCTCGCAAGGGCTTCAGTTAGAGCGATTTTGGTAAGCGGATGGTGTCATGCCATGGAACCTCTTGAAGTCTCGTGAAAAGTGTTGCGCGAATGGGTAACCCAATTGGAACGCGACTTCCTTGACGGCCTTTTCCTCTTCAAGAAGGCGGAGGGCATCACACTGGCGCAATTCAAAAAGCCAGCCGTGGAGTTTCAAACCGAAGACTTCCTGGAAATGCCGCTGCAACTGGCGCAAAGAGACTTTGCAGAGCCGGGCCAATTCCCGATCCCGATAGCGGGCTTGTCGGGCGAGCGATTCCCAGTGGTGGACCTGTGCGATGCGATTGATCATGAGCAGGCTTAGGCTACCCACCGGCACGCTGCCCGAAGGTGAGTTCATTGGCAAGATGAAAAAGCCTGCTTTTGCTGGCAATTTGCGCCGCCACCGGTGAAAAAGGCCCACTTTAGACTTGGCAGTTTGGCTGGCGATTTATCATGATGCTGCGCCATGGAATGGATCACGAATCCTGAAATCTGGATCAGCCTGCTGACACTGACGGTGCTGGAGATCGTTCTGGGCATCGACAACATTGTTTTCATTTCCATTCTGGCGGGCAAATTGCCGGCCGGGCAGCGGAAAAAGGCGCGCCAAACCGGCCTGGCCTTGGCTCTGGGAACACGCATCCTGCTCTTGCTGGGGCTGGCTTGGATGGTGAAGTTGACCCGTCCGTTGTTCACCATTGCGCCGTTGCTGGGAATGAAAGAAGGACATCCCGTCTCCGGCCGCGACTTGATTCTTATCATTGGAGGGCTGTTCCTGCTCGCCAAAGCGACCCATGAGATTCACGAGAAACTGGAAGGCGAAGATGGTGAAGTGACGCGCAAATTGGTGCCCACGTTTGCCAGTGTTATCATTCAAATCCTTTTGCTCGATATTGTTTTTTCTTTGGACTCCGTCATCACGGCCGTGGGCATGGTCAAGTTCATTCCGGTGATGGTCACCGCCGTCATTCTGGCGGTGGTTTTCATGCTTTTCTTCTCGGATTACATCAGCGCCTTCATCGAGCGGCATCCCACGATCAAAATCCTGGCTTTGAGTTTCCTTTTGCTCATTGGCTGCACCTTGGTGGCGGAAGGTTTCCACAAGGAAATTCCCAAAGGCTACATTTACTTTGCCATGTTCTTTTCCGTCGGCGTCGAGAGTCTGAACCTCAAGCTGAGGTCAAAGCAGGGAACCAAGGTGGAACTGCATCAGCCCTATCGATAAATGGCGACGCATGTCAAGGTTCAGACCTCAGCGACGGAAGCCATTACGATGTCCCCAACCACGACGCGGCGATTGTCGAGCAGAACACGGTGGACATCGGAACCAATCGTGATCCGGACGGAATCGCGGAAAGGCTGGTCCGGTGCGCCATCCTCCACATCGTCAAACTGGAGGACATTGAAGCGGGCGTCGCACACTGAAGCGATTATACGACGAAAGCATAGATACGGCTCAGGCCGGATCGAAGCCGGGGACCTTCATTTGTTCGCCGCCTTTGAGGGCGGATTGGTGAGCCACGATGCCGGGAGCGGTAAAAGCGACGGCTTCATAGACATCCACCGCCGGCTTGCGGCTATGGATCAGAGCATCGATGAACTCATGCGTCAGGAACGTGTGCGAACCCTCATGGCCGCTATCGTGGCGCAAGGACGGGGGCAGCAGGTCCGTCTTCCACCATTCCGGCTGCTGATACTTCTCGAACTCGGACAGTTGCCGCACGAAACCGCCGCTGTCCTTCTCCGTTTGCTGGCCACTGCGGACGATGACTGGGCCCAGCCCGTTGGGGTGCGGAAAGAAGAAACTCATTTTGTCGCCGTACCATTGGGCGCGCTCGGTGCCGCGCATCGCCCCTCGCCAATAAATGGCCACGCGAAAGGCCTGCCCGTTGTTGGTCTTGAAAAAGGCCGTTTCAGCCCAGAAAGGATTCTTGTAGGCATTATCCTGGAGGATGGGGTCCCCATCGCCCCAGCCCAGGCAACTGACCTCCGTCAACCGTTCGCCGGTCACACCCACCAGATGCGCCGTGCAATGAGTCGGGTAATGCATCGGCGGAAACCCATGCCGCCAGGTGCGCCGGCCATTTTCAAAACTCAGCGCTTCCACGCCGGGGTGGTGGTATTCGGATTCTGCGTAAAACAAGTGGCCAAACTTGCCTTCCTGAAAGAACTTCCGCGCTGAAATCGTGGCCTGTTGATAAAAGCTGGTTTCGGCCATCATGAAGGTCAAGCCCGTGCGCTTGACGGTCTCCACCAGCAACTGGCATTCCTCGAGCGACATCGCGGCCGGGACCGCGCAGATGACATGCTTGCCCGCGTTCAGAGCGGCCACCGAGTGGCGGACGTGGTCCGGCGCCGGAGTGAAGATCGCGACCGCATCGATCTCTTTGTCGAGAATCAGTTTCTCCAGCGACTCATAGGATTTGTCGCAGCCGTAGGTTTTCCTTAAGGCTTCGCGGCGTTCCGGACGCAGGTCGCTGACGGCGGCCACGACGCAATTCGGATGTTCATGCCAATAAAAGCTGCGGCCAAAACCGCCGCCGACCACTCCGATGCGGATTTTCTTGGCACTCGGTTCAGCGGTGAAAGCAAAGCGCGGCGCGAGTGCCGCGGCGGACAGGGCCAGGCTGCTTTGGCCGAGGAAAGCCCGGCGGGATTGAGAAGAGTGTGGCTTCATAGCATACTGGGCATTTATGGTTTTTTCCTCCACGGTTGATGGAGTTTTGGGGCCTGGTGAAGGGGTGGCGGCGTGGGAGGGCGGGTTGGCTTCTTCGGGTCACCAAGGTTCGAGAGTGGTTTCCATTCCGCGCTGCCCTCCAATTGGGCGGGCGTTTGTCCGTCAATGCGCCCTTCGGCGAGCCATTGCAGCACTTTGGCGCCGAGAATGGGTCCATATTCCTTGAGATCGCTGCCAATCAATTTGTAGCGGCGGGTGGCTTCAATCAGACGCGCACAATCCATGGGTGAGCTTCCAAGAGTCGGGGCCGAGGCCGGTTTTGACAAATGCAATTCTTGCGCGGCGGCGGTTTCCTGCGGCGCTCCCCATTTTTGCGCATCAGCCGGACCCTCCCCAATCTGGAAATCGGGAAACTTCATTTCGCCCATCTTGAATTCCGGCTCCGGTTTGGCCGCTTCCGGCTTGGCTGCGGGCTGCTGAAACGGCGCGGCCGAGGTGACGGACGCCAGCGTCTGGTACCCGTTCACGATCCATTCGAGCTTGCCGGTCTGGAGATCGAGCAGCAATCCATGCACCGGCATTTTGGGGCCAATCAGCGGGCTTTGACGCACAAAATCGACGCCGCGGATGACGTTCTGCCGTTCGCTGGCAAACAAACCGAAGAATTCATTCAAGTTCTCCGGCAGCCGCGATCTTTCAATGCCCAAGGCCCGAAAGCGATCCGTCAGCTCCACCATGGAGGTTTGGCGGACCCGGCAGTCGGTGTGGCCGATAATGGCGATTTCCCTGCCCCCCTTGATCACGCAAGCCAGAGCCAGGGTGCGCATCATGGAACTCATCGGATCGAAGATGATATTGCCCGCATTGCGCAGCCAGATGAAATCCTCATCCGCAAGCCCCAGTGCGCCGGGCAGGAGCGGATTGAGGCGCACATCAATGCAGGTCAGCGCAGCTACGGGCAGAGACTCGGCAAACTCTGACCGGGGCAGCGCAGTCACTTCGTGAGCGCCGGTGGCGCGGTGATTGGCTTCTACAATGGCTTCGAATAAACGCATGGTCATAGCCTTTGGTTCAGTCCGGTTTCTTAGGGATCATGATTCCTTAACTTAAACCGCCGCCAATCGGCGGCAAGTCTCCACCGATTTTAAAACCGGGAAAACTCTTCTCTTTCGGACTGGCCGGGCGAGGAGCGGGCGCTTCAGGGATGGTCGAGGGCGGCTGGGTTTCCTTGAGGTCGAAGGAGAAATCGAGGGGCGCAGCTTGATAGCCGTTAATCACCCAGTCCAGTTGCCCGGTTTCTGTGTGCGCCATCAACCCATGTACGGGGATGCTCTTGCTGATCAGCGGGCTTGCCCGCGCAAACTTCACCGCTTGGACGACGTTTTTCCGCTCATCCACCAACTGGCTGAGGAACTCGTTGAGTTTGGCGGCCGCGCCTTCCACGTTGAGGCCGAAGAACTGCAGAGGATCCGGCAACAGGTGCTGGAGGGGATGGAAGAACCGGCAGTCATTATGGCCGATGACGGCGATTTCCTTGCCGCCATGCACGGCGCAGGCCAGGGCCAAAGACCGCACGGTGCTGCTCAAAGGGCTGGTGATGATGTTGCCGGCATTGGTGATCCAGATGAAATCCGATTCCGCTACGCCCAGCACTTCCGGCATCAAGGGATGCAGGCGCGGATCGAAACAGGTCAAAACCACCACCGGCAGCGCGTCCGCAAATTCTGCCGGCCGAATGCCCGCCCGGCTGTCTCCGGCCAGCGCGCGATGGTTGGCGTCAACAATGGCTTCAAAGAGGCGCATAGCATGAAAATGGTCGGCTGACAACAGCGGCGTTCATAGAGCGCTGCTACACCAACAGCCTGTAGCGGCGGTCTATGACTCACCGGCCTGGCTGTCAAGAACCGTTAGGGACAACCACTGGCCCGTCCCTGTCACACCAAAAACCAGTGAATGTAACCGCACTTGGCGCAGACATAACATTGGGCTGATCTGTTGGCCCAGTCGAATCCCAAAAAGCTCGCGACCGACGTGTTGAGTTGCGCTTTTCTCTTGTGAAATTCATCGTGCCCGCAAACCTGGCATTTCAGGATGCGGTCCTGAATTTGCACACACGTCGGCTCTGAAGCCATCAGGCTCATGGAACGTGCCTTTCTAAGATGCGCCCAGGACGGTGACTGGTTTAGCCCTTCGGCTCATCTTTATCCTTGCCGGTCCTGATGCCAGGCACTTTGGACAATAATTGCTCGAGCTTGATCCCAGTCAGGCTTTCGACGATCGGCGGCAATTGGGCGATGATGTGGGCCACTTCGCCGGTCACTTTGCTGGCCGCGCCGCCGCTCCCGCTGCCGGAGTTGATGATGACCATTTTCTCCGTCTTCGCGAGCGGTTCGCTGATCTTGCCCGCCACTTCGGGAAGCACCTGCACGATCATCTGGATCACCGCGGCTTCGTTGTACTGCTTGAACGATTCCGCCTTCATGCGCATCGCTTCGGCGGTGGCTTTGCCTTGCGCCTCGATAATGGAAGCCTCGGCCAAACCGCGCGCTTTGTTGGCTTCAGCTTCGGCCAAGCCTGTGGCTTTGGCGACGTCGGCATTGGCAAAACCCGTTGCTTTGGTCGCGGAAGCCGCGCCGGCCGCTTCGGTTTCAAGCTGAAACTTCTTGGCGTTGGCCAGCGTTTCCACGCGGTAGCGCTCGGCATCGGCCGGCTTTTGCACGGTGGCCTCGAGCTCTTTCTGCCGGCGCTTGATCTCCTGTTCCTGCAACTCGATCTGCTTTTGCTTCTCGATGATGTTGACCTGCACTTCCTCCGCCTTGACGAGCTGGCCGGTTTTGTATTTCTGCAGGTCGTAGGCGAGGTCGGCTTCCGCTTTCTTCTGGTTCACCGCGGCCTGGTACTGGGCGACATTCGATTGGTAGTCGCGCTGCGCCTCGGCGATCTTCGAGTCGGCGGCGAACTTCGCCTCCTGCCCGGCCTGTTGGGCCTGGGAAGATTTGATCATCGCGTCGCGGTCGGCTTCGGCCTGGGCGATCTGGGCGTCGCGTTTGACCTGGGCGATGCGCGGTTTGCCCAGCGCATCGAGGTAGCCTTGGGTGTCGCGGATGTCACGGATGGTGAAGCTGACGATGCCGAGGCCCATGTTGGCCATGTCGCCGGCCGCCACTTCCTGCACTTTCGAGGCGAAGGCATCGCGGTTCTGGTAAATCTCCTCGACGGTCATCGTGCCCAGGATGGCGCGCAGATGGCCTTCGAGCGTCTGCGTGGCGATGTTCTTGATATCTTCGGTCCGTTTGCTGAGGAATTGCTCCGCCGATGTCCGGATTGAAACGTCGTCGCCCTTGACCTTGATCTGCGCCACGCCGTCCACTTTCACCGGCACGCCTTTGCTGGTATAAACCTCTGGCGTCTGCACATCGATGGTGAGCAACTCCAGGGAGAGGATGTCCACTTTTTCCACGACCGGAATGACAAAGGTGCCGCCGCCTTTGACGATGCGGAACCCGACCGAGGTGCCGTCGGAAAGCCGGTGCTTGCGACCGGAAACAATGAGCACCTCGTTGGGGCCAACCTTGGTGTAGCGTCCGGCCCAGATGGCCATTAAAACAAAAATGACAATGACCAGGCCAACTACGGCCAGGGCGGTGATGCCGATGCCGGAAGGGATTGCGGCTAAGATAGGTAGTGAGTTCATAGGAGTCTCTTTGGGTTTTGTTTAATCAAGTGGCGATTCTTTGCAAACGTCAGACGCGCTGAACATAGAATTGTGAGCCGACAACGCGCGTGATTCTTACCGTCTGCCCGTTAGCGACGGCAAAACCATGTTCCTCCCGGGCCGGGGCCGTGTAACGCGTGCCCGATTGCACGTAGGCAATTTCCCCGACGGCGTTGGCCGGGATCGGTGTGATGACGGTGGCGGTCTGGCCGGCCAGAGTATCGACGTGCGATTCACTGGAGCTTTGAATCTTGTGGAAAATAGTCCCAAATAACCAAACCACCAGAGCGGCCACGATTAACCCAGCCAGCGTGGCCAGTGGCGCGCTCACCCACGGGCTCTCGGTGGCGTGGATGCGGGAAAAGATCAAGCCGAAGGCGCCAAAGGCCGTGACGAACGACGCGATGGTGGTGGGGCTAAACGGCGCCAGGCCCGGCATGCCACTATGATCGAAACCGGCTTCGGCATGGCCGCCGGTGCCTAAGTCCGAGTCGGCGCCACTCCCGCCGAAAAGATGGCCCGCCACGGCGGTAATCAAGGTGAATAACAATCCCACTCCGAAGCAGATAGAATAAACAATAAAATCCATAGAATCATGGCCGGCTCTGTTGTGGCGTTATTTATCAGCCATCCCGGAATTTGGGGCAAGGAAAAAGCAGCCCGGGACCATTCCCAAGTCGCGGCTTCCCGGCGGCCATCCCGGCATAGGTTGATGGACGTTCATAGTTCGGCCTGCAAAACCACTAACAGATTCCACCAGCGAAGCATTTATAATGTCAAAACGGGTTTGTAATTAGCCCCATGGCCTCAGGCAAAAATGGCCCCGGCCAGTGAGTCAGCGGCCTGGCCGGACGCGAATTCTGCTCTTCCGTCCGGCCCGGCGTTGATGTTAGGCTATGCCCCATGCAATCCCACGAACTCTTGCGCGAAGTCTTCGATAACGCCAACGTCAAGCAGGTCTCCGCCGATATGGGCCTGTCCCTCTCCCTGATTTACAAATGGGCCGAACCGGCGGAACTGAGCGGCAGCGGCGCAGCCAATCCTTTGGATCGCATCGAGGCCTTGGTCCGTTCGACCCATGACTTGCGCGTCATCCAATGGTTGTGCGAGCGGGCAGGCGGCTTCTTCATCAAGAATCCCAAGGCCCACTGGCCGCACCCTTATTTCTTGGTTCCGGCGACCAACCAGATCGTCCAGGAATTCGCCGATCTCCTGTCGGTGATCGCCACGGCGGCAGGTGACAATCATATCACCAAACAGGAAGCCAAGACCATCCGCGCCCGGTGGGAGGAACTCAAGTCGGTCACCGAAGGCTTCGTGGCCTGTTGCGAGGAAGGCAATTTCGGTCCCCTGAAGAAAGAACTTGCGCCCACGGAAAAACATTGACCCTTTCCGGCGATGAAAAAGGCTTTGGGCAAAATCAATGGGCTGGCCTGACCGATGGGAATACAGGAAGAGCACCGCACCGATGATCATGAAAACCGAGGTGAACATATGACACGCGAAGACGCCTTGGCTCTGCTAAAGGAATTTACCCAGTCGGAGTCTCTGATCAAACATGCGCTGGCCGTCGAAGCGGCCATGCGGCACTACGCCGGCCATTTTGGTGAGAATGTGAAAACGTGGGGCCTTGCCGGCTTGCTGCACGATTTTGATTATGAACGCTGGCCGAATCCGCCGGAACACACGCGCGAAGGCGCGCGGATCTTGCGCGAGCGCGGACTGGACGAAGAAATCATCGGTGCCATTCTCTCCCACGCCGAATGGAACCAGGACCAATATCCGCTTGACCGTCCGATGCGCAAAACCCTCTTTGCGGTCGATGAACTCTGCGGCTTTGTCACAGCCGTGGCCTATGTCCGCCCCGAAAAACTGACGGGCATGGCCGCCAGCAGCGTCCGGAAGAAAATGAAACAAAAATCATTCGCCGCCGCTGTGAAACGCGAGGACATCGAGAAAGGCGCCGCCCTGCTTGGCTTGCCGCTGGACGATCACATCACCCATGTCATCTCGGCCCTGCAATCCGTGGCGGCCGATCTCGGCTTCGCGTGATCCGTCTCGGCACCACTCAAACAATGGTCGTGGCCGCGTTCGTGAGAACGCGGTGGAGGAACGGTGCGGGTGCGCATTTCACCTTCTGTTGACCGCGGCTTTGTCATATCCTCACTCACCTATGAACCAGGCTTTGTTATGGCGGCACCCGTGATCAGCGTCAGCCAAATGCGCCAGTGGGAACAAGCCACCTGGGCCGCCGGCCAGACCGAACAGGCCGTGATCAGCCGCGTCGGCCAGATCGTCGCCGCACGCGCGCTGGAACTCACGAGACCCGGCGCCTTGATTTTGATTTTGGCAGGCCAGGGGCATAATGGCGATGATGCGCGTTGTGCCCAACCCCATTTGGCCACTCGCGACGTGCGCCTGCTCAACGTCGGCAATCCGGGCGCCGATCTGGCCGAGTTGTGCCGCCAACTGGCATCTTCTCCGGCGCTCATCATCGACGGGTTGTTTGGCATCGGTCTGAATCGTCCGCTCAATGCAGATTGGATCACCTTCATCCACCAGGTCAATCAAGCCGGGATTCCCGTGCTGGCGGTGGATGTGCCTTCGGGTCTGAACGCGGAGACAGGGCAACCGGAAGGCGTGGCGCTGAATGCTGAGGTCACACTGACCTTGGGCGCTCCGAAGCGGGGTTTGCTGGAGCCATCCAGTTATCCTTACGTCGGAAGGCTGGAAGTGGCAGCCGAAATCGGATTGGCACCTTGCCCACTGAAAAGCGACCTGCAATGGACGCTCTCCGAAGATTTCAAGAGCTATCCGCCACGTCGGCGGGTGGACGGGCACAAAGGGACCTACGGCCATTTGACCCTCATCGCGGGAAGCCTGGGATATCATGGCGCAGCCGTGCTGGCGGCGCGCGGAGCGCTGCGGGCCCAACCGGGATTGGTCACTCTGTTTACGTCGGAAAAGGTCTATGGGCCTGTGGCGGCACAATTGCAGGCGGTGATGGTTCATCCCTGGCAGCCTGGCAAACCGTTGCCGGACAAGTGCAGCGCGGTTTTGTTCGGGCCTGGCTTGGCCGCCGGCGATTTGCCGTCCGACCTCAAGAGTGAATTGCGGCAATTCTGGCAGGAATTGCCTTTGCCGGTGGTGGTCGATGCCAGTGCGCTCGATTGGCTGCCGGCCAGTTCCAAGCGCCTCGGCGCCCTGCGATTGATCACCCCGCATCCTGGAGAGGCTGCTCGCATGCTGCAAACCACCGTAGCCGCCGTGCAAAAAGATCGGCCGGCCGCAGTCCGGGCTTTATCCAAACGCTTTGGCGGGTGTTGGGTGGCGCTCAAAGGCCACCAAACCATCATGGGGCGCAGCGGGGGCGACCTCTTTGTCAACTCTTCAGGCAATCCATTTTTGGCGCAGGGGGGCAGTGGCGATATCCTGGCCGGTTACCTGGGGGGATTGCTGGCGCAGCCGCCACTGCAAACGGACCCCCTGCGAGCCATCCGTTACGGGGTGTGGCAGCATGGCGCGACGGCGGACAGGCTGGCGGCGGTGCGACCAAATTGGACGATGGAAGACCTGGCGGTGGCCTTGGCCGATCTCAAGCCGCGATGATTCATTAGGAGCGCGGGCATCCATGCCTGCGCGTGCCGCAAGCGATTGGCCACAACCGAGTTTTGCGAAGACCTTCCGCTCGAGGCAGCCCACAGCGTGTAGTGACTTGTCTTGCCGATTGGAAACAGGCTCTGGCGGGCCGCAATGACCGGTCTTCAACCAACACGCAGGCATGGATGCCCGCGCTCCTGCTGCACGGATACGGCCATGCGACAAACTGGATTTGTCTCGTTCAGACCGGACCATTGAATTTTGCTTTCTTTGCGCCAAGCCGTTTGCTATGCAGAACGGCAGCATGCGCAGGCTTAGATTATTTGTTTTGATTTTGAGTTTGATCTGGCAGGCGGCAAGCGCGGGCTTGGCCGCGGAATACCGCTTGACCAATGGCGACGTCTTGAAAGGTGAAGCGGCCTCCTTCAATGACGATGGCTTGATCGTCAGGCTGGACTTGGGCGGGTTTTCGCAGCGGGTGGGCTGGGGGCGATTGACACAGGAAGCCTTGAAAGAACTGGCCAAGGATGCAAGAGCGACCCGGTTTGTCGAACCGTTCATTGAGATTCCGCCGGAGGTCAAACACAAGGAGAAAGCCAAGAAAAAGGAGATCGTGTTGCGGCCGGTGCCGCGCGTCGAGCGGCCGGCCGGGAAACCGAAGTTCTTCGCCTCCCTGATCACGCCCCCCGGCTTGATGGTCCTGATCGTTTTGTTTTTGGCGAATCTTTACGCCGGGTATGAAGTCGCCCAGTATCGAAACCGGCCTGTGGCCGTGGTCTGTGGCCTTTCGGTCCTTGCGCCGGTGTTGGGTCCGATTCTCTTTCTCTCGCTGCCAGGGGCGGCGGAGGCGCCGAGCCCCGACCAGCAATCCTTGGCCGAGGCGCAGGCGGCGGCGGCGGAGATATTGTCGGACCCTCTCAGCAATCAGAGCGCGGCCGTTCCGGCCCAAGGCGGCCTTGGTTTGGCCGCCGCCGCCAAGTTCGTGAAGTCCGAGCCGACCATCACGGAAGGCGCGGCGTACAAACGGGGCGATCACACTTTCAACCGGCGATTCTTCGAAACGAAGTTCCCCGGCTTCTTCCGCGTCGTGCCGAGCGAGGCGGAAAAGGATTTGGTGATCGTGGTCAAGGCGGTGAAACAGGAGTATGTCGCCAAACGGATCAGCCGGATTTCCTCCAATGAAATGCACCTCCAATTGCAGCGTGGCGGCGGGGCGGAAGTCTCTGTTTCCTTTGGCGAAATCGTCGAGGTGCAAATCCGCCGCCAAGACGCCAAGGCATGACCATGCCCGGCCATTCGCTTATGCCTGACGCGCTTGGCCCCATCCTCTGTTTTCGGTTCCTTCCCGTCACTCAAACTGCCGCATGAAATATCGCACCATTTTGCTGTTTGGAGCGCCCGGCGCCGGCAAAGGTACCCAGGGCAAGATCCTGGGAATCATCCCCAACTTCTTTCATTGCGCCTGCGGCGATGTGTTTCGGAATCTAACCACAGACAACGAATTGGGCCAGATTTTTGTGGAGCATTCCAGCCGGGGCGAACTGGTCCCGGACGAGCCAACGATTCGCCTCTGGCGGCAGTCCATCGAGGCCAGCACGCAAGCGGGCCGTTTCAACCCGGAACGCGACACCCTGGTGCTGGATGGCATCCCGCGCAATCCCCGCCAGGCGGAGATGCTCAATGCCGCGGTCGAGGTCTGTGCCGTCTTCAACCTGACCTGCCCGGACCTGGGCAAATTGACGGAACGGCTGCAACGCCGCGCCTTGCGTGAAAACCGATTGGACGACGCCAACCTGGAAGTGATCAAAAGCCGCCTGGAAACCTACGAACGCGAAACAAGGCCGGTGCTCGATTTTTACGGTCCGAAGCTGGTGCATATCATTGACGCGACCCAAACGCCGGTGAATGTTTTGCGCGATGTCTTGCAGATCATCGCGCAGCTTTAGCTATGACGCCACAATTTGGAGCTTTCACGGCCACTGAACTGTATTGTCCCAAGTGCCGGGCAGCCCAGCCGGTCCGGGAGAGACTCTTGTTGATTCTTCCTTCCGGCGAACTTCATGAGTTTCTCTGCGCTCGCTGCGCCACTTCTCTGGGAGAACGAACGGTGACCGGCTCGCCCCGGACCGCGCCACCTTCCAGTCCCCGCGCCCGGCCAAGCGTGCCGCGGCGGAAATTGCTAACTTGAACCGATTGCGCATTGTCTTTTTTGGCACAGCCGAGCTGGCCTGCGCCAGCTTGGCGGCTCTGGCTGCCCAACCCGATTTTGAAATCGTTGGCGTCGTCACCCAGCCGGACCGTCCCCGAGGCCGCGATTTGAAACTGCAGCCCACGCCGGTCAAGGAATTGGCGCTCCGGCACAGCCTGCGCGTATTGCAGCCCGAACGGGCGCGCCACGAATCCTTTGTGGGCACGCTGGCCGAATTGCATCCCGACCTGATCGCGGTGGCGGCCTACGGGCAGATTCTCCCGCCGGCCATCCTCGACCTGCCACGCCACGGTTGTTTGAACGTCCATGCTTCCCTCTTGCCCAAGTATCGCGGCGCCGCGCCCATCCAATGGGCCGTCCTGGAGGATGAAAGTGAAACCGGCGTCACCATCATGAAAATGGACCCCGGCCTCGATACCGGCGACATCCTCACCCAGGAAACCACTGCCATTGCGGCCACGGATAATGCCCAGACGCTGCATGACCGCCTGGCGGAGATGGGGGCCCGGTTGCTGGCGCGGACCATCCCCGATTACATTGCCGGAAGAATCTCCCCGCGCCCCCAGCCCTTGGAAGGCGCGAGCTACGCCCGTAAAATCCAAAAGCAGGATGGCTCTCTGGATTGGCGGCAGCCAGCGCGGACCTTATGGAATCGCGGGCGGGCTTTCACTCCCTGGCCCGGAGCCTTTACCTGTCTGCACGTCGGCTCCACGCCGCGCCTGCTGAAAATCTGGCAGGCCGAAGTGGCCGAGAGGTTTGTCGGCAATCCCGGTGAAATTCTCCAGGCCGACAAATGCGGCCTCGTGGTAGGTTGCGGCCAGCAAGCCTTGAGAATCTTGTCGCTGCAACTGGAGGGTGGCCGGCGATTGCATGCCCAGGAATTCCTGGCCGGTCACCGCCTGACCATCGGCGAGCACCTGGGCTGACCAATTAACGGGGTCACATCTCAACATTCAACATTTTCACCCTTCGTTTCATGCAACTCCTTTTACAGGGCGCGATCTCAGCGATGACCTGGACGATTGCGCCGGGAATTTGAATCTTGGTTCGTTGAACTTCAATTGTTGAATGTTGAGATGTGACCCCATTTCACTCTTCTCTGTGCAGTGCCACGCCCAATCGCCACTTTCCTGGCCGTCTTTTTCCTTGGCGACGACACCGCCATTATCAACTTCATCCCAACCAACCGAATAAAGCAAAAAGGCACCTTAGTCCGAGCGCCGATACTTCAGCGGCTGGCCGTTGACGACATCGAGAGGAACTCTTTGGATGAACTCAGGCGCCAAGTCGGCCAGTCGCTGGCACCAGCCCACGCTCCACCGCGAAAGGCCTGATCGATCTCACGGATCAAGTTGATGCTTTGCATCTGGCTCTGGAATTGCCGCAGATGCTCATCGGTCCACGCGCCGCTGACAGTGCCCTCCCAAAAGAGTTGAACGCCGGGCCCACCAATGATCGCGCCACGAATCATCCTGGAGAGAAGCGTAGGACTCTGCTTCAAACAGTCCGCCCAATTTGACAATGACTGCAGCATCTGCGAACGATTCATCGGCGCGTCCAAGCTTTAGCTCCGCCAGGCCGTGGATCAGACAACGTTGGGCGAGAATTCGCAGCGCGGGGTAGTGCGGAACATGAGACCATTCTGGCTGCGAGAGCTGGACGAATGAGAAGCGCAGAGGGGGAGGCTGCTGCGGTTCCAATTGTGCGTACGGTCGTTTGCTGGCCTCGCGTAACTCATTCAGTTCCGGTTCCCAAACGCTGAAGTTGGCGAAGGCGTCCGCGACCGGTGGGCGAACCTGAGAAGGCAGAGAATTGGTTTCCGAGACCAAAGCTTGTCGAAAGGCGTCGAGGTCGGTCTTTTTCCCTTCCCAAACGTTCCCCCAACCGGCGTTGGTGCCTTTCGGATAGCGAGTGAACACCTCGATTCTGGACCAAACGTTGCTGTTGACACGTTCCTTGTAGCCAATGGCTTCCATTAGCGGCGTCTTGGCAAAGTTTAATTCCTCTGGCACTTGCCGCGGCGCCCGTTGTTTCCAGTTCAACCGTTGCCCGAGAGAAAACGAATTACACGTCGAACATCGAATATCGTTGTTCCAACATCGAACGAGATGGAACCGGGGCAGGCGTTGGGTCCAGAGCCAAAGGTTCGGTGTTCGCTGTGCAGCGTTGGACGTGCATGGTGACGGCACCGACGAACCGGTCAGGTGGTGCAGACCAAGAAGAAACATTGTCGATCACACCGGTTCTGATTAACTTCGGCTGTCGTATGCGACAAATTCAGCCTTCGAAGCCCCACGATCTCGACCCGCTGGCCGTGGAACTGCTGGGCGGGTTGGGTGCGTTTCCCGGTGCGCGGCACATCGTTCTGGGGGGCTACTTTGCCCTCAAACATTATTGTGATTATCGCGTGACCCACGACGTTGACGCCTGGTGGTCGGAGGAAAGCACCGGAGAGGATCGAGACGCGGTGCGTGCGGCCCTGCGCTTGGTCCTGACGGAGATCGGCCAGCGGCGCGCACTGGATTTGCAGCAGCGTCGCTTCGGCGACACCGAATCCTGGGAGCTGATCCGCGCCGGCAGGAAGATTTTTTCGATGCAAATTGCCTCGCGCACGGTCCAGCTTGAGCCGTACTTGCCCAGTCCCTGGCCGCCGTTGCAGATTGAAAGCTTTGCGGACAATGTGGGCTCGAAGATGAATGCGTTGGTCCAACGCGGTGCGCCGCGCGATTTTCTCGATGTCCGCCAGTTGGTCATCGCCGGCCTGGCCACGCCGCTGGAATGTTGGTCCGTGTGGCAAAGAAAGAATCCGGATTTGCTGCTGGCCGAGGCGCGAGCCGAAGTCGCCCGGCATCTGCACGAACTGCAATTGCGGAGGCCGCTCGGATCTATCGTTGATCCGGCCGAGCGGGAGCGCGCCGGCGAAACCCGGCGGTGGTTTCGGGAAGTCTTTCTCTCTGGCGCATGAAGATCGACCACAGCGTGTATCCGGATCTCGACGAGCCTCCACACGACCTTCCCACTCCGGAGGCAAAGGCCGATTATGTGCATCGGGTCTGCGCGCAGTGGGATTACGGGATCGTTCCGGAACCGGAAACTTTTGTCCTGCTCAGGCTATGGAAGGACATCTTCGACCGGTTTCCACTCGGCCATTCGGCCGCCTATCACACCTTTCGCTTTTTGTTCGGATGGAAACCGGTGGCGGGGCGGGCGCTTCGGGCGAGCTACGAGATTGATGATTTGAAGGAAGGGCGAACTGATCCCTGTGTGAACTGGATTTGATCCTCTCTGCATCGAATCGCGCGGACGAGCGGTCCGCCCGCTCGCTCGATGGATACGGCTCAGGGCCTGTGACTCCTGTTCTCACCGCCCCAGCCAGCGGGGCAAGAACGTCGTCAACGGCGGGAGATAAGTGATCAGCAGCACGCCGGTTAGCAGCACACATTGCATCGGAATGACGGCGCGGCTGATCTCGAGGACCGGTTTGCGAAAGCGATAGGAGCTGATCAAGACGTTGATGCCAACCGTCGGCATCAACAAACCCAACTCCATGTTCGCCAGGAAAATGATGCCGAGATGAATCGGATCAATGCCATAAGCTGCCCCCAGCGGCACCAACAATGGCACCACCACCACAATCGCTGAAAAGATGTCCATCAAACAGCCCACCAGCAGCAGACACAGATTGAGCACCAGCAAGAAGGCGTATTTCGATTTAATGGCCCCCGTCAGCCATTCGACCGCCTTCATCGGAACCTGGGCATCCACCAAATAATTGGTCAGACCGAGCGCCACGCCCAGAATAAGGAGCACCCCGCCCACCAAAAGGCCGCATTCAGCCATGACCCGCGGCACGTCCTTGGCCAATTTCAAATCGCCATGAATGATCGTCTCGACAAAGAAAGCGTAGAGCGCCGTCACGGCCGCCGCTTCCACCGGTGTGGCAAATCCTCCAAACAGTGCGACGAGGGCGACGACGGGAAGGAGCAATTCCCACTTGGCGTCCCATAGAGCCCGGCCTGCTTCCGAGGCATCAAAAGATCGCTTCACCGAAGGGTCTTTCGGGCCTTGGCGGATGCCCCACCAAGCGGTCAGCGTCACCATCAGAATCCCCGGCCCCAAGCCGCCCAAAAACATTTTTTCGATGGTCACCCCGCCGCTTTGGACGTTGGAACTGGCCACGATCGCGTAGAGGATCAACGGCAGAGAGGGGGGAAACAGCAGACCAAGCGAGCCGGAGCCGGTGAGCAATCCCAGGGCGGAGCGCTCGGAATAGCGCGCGGCCAGCATCACCGGCATGAGCAAACCGCCCAGCGCCAGAATCGTCACTCCCGAAGCGCCGGTGAACGAAGTAAAAAAGGCGCACAGGAGCGCCGTGACAATGGCCGGCCCGCCTCGGAGTGAACCGAGCAAGGCCTGGAACACGCGGACCAATCGCTTGGACGCCCCGCCTTCGGCCAGAAAATATCCGGCCAGCGTAAAGAGCGGAATCGTCGGCAGAGTGGGATTCGTCACCATTGAATAATGCGTCAGAGAAATGGAAGCGATGGGCAGCTCTTGCCCCCAGAAAAGAATCAGCGCCGCGCCGCCCAGCGTCACAAAAATCGGCGCGCCGAGCAGCGTCGAGGCCAGCAGCGCCAGCAAAGCGGGCACGACCAGTTTGGCCGGCGAGAGCGGCGGGTGAAGCCCCAGCCAGACCAGCGCTCCGGCCAGGACCAACACCGCCAGCCGGCCCTTCCAGTGATCCGATGCATGTTTGAGAACTCGCAAGGCCACGGCGCCGAATCCCAAGGGCATGATCAACTGAATGGCCCAGATGGGAATGCCGTAGGCGAGCGTTTTGCCGGATTCCTTTTCCGTGAGCAGGAATTGGACGCTCGCCACACAGAGAAAAACCGTGATCGCTGCCGCAAAGGAACTGCTGTAAAGCCGAGCGCTGGTTTTCCAGCGTCCCTTGAGCAAATTCGTCAGTGTGGACAGGGAGAGCAAGCGGCCCTCACGCGCGGCCAGAGCGCCGCCCAACAGGCCCACGAGCAGCGTAAAATGCTGCAGGAACGCGCTCGCGCCGGAGATGCCGGTATGAAAAACCTTGCGCAGAATGATCTCGGTCAACGGCAAGATCACCATGGCGGCCAGAACCAGGGAAACGATGAAGCTTTCACCGTTTCGCAACCAAGCCCGCCAGCCTTTCACTTCGGCAGCCGGCCGGGGAATGTATTCCGGCGGGATCGGGATTTCGCCGTTCATGAGGAGGTTCGATCCCTGCCGGCCCGGTACTCCTTCAAGAGTTTTGCGACTTCGTCACAAATATCCGCCGGCACGAGCCGGCCGCGAATCTTGGGATAAAACGCTTCGGCGGCCTGGCGCCATTGAGCTTCGATTTGCGGACTGATGGCGTGGACGGTCAAGCCGCGCTTTTTCATGGCCTCCACCGATTCGACGCTTTCCCGCCGGTTATGTTCCTTGAAGAGTTTGCCCGCTTCCACGGCGGCTTTCATCACCACTTCCTGTCCGGCACGCGAGATGGAGTCCCAGGTTTTCTTGCTGATGACGGTGGCGCCGACCAAGGGGGCCCAATTCAGGTCGAGCATGTTGGGGGCCGGGCCATCAATTTGGCTGGCCAGCGCCACGAAGGGCGGCACCGGGACGGCGGTGATCAAGCCGGTCTGCAAACTGGGCAGAATATCGACTGTTTCCAGCGCGACCGGATTGAAGCCGGCTTCCTTGTAGATATCAACGGCAGCCGCATTGCCGGCCCAGGCGAACAATTTGGTTCTCTTCAGATCATCCGGGCGCAGCACCGGCTCTTTGGAAAAGAAGCGCACCCAGCCGGCGTCGGCCCAAAAGAGCACGACAAATCCCTTTTCCAACAGCCGCTTTTCCAGCATCGGCTGCAGCTTTTCGCCGATGTAATCCACTTCCTCCAAGGAACGGAACATCATCGGCATGTTCTGGAGACCGGTCACAGCCGGCTCGATTTCCGCCAAACCCACCGTCGTGAGCGTGCCCGCCTGCAATTGCCCGACTCGCATGCGGCGGACCATGTCGGCTTCGCCCCCCATGGTGCCGTCGGGATAGATCGTCAGCGACACCCCGCCGCCGGGCGCCTGGCGCCATTTTTCGCCCATGGCCTGAAGGAGTTTGTAGGAGGATGATCCCTTGGGAACGAGTGTGCCCAACCGGACTTTGACGGGACCTTCGGCCGCCCGGACGCCGGAGGACAGCCCCAGGGCAGCGCAGCCTCCAAGTGTCAATATGCCAACGGCGAATTCTCTTCGTGTCATGCCATTCATAGTTCTTCTCTTTGCCTGAAAATTTATTCTTTCAAAATCAAAAAAAGTTCCTCTTTCCGCGACAAAAGCCAGCGTGCCCGGCGCTGCATGATCAGGTTCACCAGGCGAAACTCCGGGTTGTCGCCGGGGTTAATGGCCAGCGCCCGGTTCAGCAGCAATTCGAATTCTTTCACATTCTGCTTTTGCACGCAAACGGTTTCGGCCAGCGAAACGAAGGGCGACGCCTGCCGGCCGCCCGAGAGTGCCAGCGCCCGGTCAAAGTGCTGCCGGGAGCGCGAAGCCGGATCGCCCGGCGCACCCTGGCGGCTCATTTCGTAGGTGATCAGGAAACTGTGAATGGCGCCCTGGGCGTAGTTTTCTTCCAGTTGGAGAGCGCGATCAATCAGCGCTTCCATGGCGGGGATTTGGGCCACGAGGTCCGGATTATCCTTGGAGAGTGAGATAGCCGATGCCCAGGCCGCAGCCGTCCAGTAGAGGAGTGGCACGTCGGCTTGGCCGGCTCTGCGCACGGCAGTTTTGGGGCTTTCGCGCAGATGCTTTTCAAAACCGGAATGTTTCACTTCCAGGCCGCGCAGGCCATAACTTCGAGCGCGCATATAAAGCCGTTTAGCCCTGGCCCGCATCGCGCTGGCGGCGGCAAGATCGCGTTCCTCCAACTCATCGGCCTCCTGTTGGACGAAGGCAAAAGCGTATTGTGTAAAGCCGCTGGCGGAGGCAGACAGCAGCCCGCGATGCCGCGGCGTTTCGGCCAGCAGACTTTCCATGAGCTTGAGGCTGAAGGGCACGGCGTCCTTGATCAGGTCCGGGTCGTCGTCGCTGGCAAACGTGTTGCCGCTCTGCGCCAAGGCATCGGCGAGCTTGTTGACGGCGTATTTGCGGATGGAGCAGCCAGTGCCCGCGGCCAGCACGAGCCAGGAGATAACCAATGCAGTCCAGGGAAACCCGGCCAGCCGGATGGCCGATCCGATCTCCGCTCCATATTTTCCAATGTGCTTTCCGATGGTCCTGTTCACTGCGTCACCTCTCACTTACGATAATCCACCACGGCCCAATGGCAAAGGCAGTCTGCGGCTGCCATAAACCATTGGCCAAGCTCGCCGGCGGCGGTCACCGGCAGGCGCGCTGCAGCCGGTTGATCCTTTCAGCCCGCTGCCATGCGGACTGATCCGCTCGCCGACTGTATCTCTTCGGCAGAAGCCGGCCTCAAACAGGCCAAGATAGATAGTTTTGAGGACCTCGACAAGCAACAGAAAACGACGCAGAAAACGACGGGCTCGCAGCGCCACACGGCCATTGACAAAGTCGATGTGGCGGTGATTTGGCTTGGTGGGCCTTGAGGAACTTGTCCGAGTCGGGGCTCACGGTGGCTTGGGGCAGGAGCTGGGCTCGCAACTGATCCAAGGCCCAGGGGTCCAGTTCGCGCACCCACAGCTCTTTGCTTCGTTTATGGAGGGCAGAGCAGAGACGCCGGCTAATACACCTTGATCCGGGCAAAACTGACCGTGAGCGAGCTGCCCGCGCGATGGCCGAGCAACTCCAGAGTTCTCGACGGCGGGGAACCGCCCCGCACCGTGGCCGTGAAATAATCGCCCATGGGATGCTTCAACGGCACCCGCACCGGCGCGCTGCTGGAGCCATCGGCATACAACTCGATCAGCCGGTTCTCGGATACCGGCTCGCCCGCCGCGTTCTTGCCGCTCACATAAACGAAGACTAGCAACCGGTTTTCCGGCGTGATCTGGAATCGGGCGCGGCCGGGAATCTCTTGCGGGCCGCCTTCCTTGGCCTCAAGCAAAGTGCGGCGCAAAACGACTTTGCCGTCCCGGACCACGGCGTAATTGAGCGTGTGTGATTGCTTCTCGCCGGGAAAGAATTTTTCACGCAGCCGTTCGTCAAGAGCGCGTTCGGTCCAGAGGATATGGGCAGCCCCGTCCGGCCCCACCCAGAGGTCGCCGGGAGAGACCCAACCGCAAGTCTTGTCCCGGCTGGCAATCTCCACCCACGGCTGGAACTGGCCGGTGGCGATGTCGGCGGTCCAAGTGTAAAACAAACGCCGGAAATCATAGTCCCAATCGCGCCCCGTCAGTTGCTTCTTGTAAGCGCGCCATTGTTTGTAGGGCTCGACGATGTCGCTGACGCCGCAGAAATGGACCGCGCGATTCTTGAGCGCCACGTTAGGGTAGCAGACGCGGATGGGCTGCGGCTGGTCATATTCGGCGCCCCACGGCCATTTCAATTTGCCTTTGGCCAACCACTGGCCGGCCTTGTCGCGAAAGGCCCATTCGGCATGGGTGTAGCCGATGTTCTGAAACAAAATGAGTTCGCCGTCCGGCCCATCAGCGGCAAAGCTGCGATAGGAATGCTCGGTGAACGGCGGCACCCCGTCCCACACCGGCAGGATTCGTTCAAAGGGCGCCTTGGTGTCAGCCGCTTTGAATTGCAGAATCTCGGGCCGGGCCGGGCCGCTGTAGGTGTCGGGGGCTGTGGTCAGCGTTGGGTTGGCCGAGAGGAAGAGCCGGCCATCAGGAAAGACGGCCAGCGGGCTGGGTTCACGCGTGCGGCCTGTCGGGTCCACCTGCTGTTGTTCCCAGCCGTTGGAGCCGCGTTTGAAGAGCGTCCAGCGGCAGTTATTGAGCGGCTTGAAATCCTTCAGCGTTTCGAGGCCGCTGGCGAAAACGTCATCGCCGATGCGCACCAGGCAGGTCGAGCCGCCGCACCAGAGCGGTCCGGCTCCGTTGTCGGCCGATGCGTAGCGGTACACGACTTCTTCCGCTTCGACGACGGGCTGCAGCGGCGGTTGAGGAGGCACGTTGGGCTCAGCGGCCAAACTCGCCGAGGTCATTAACAGGAGACTAAGAGCAATGGGTTTCATAGGGAGCATACTTTGAGCAAGGAACTTCAAGGATGGAAAAGGTGTTTCAGGAGCAGCGGGTCATCGGCCCCGCCGGCATTAATCATGACCACCGGCTCGGCCACCAGTGACTCGGCCAGGTCCTGGAGCCGGGCGGCGGCGTCGAGGTGGTCCAGCCAAACCAAGTCAAACTGGAATTCCATGACGCCGTGACTGTCGCCGACAAAGTTGGTGTACCAGAAATTGTGGAACAGGATTGCCAGCAAGCGGTTCATTTCTCGGGGTGGATCAGTCCGGCGGGCCAAGGCTTGCGATGCGCCGAAGGTCACGAGGGGTGCGTCGCGGCTGACCCACAGCCAGTTTCCGTCGGCCGTCGGATATTGCGCCCAGCCATCCATGGCAAAGTAATCCCGGCAAGTGCCTGGGAGTTGGTCTTGAAACGGAATGAACGGCAGTCCGCCGTTGCTCAACCGCGGCAAAACACTCTCCGTGGGCAAGGGAAAGGCGGCGCAAAGAATCTCCGGAGCCTCGGAGGAGATGCGATGGAAGCGAAGCGTGACTCGCGCGCGCGGTTCCCGCTTCCACAACTCCAGTTGCCGCATCACCCAGGCCAAACGTGGATGCCGCAGCTCCTGCCGGTAAATCAGGGTATGCGCCGTTTCCTGGACGGCGGCATTCGCTTCGGCCACCGCCCAGACTTCCTCGAGTTTCTCTTTCCGCATCTTTTCTCTGCTCCGCTCGTCCTTCTGGCCATTGATATCCATGATGGTCCAGCGCGGCGCAAAGCCCTTGACCTGCACCGCCACGAGATCACCGAGACCGGCCAGGAACAACGACCGCCTCATACCCGGCCATTGAGCGGACTTGGGCCAGCCTTTTTCATCATGCTGCACCGAGGGGCCGGCGCCGGGTGGTGGCGGCGGTTCGGCGGCGGTTTCAGTGCGCAAGCGGAGTTTCTTGATCGTGTGGCCGTTTAGTTTTTCGACCCAAAACCTGGCGATTTGCCGGGGCATATTATCCGGGAAGGTCGCAGAGCTGTTTTCCCGGCTCAATTCCTCCGGTTTTTGCGGGCGCGTCCAGGCTTTCATTCCCGGCTCAAAATAAAGCGGAAACTTCGCGCCCGTCTGTGCCTCTTCTACCGATTGGAAATCCTCGCGCAGACAAGCGGCCGGCAACTGCACCCAGCCGCTGAAGGACGCCGGAGCCGCGTTGGCGACCCACAAACCTTCACCCTCCGAAAGGAGACGGGTGCGGGCGCGCTGGGACAACAACCATTCGGCGCGGGCCATGGGCCGGTAAGCGAGCGCGCTCTTTTCGTTGTATTGCCCGATCGTATCCAGGCTGTAAGGCAGCGCGACGCTCCAGCTCGAACCCCAGGTGTGCTCGTCGAACAGGCACAGGTCTTTGTAGAGCGCCTCCACGGTTGCCTGGGCGTTGGCCTCGAGCGGACCCCAGAGCGGCGACTGGGCTGCGGCGAGCGAGCGTTTGGCCATGCGGCTGGCCGCGACTTCGCGCGGGCCGGACGCGATGCCATTGGCCCACCAATCGGTCCATTCGCCTTCGTGTTCGGGCGCTGTCTTGCCCAGCGCTTGCTCCAAGCGCTTCATGGTTGCCGAAGCGGTGGTGAGCCGCAGGGCTGGCTTCAGACCGAGCCGGTTCCAGGCCGCCACAAAATCGGCCAGCGCCGGAAAGGGCGGGTCGTTGTCCATGCGCCACTGGCTGGTCATCGACAGCGTGAGGATTTCATGCGCATAGCCGCTCTGTTCCAACCAGCGGAGTTTCTCCAGGCAGTGCTGATGGGCGGCGCGAACGGACTTTTCGTCCGTGCGCAAAACGTCACCGGTCCGAGGCGGCCGAAAGCGCAGGTCCGAAGCCGACGGCACCGGCCCGCGACGCCATTCCTGCGGTTCAAAAAAATCGAAGCCCGAACCGTAATGCGCGTTCAGCCAGACAAAAAGGCGGCGGCCATCGGGCATCTTCCACCAAAAGGCGGAGGGCCGCTTGAAGGGCACGCCGCCGCTGTCCTCGTTGATGCCCATGAACAGTTGGGAAATCCCGCGGTCCAGCAACTGCATCGCCCCGGCGCGGGGGAAGCCGTTGACATCATCCTGGATCGCCACTTTGGGTTGGACCTGCTGCCACACCTCTTCCGGCAGCCAGTGCAGCATGCGTTGCCATTGGGCTGAATTCAAAAACGGGGCCTGGTTCAGCGGCAGCGCGCCAATGTCCAACTGCCCCGTGCGCACGGCTTGCAGAAACTCGGTGCGCCGCTCCGGCGAGGCCGCCTGCCACCAGTCATCGACGGCGATGATCGTCTCGGCCGTCCAGCAAAACTTCTTTTCTTCCGGCCCATCCTGGCTGGCCAGCACGGCGTCCACGGCGATGTCCAAGTAGCGCCGCTGCATCTCGCGAGCGATCACGGGATGATCCGTAAAACCAAAGTCCGTGTGACAAAAGTGAATCAGGTCGAGCTGCCGGATCACAGACTCGCGACGCTCCATCGAGGCGGTCTCGGCGGCTGGGCCGGCGCCCGGCAGAGAAGCTGGCAGACAAATGCAAAACAAAGCGCCCGCCACACTCAGACTGAGCCGGGTCGAAAGACGAAATGGCAGCCGTGCGTTCATAAAAGGTTTCCTTTCGCGCTAACGGTGTGAATCGCTGGACACTGTAAGGGCGCCGGCCCTGTTGCCAAGGTTTTTTGCGCTAAGCTGCTTTGATGCAGGTCAAGGCTGGTGTCGTTCCGCAGTCCTACTTTGTTTCACCATCATGAACCTGAAGGACACAGAGTATCCAAGCGGCCGAAACTGGTCTTCCATTCCTTTGCGCACGGGACGGTTTTTGACCTGCGCTGCACTGGCGGCCTGTTGCGGCGGGTGGGCTGTTTCATCCGCGGCTCAAGTCGAAACAGCCCCAGCGCCGGTATCCAACCTTTGGGCGCTGGCCCAGCGCCCGCAGCAAGTTCATCGTTTCTCGACCTTGTTCACCGCCCAGGACGTGCGAAACCATTTGTCCACCCCCGAAGGCCTCGAGAAGGCCGTCGATTGGTGCCGGCGGACGGCAGTGACCAAAGTGTACATTGAAACATTTCGCGACCGGTACCAGGCGGAGCGCGCCACCCTGCAACAGGCCAAGGAACGGTTCCTGAAAGAGGGCTTTGCCGTTTCCGGGTGTGTGACCCCCACGCAGGTGGGCAAGTCTTCCACCGGTTGGACGAATACCATTTCCTGTTACACCGACCTGGCAACCCAGGCGAAATTGCAGGCCATCTTTGAATTCACCGCCGGTCTGTTCGATGAAATCATGATTGACGATTTCTGGTTCACCGATTGCGCCTGTCCCGATTGCGAGGCGGCGCGCCGAGGCAAAACCGTCACCATCGGCGAGCGCGTCTATCCGGTCTCCGGCGACACCTGGGAGGAGTACCGTTGTGAATTGATGGTTCGTATGTCGCGCGACCGGGTGCTGGCTGCCTCCAAACGCATCAACCCCAAGGCCAGCCTCATCATCAAATACCCGCAATGGTACGACAGCTTCCACGAGCGCGGTTACGAGGTGATTCGCGAAACGGCGGATTTTGACCGCATCTGGGTGGGAACGGAGACCCGCGATTACAGCGACAAACGGTGGGGCGGCACCGTGCAGTATGAAGCCTATTTCATTATGCGCTGGCTGGGTGGGATTGGCGGCGCCAAGTGCGGCGGGGGCTGGTATGACTGGCTCGGCACCACCGAGCGGACCTACATTGAACAAGCGCGCCAAACGGTCCTGGCCGGGGCGCGCGAATCCTTTCTCTTTTGCTACGGCGGCTTGCAGCGGGATACCGGCCCAAAGAACATCGAGGCCCTGCGGGCGAACATCCCGGAACTGTTCGCCGTGGCCGCCGAGGTGGGCCGCCGCGAGATTCTCGGCATTGCCGCCTACAAGCCCGCCAATAGCCATCCCGAAAATGAAAGGCGCATCTTCGATTTTGTCGGCATGCTGGGGCTGCCGCTCGCGCCGTGCCACGAGTTTCCCACGAACGCTCCGGCCGCCTTCTTTTCCATGCACGCTTTGAAGGACGCGGATTTCAGCACGAAACTGGCGGATTTCATTGGGACGGGCAAACCGGTTTTGTTGACCGATGGACTGAGCCAGCGCTTGACCGGCAACGTGAAGTTGGACGTGCCCAATGTCCGCGTGCTGCCGGCGAAGGGCGATCCGAAATCATTGCTCCAACTGGCGCAAAAGGATTTGGACGAGCTGCGAGAGCCGTTCTTGCGCCCGATCAAATCGACCTTCCGCGCGCCCAATCAAGTCGCGCTCTACCTCTTCCGGGATGGAAGTTGGGTGGTCGAGAATTTCAACGACGAACCGGTGAAAGCAGAATTGGCCGGCCAGGCGCTGACGGTGCCGGCACGAGGCTGGCAGTATCAATGGAAGTAGCGCTGCCATGAAAACGATCATTCCATCACTCGTGGTTGCCGCGCTGATAGCAGCTTGGACAACCGGAATCGTCTCCGCCGCGGCCGCGGCCCAAAAAGCAGCCATCACCATTCCGCCGCAAAATGAAATCCTCGCCCGCTTGCGCAAGGGCCATCCGCGTCTCCTTTTCTCGGCCTCGGACTTTGCCCGCCTCAAAGAGCAGGTGGCGGCCCAGGCTCAGCTTAAGGAGTGGCACGCCAAACTGCAGGAGCAGGCTGAGCGCATCCTCACCGAGTCGCCCTCGCGCTACGAGATTCCGGATGGGCTGCGGCTCTTGAGCACCAGCCGGCGTGTGCTGCAGCGCACCTACACGCTGGCCTTGCTTTACCGGTTGGACGGCGACCGGCGGTATGTCGAGCGCGCCTGGCAGGAGCTGGAGGCAGCCGCGAAGTTTCCCGACTGGAACCCGCGCCACTTTCTGGACACGGCCGAGATGACCCACGCCTTCGCCATCGCCTACGACTGGCTTTACGAGGCCTGGACGGAACCGCAACGCGCTGCTTTGCGCGCGGCCATGCTGGAAAAAGGAATTCAGCTTGCGGTCGATTCCTATCGGGGCACTGCAAAGTTCGGCTGGTGGATGAAAGCCCATCATAATTGGAATCAAGTCTGCAATGGCGGCATCGGCATGGGGGCGCTGGCACTCGGCGATGAACTGCCGGAGGTGGCTGGAGAATTCCTGCATGGCGCCCTCCAATCCCTGCAATTGCCGATGGCGGAGTTCGCCCCGGACGGCGCCTGGAACGAAGGGCCGGGCTATTGGAACTACGCCACTTCCTACAACGTGGTGTTCCTGGCGGCCCTCGAGTCGGCCTTGGGCACCGACTTTGGCCTGTCACAGATGCCTGGATTTGCCGACACGGGCCTGTTTCCGATTTACCTGACCGGGCCGCTGGGACGCACCTTCAACTACGCGGACGGCGGCGAGGGGACGATTCGAGCGCCGCAGATGTTTTGGCTGGCGCGCAAGTTCAATCGTCCCGCCTACGCCGCCTACCAGCGCCAAGTGGCATCCCCGCACCCGCAGGATTTGCTCTGGTTTGATCCGGCGCCGGCCCAGTCGCAGGACAAAACACTGCCGCTCGACAAGGTTTTTCGCGGCGCGGAAGTCGCGACCTTCCGGAGCGGCTGGGACGATCGCCAAGCCTTGTTTGTGGGCTTCAAAGCGGGCGACAACAAAGCGAACCACAGCAATCTGGACCTCGGGACGTTCGTGCTCGATGCGTTGGGGGTGCGCTGGGCTTTGGACCTGGGGGCGGACAATTACAACATGCCGGGATACTTCGGCAAACAGCGCTGGACCTACTATCGCATGCGGGCCGAAGGCCACAACACCCTCCTCCTCAATCCCGGCCTGGAACCCGATCAAGACCCGGCTGCGGCCGCCCGCCTGACCCGCTTCCAGTCCGACCCGCAACGGGCGTTCGCCATTGCGGACCTCACGCCTGCTTACGCCCGGCACGCTCAGAGAGTCTGGCGCGGCCTGGCCCTGCTCCACCGGCAGCAAGTGCTGGTGCAGGATGAGGTGCGGGCCGATAAGCCGGCGGATGTTTGGTGGTTCCTTCATACTCGCGCCCAGGCCAAGGTGAATGAGGACGGAACAACGGCCATTCTGAGCCAGGACAACGTCCGATTATGGGCGAGGATTCTGTCACCGGCAAAAGCGGTCTTCACGGTCATGGACGCGCAGCCGCTGCCGGTGTCACCTCAATCCGATCAACAAGCGAAAAACGCAGGCGTGCGCAAGCTGGCGATCCATCTTTCGGAGCAAAAAGACTTGCAGTTAAGAGTGTGGCTGGCGCCTCTCAAGGAGGGCGAGAGCGCTCCCAAGGATGCGCCGGCGGTGTCGGCGCTGGCGGCGTGGTAACTGGGCCGGGCGTTACGCGGCGCTGTTCTCCCTAAGAATCTTCTCAGGCGCGTGTTTTTTTCTTTCGCGAGGACCTTTGCTGCCGGGACGGAACGCGGGCGAGGCGACCCGCCCGCCGTGGTCGGCGGCTCGCCGGACACATTCCTCTTCGAACCGCCAGCCACGTCAAAGACGTGAACTCCTTTTCAATTCCACTGGCCCGTCAGTGTGAAAGCCGACCAGAAAAAGGGGTTGGAAAAATCCTGCTTCGCGCCTTTGGAACGTAACAGGGTCAATTGCGCTTCGCGCCATGCCTTTGCGCGCGGTTCACCCGCGCGCCAGCGGCGCATGAATTCCATCATCAGCAGGCTCGTGGCCTGGTCGTTCTCCGGCCAGTGGCTGGCCAGCACCGTTTCCGCTCCCGCGATTCGGAACGCCCGCCGCAACGACATCACGGCTTCGCCAATCTTCACCTCGCCAGTGCCGGAGTCGCACGCGCTTAGGATAACCAGTTCCGTTCCCTGCAAATTGAGCAGCGACGCTTCCAACCCGGTGAGCACGACGTCTTCTGCTATGGCATTAGTGATTTGTTGCGCGTGATTCGCTCCGGCCAGAGCGATGCCGCAACGCACCAGCGGATTTTCCCAATCGTTTGGAGTTCCGCCTTTAGGCGGGCCGGGCCACGTGAACGCGGAACTCAGATCGAGCGAATTGGTGTGCTTGAACTCCTGATCCGAGAGAAAGAATCCGTGCGTGGCCAGATGCAGCACACGCGGCGAAACTACAGCCTTCAATTCTGCTTCACGCGCGTCCGCGCCGAGCCGCAGGATTGCGTCGTCACCCAGCAACTTGGCGACGTTTGTTGCTTCCACGCCTGAACCGGGCAGCGGCGTGAATGTCATTCCGCGATAATCGCGGCTCAGCGACCTCGTAGCAGCCGACAAAGGTAGCGCAGGCGTCACGCCTGCGAGTTGCGAAGCATCCTGCTTCGCATCCCGGGAACTGCGGGCAGGGATGCCCGCAAAACCCGCAGGCTGGGAAGCCTGCGCCACCTTCAAATCCAAATCAAAATCCGGGTTGCCCATCACAAGCGACTTTGAACTTTGAATCCTGGTCTTTGGACAGGCAATGCGCACGACTTCCCTGCCGCTGGTGACGTAGCTGATGGTCTTTTCTTCAATCAGAAACTTGTTTCCGACGGGCAACATCTCGAACGGCAGCCGGCTCAACTGGCCGTCCGGACAGACAATCAGGTGCGATACATTCGTGAGATGTTTGACAAGCGGGGCATAAACCAAGTCGCTCAACCGCTGCAAGGCCGGGGACAAATCTTTGGCGGCAAACTGCCCGGCGGACATCCGCTTGCAGACCAACTCGACAGCTTCGTTGATGGGCGCGGCCTCGCCCAAGTCCACGCGCTCGACAACGACGTTGGTGGAATCGCTCGCCAGCGGAAAAGTCAGGCAGGCGGCATAGCGCTGCTCCTTTCATTGGTTTGTCTTTGCCGTGAAATCGTAGCGGCGATACTGGCGGAATCAAGAAGCGCCGCGACAGAAGCGCGGTGGCTTTCGGCCTGTGCTTACCGGCCACGGCGACCACCGCGTCTTTTCCCGTCAGCCAACGGGCGCGGGAGCAGCGGTTAGGCTGGATGCGTCTTGGCTCTGGCGCGGCAGGGTGGCCCCGTCGCGCATCGCGCCGATCTTGTCCGCCTTGGGAGAAGCCTCACCCATCACCAGCACACACCGCAATCCGATGTTGTTGTTGCGATTGTCCGGCGTGTTGTTGTTGCGGTTGGAGGAGCGCAGATTGTCCGCATTGTTATTCCACGCGCCACCGCGCAACACACGGGTGCGCTTCCGCTGCCGCCGCCTCAGCCGGGCATCCAGGGGCCAGCAGGCGTAAGCCCGCCGCAGACCCTCGGAACTCCCTTCCCGGCTAAATTGATACCAGGCAAAAATGCTCCGCGTCAGTTTTCCAAGAGAGCCTTTACTTCGATACAAAGTGTGCCGCCGTTGCTCAAACCGCCGTTTCGTCGCTCCCAAAACACGGGACCGCAAGTCAGGCAGAAAACGGAAGCCGCAAAACGGCACGCCCTCGCGCGTGGCCAGCAAGCGGCTCTTGGGTTCAGCCAGCTTGAGCCGGACGCACGCCAGTTGTTCCACGATGCCGCGCCGCAATTCCCACAATCGCTCCTTGTCATCGCCAAAGAGCAGAAAGTCGTCGGTGTACCTCAAATAAGCTCCATGCCGCTCGGCTTCGGTGATCCAGTGATCCAGTTCGTCCAAGTAGAAGTTGCCCCAGAGCTGGCTGGTCAGGTTTCCAATCGGCACGCCCCGTGGGCGCTCGCTGGCCGCTACCAGATCGTCGCCAGGGAACAAAGGCGGCGGCACTTCCGGCCCCGTTCGAAAGCTGCTCAAAATCTTTTCGATCATCCCCAGCGCGCCGGGGCAGGCCACCCACTCCTCCAGTTTCGCCAGCAGGATTTCCTGGTCGAGATTCGGAAAGAACTTCCGCACGTCGCATTTCAACACGTAGCAATGGCGGTTGGTCAACTGCCGACAATATTCCCGTGCCGCCGTCGTGCCTTTGCCGATCTGGCAGGAGAAACTGCGCGCGATGAATCGCCGCTCCAGCACGGGCGCCAGCAGGTTGCAGAGCGCATGGTGAACCACGCGGTCGCGGAACGGCGCGGCGGCGATCATCCGCCGCTTCGGCTCCACAATCTCGAAGAACCGATACGGCCCCGGCTGGTAGGCGCCGCTCAAGAGTTCTTCGTGCAGCGCCAGCAGTTCGGTCTCGCGCCGCAGCCCCCAGTCTTCCACGTCGGGGCGGCGGCTTTTGCCGCGCCGCGCTTTCTCCACCGCGAGGAAAAGATTGTCCAGCGAGGCCACCGCCGCCAGCGTGCATTGCCGTGACATTTGTCTTGGATTCATCGGCGCCAATCTCGTTCAATTGCCGTCATGCCCGGACCTGACAAACCGCCCATTTACACCCGGCTCACCGAATTGGTGGGCTGGACGTTGAACCGCACCGCCGACATTCCCAAGAGCCACCGCTTCACCTTTGGCCAGCGCCTGGACAATCTCACCCTCGACGCCCTGCTCTTGAGCGTGCGCGCGATTTACTCGGCGCGGGCCAAGAAGCGGGACTGCCTGGAGGAGTTGAATCTTCACCTGGAGGAATTGCGCGTGCTCTGGCGGCTGGTGCATGAGCAGCGCTGGATCAGCCAGCAACAACTGCTCTTCGTCATCACACAGATTGACGAGATCGGCAGAATGGCCGGTGGCTGGCTCAAGCAGATCAACTCCTGAATTATCCGACCGGAACCACGCGGGTTCCGGACCAGGAGCGCGGCGTTCACGCCGCTTCAACTTGCAACCATCAACGGCTTCCGAATTCCCCAACGTCACACGACTTCGCCCGTTGAAGCGGGCTGAAGCCCGCGCGCCTACTCGGCGGCGCGTTGCCATGGCAGGCGTTCGTATTCGTCGCGACGACAGGCGCTGCACCACGGCCAGTCGCGCGCGGCCTTCGCCAGAAACGCTTTGACGGGATTCTGTTCCGTGTAACGAATGGCCCGCTTCAAGTGCGCTTCGTCCCGGATGAGCGTGTCGAAGTAATCCTCCTGCCAGCATTGCCCGCTGCGATGCATCAGCACGTTTGCCAGACGCGACGATTTGCCTTTCCAACCGCCAATCATTTTCGCCAGCGGCACGTTCCATACATCCACGACCAGATGAACGTGGTTCGGCATGACGACCCACGCCTGCATCCGATAATCGCGTCCATCGGCTTCGAGCAAAACTTTCCCTACAAGTTCCGCCACGTCACGACGGCGAAGCCAGCACTCGCCGTGACCGCGATCCAGCCACGCTTCCAGTTTCCTCCGCTTCGCGGAATCATCAGGCTCGCGCAGGATCGTTTCCCATTCGGCGCGGCGCGTGACGGGAAAGGAGTCGTGGAGTTGGAACGTGACGAACTGCGTCACGCCCGGAGCGTCGAAGTGCGGCAAGTAACCGCGCTGATGCCAGCCACGAAAGCCCTGCTTCAA
>CAYIIH010000023.1:0-5907 GCA_964363225.1 uncultured Verrucomicrobiota bacterium | reverse complement strand
CGTCGAAGTGCGGCAAGTAACCGCGCTGATGCCAGCCACGAAAGCCCTGCTTCAACTCTTCAAGGGGTGGTTTCCAATCCCGCTCGCGCTTGGCGCGGATGAGTTCGAGCAGGCCAAGATTCTTCGGCGGCATGCGGCGGACTGGCTTCGGCGATTCCATTGCACAAGGCGCGCGGCATTTATGCCGCTTCACCGTTTGAATGTGGTGAAACTGGCTGCAAAGTCGCGCGCCCTCTGCGATACCGCACTGAAGCGACCTGAAGGTCGCGCGCCAATATCGGAACGCGGCATTGATGCCGCTTCAGGGAACGATTGTATCAGCCCCACGACAGATTCGAGCGTTTTGTTTGTGCGGACGGTGAAGCGGGATAAATCCCGCGCTCCGGCGCGCGGCGTTCACGGCGCTTCAGCTCGCGACCACCGGGGGCCTCTGGATTTGGCCAACACCTGACGACCTCGCGTGGTGAAGCGGCATAAATGCCGCGCTCCGGGAAAAAATGTTCCGCCGCTGCTGCGCGGCGGTAAAGGGTAAAAGAGTAAAAGCGCAAAGGGTAAAACATCATCCAGCCTCAGGGAGAAGCCTCACCCATCACCAGCACACACCGCAATCCGATGTAGATGTAGCGATTGACCGGCGAGTCGTTGCGGCGGCGGGAGGAGCGCAGAAGGCCGCATAGTAAGACCACGCGCCACCGCGCAACACACGGGAACTGCCCGATGACGAGCCTTGTGGATCAGTAGCGTCTCCGCTGGGATAGGGACTGGCATACCCATCGGCGCACCATTCCCAAACGTTGCCGTGCATGTCGTAAAGCCCCCACGGATTCGGCTTCTTCTCGCCTGCCGGATGCGTACTGCTGGCGGAATTCGGAGAATACCAGGCATACTCCGCCAGACTGGCGTCACCGTCACCGAAGCTGTAGCTGGTGGTCGTTCCCGCACGGCAGGCGTATTCCCACTGCGCTTCGGTGGGCAGGGCAAATTTCCGTCCCGTCTTTTCCTGCAACTTGGCCAGAAAACTCTGGCAGTCGTTCCAACTGACTTGTTCCACTGGCAGTTTCGGGCCTTTGAAATTGCTTGGATTGCTCCCCATCACCGACTGCCACTGCTCCTGTGTGACCTCGAATTTGCCGAGGTAAAACGGTTTAGTGAGAGTGACTTTGTGGACGGGCTTTTCGTCGGACGAGCCGGTGTCCGAACCCATCGTGAACGAGCCGGGGCGAACCAATACCAACTCCATCCTGGCACCGCCACCAAGGTCAATAGACTCAGTCTTCTTCGGCCCCGGCACGGCTGCCACCTTGTCGCGCAGGCCCGCCATGCGAGAGTCCGCTGGAATGAGTTTCTCCAGTTCCGCCAGAATGTCTTCCGCCCCGAACTTGTCCCGGCCCACCACGGCGGATTCGAGCCGGGCAATGACAGGCGCGGCTTTGGCGGCATTCTCTTTTGTGTTCGCGCTGGCAACCACCGAGGCCAAGGCAGCCGTGGCCTGCTTGAATTGGGCGGTGGCTGTGGTTGATTGACCGGCGGATGCCTGGATCTGCGCTGCGGCTGCTTTCGCTTTGGCCGCCTGAAAATCGGCGCTGGTGTGTTTGGTCAGCAAGGCTTCATCCGCTGACGCCAGTGCCGCTGACCAAGCTTGCTGGGCTTCGGTCAGGGCGTTCATCTGGTCGGCCTCGGCACGCGCGGCTCCAAATTGTTCCGCAGCGGCAGCCACCAGCGGCTTGGCGGCTTCGAGGTCATCTTCGCCCAGCGCCTTGTCGGCGTCGGCCAGCGCCTGTTTGCCACGCTCAAAGGAAGCGGGCCGGGCGCTGCTCTTGAAGGCACTGTCGGCCTTCTTCATCGTGTCTTCCGCCGACTGGCGGGAGGCCACGACCGCCTCGCGCTTGGCCTGCGCGACCGCCGCCTCGCGATACAGTTTCTCCGCCGCCACAAACAGGGAGCGGGCCGGTGTGTATTGCCGCTCTTCCAGCGCGTCGCTGGCGGCGGATTCGGCCTGGCGAGCGCGGCCAACGAGGTCGGAAAAGGAACCGGGCTTCGGCCCCTTGGGCGCGCTCTCGGTTTCGGTGCTGGTGCCGCCGAGCCGGCGCCGGAGCGCACGCAATTCATCGTCGCCGCGGGCGGAGGTGAATTGGGCGAGGTTCTTAATCTGGTCGCGCGCGGCCAGCATGGCGGTGCGGGCGGCGACGGCCTGTTCGAGGGTCGCCACGCCTTCGGAAGGGAGCAGTTTTGCATAGGCCGCGCGGGCTTTGTCCTGTTCAGCGAGCGCCGCTTCGAATTCGCCAGCTTGCGTGTAGCCCTCGGCGTTGGTTTCCAGGCGCCGGGCTTCTTTGAGTTGATCGGGTTTGGCGGTGGCCTCGGCGAGCATCCTCGCCGTGGCGGTGTTCTTCTCCGCCTTGGCGAGCTGGTCGAGCAGCTTCTTGCCGTCAGCCACCTGACGGTAGAGGCGGGCGGATTCCTTGAAGGCCTCCACTGCGTCGGTGTAGCGGTCTTTGGTGAGCAGGATGTTGCCCTCGGTTTGCTTAGCGTCCGCCTTGGCAACGACCTTGCGCATGAGGTCGAGGATTTCCTGATTAGTCTTGCCCACTTCGATCTGTAGTTCGGTGACTTCAGTGCGCGCTTTGATGGCGGCTTGCAGGTCGCCTTGCGGGGCGGCACCCCCCGATGGCTTACCGCAGCCAGCCATGAGGCAGGCCAGCGCCAGAAGGAGGCTTAGGAGAATCGAAGAGCCATGAATCTGCGTCGTTCGCTTTTCTTTCATAATACATTCCTTTCACCGTTCGCGCCGCCTGCACGCCGCCGTTTCCGGCGAGGCAAGGCTAACGAGGTTTTGTCGTAGGCTACGCGCGAAGCGGCACTGGAGGGAAGCAAAAATCGTATCTTTAAAAATGCCTCCGACATGACGGGATCGGGGTTTCTTCTCAGGACTTTTTTGACCGCGGTTACGTGGATTACGCAGAACGGGGCAGAGCAAAGTTGAGGCGCGCGCGATGAAACGTAGCCCGGTTGCTGCGAGGGATAGCCGCGATAGCTGAGGTTGTCGTAGGGCGTGCCGTTGGCGGGCGTGCGGTGATGCGGCATGGCATACGTGCCGTTGCTGCGGAAATAACCGCGCACCGTTCCGGCTTGGCTGGCAACGGCGGTGGTCAGGATCACGGCGGCGAGGGCGAGGTTTTTCAGGATTTTCATCATTTTGATTTTGTTTTTCGTTCCCGGTCGGGATGATTCTGTCATCAACGTTTCTGCCAGCCTTTTCCGGGCTTCATCCAAAATCACCGGCTTGCAAACGAAACGCACGGGGCGCATAGTCAGCGGCATCGGCATGAAAGCGAAGGCTAACGGAAATCGAACGCGCATTGAACTGGGACGGCATATCGTCGCGGATTCGGCGATTTGCGGCGGCCAGCCGACGTTCAAGGGCACGCGCATCATGGTGTGGATCGTCCTGGAACAGTTGGAGCGTGGTCTGACGTGGGCCGAGGTCTCGCGTGAGTGGAACGGGCGCGTCGTTGAGGAGGCCATCGCCGAGGCCATCGCCATCGCTCCACTGGTGGAGAAACACGAACCATTCCGAGGATTCCATGTTGGTGCTCGACGAAAACCTGCCCGCCGGCCAGCAGCTATTGCTGCGTAAATGGCGGATACGCTTCCGCTGCGTGGGCGTGGAGGTAGCCGCGTTCGGCGATGACGACGAGAATCTGATTCCCCTTCTGCACCGGCTGCCACACCCGACGTTCTTCACGCTTGATCGGGACTTTTTCCGGCCGGACTGGGCGCATGGGCGATACTGCCTGGTCTGGCTCAATGTGCCGGACGACTATGCGGCGGCGTTCATCCGGCGTTTTCTGCGACACCCGTCGTTCGACATGCAGGCAAAACGAATGGGCGGAGTCGCTCGCGTCCAGGCCGGCGGCGTGCTTTGGTGGCGGGCAAAACAACGTTCTCCGCAATCCCTGGCGTGGCCAGGCCAATGAGCATGCCCAACCTCAAGGCTCTCCAAACTGGCGATGCTAGACACGACGGGCGGCACTCGCGGCACGGACACAAATGAAGCGGCGTTGCTCCGCGAAACGTGGTCAAAAGCCACGCTCGACTCTCTCACGAGCGCGGAGGCGTTGCACGAATGGGAGACGAAAGACAAACCGGATGCGGTGAAAGTCATTTACGACCGTGCGGCGGCGGAAGTGAGAGTTCTCGGGAAATGGCATGGCAAGTCGTTTGGAAAAACTTTTCCGGTTGAGGCAGATTTAGCTGCGGCTTTGAAGGAAGCAAAATCCTTCATCGCCGAGCAAACGCAGAAACGAAGAATGTGTTCGGTGAGTCGCCGGTCACGGCACGCTCCTTTGGCTGCGACTTCGATGCGCTGCGAAGAATTCGTGTTCAAGCCAGCCACCACCGGCAGAGCGGGGTAACCAAGATGATCAAGCCGAAGAATTCTGTTTCTTTTGCGGCGTTCCTTTGGTTGCATCATGGCCATGCAACTTATGACTACTCGTCGTGGCTTTTTAACAACTTCCACCCGCGCCGGACTGGCCTGGGCAGGATTGGGCCTGTGCCCTTGGGACCGCGCCGGCGCGGTCGAACCGATCAAACGCCGGGGCACACCCCGCTTCGCCCTCAGTCTGGCGGCCTACTCTTATCGGGATTATTTCAATCACAAAGACCCCGCCAAACGGATCACCCTGTTTGACTTTGTGGATTACTGCGCCGACCAGGGTCTGCCGGGCGCCGAGGTCACCAGCTATTATTTCCCGGAGAAATTCGACCAGGAATATCTTCTCAAGCTCAAGCGCCACGCCTTCCTGCGCGGCATTGAAATCAGCGGCACTGCCGTCGGAAACAACTTTGCCTTGCCGCCCGGAGAAAAACGCGACCAGCAAATCGCCCTGGTCAAAAAATGGGCCGATTACGCCGCCGTCATCGGCGCGCCGCACATCCGGGTCTTTGCCGGACCTAAAGGAAACCTTGATCCTGCTGAGGCCAAGAAATTGTGCATCAGCGCCTTTGAGGAATGCGCCGATTACGCCGGCACCAAAGGAATTTTCCTCGGCCTGGAGAACCATGGCGGGATCGTGGCCGAGCCTGGCGAATTGCTGGACATCGTGCAGGCGGTGAAAAGTCCCTGGGTGGGCATCAATCTGGACACCGGCAACTTCCAAACCGATGATCCATACGCCGATCTTGCCAAGTGCGCCCCTTACGCGGTGAACGTGCAAGTGAAGGTGGAAATGAAACGGCGCGGCCAGTCGCAGAAGGAATCCGCCGATCTCACCCACCTGGCGAAAATGCTGCGCGAGGCCAACTATCAAGGATACATTGCACTGGAGTACGAGGCGGCCGCGGACCCCTGGAAAGCTGTGCCCCAATGGCTGGCCAAGATGAAGGAAGCTTTCCGTGGGTAGCCTCCGCGACGCTTGGCTGCGCATTGCGCCCTTCAACCGTAGCAGCCGACGCAAGCAGGCTCCGTTCAATTTCGGATTTCGGATTTCGGATTTCGGATTTGAACAGAGCCTCCTTACGTCGGCTGCTACGAGGTTTATGGGAAGGTCCCTTGGCCTTTTAACCACTCATTGGAACCAGGAAGCCGGTAGGGACGCGTTCCACCGCGTCCCTGACTTCCGCTTCCGCACCGCGCGACCGAGAAATATCAGGGACGGAGTGGAATCCGTCCCTACCAGATTCATGGGAAGCCTCCACGCCATTCTGGCCCGCATAAGGACCATGAACCTAACTGGTAGGGACACGCTGCCGCGTGTCCCTGAAATTGGGGCCGCGCGGCAGCACAGACCTACCAAGTTCCTGGAGAGAGTGCCCCGAAGCAAGGCTTCGCGCCTTGCGCCCTTGAACCCGTTCATGGCAGTAGGGCGCGTCACTCCGTGCGCGCCGTCCGGGGGCCAGGCTCGATCT
>CAYIIH010000022.1:0-38295 GCA_964363225.1 uncultured Verrucomicrobiota bacterium | reverse complement strand
CAACCGCCCCCCACTCGCCAACAACGGACTCCCTTCCGCAAACCGAAACTCCACCCCCTCAAAACTCATCCCGCTCAAGTCCACCGGCACACTGCTGACATTCTCCAACTCCACATACTCATACCCCTCCCCACCCACCGGATGATACATGATCTCCGTGATGCGCAGCGGCACTCCGATCTCCGCCACCGCAAACACCGCCTCGCTCAGCGCGCTCCAATTCGTCCCCGCCAGCGTCCGCGCTTTGATCCACGTCCCTTGGTGCAGCACCAGCGGATTTCCGGGAACAAAACCGCGCGCCGGCGCAGCCACCGCCCCTGTGAAGGGCACCCGCGGGTCCACCCCGTTGGTCGTGTAATAAACCGTGCCTGCCGGTGCGCTCATGGTCAGAGCAAATCCCTCCGCCACCCGCCCCCCGAATTGATTGAACACCGGCGCGTTCGAGGAGGCCAGCAGACCGGCGGAGGCAAAGTGATTGGTCAGGTACCGCCGGCGCTGCGGAATCCAAGTCGTCCCAATCGCATCGTTAAAGCCGCTGATGGTGCCTGCCACCGCGGCCTTCAACTGATTGTAACGGTTGCGGATGCGCGCATCGGTCAGGGCGCCGTCATTGTAGAAATGCTTGTGGATGCGATCGGCAAAGAGCAGGCGGAATTCCGGACTGCTCCTGAGCTTGACATAGAGACGCTGGATTTCCGTGGTGCCCCAAGGCGGACTAAAGCTCGAGAGCTGGCCTGAAAGCGTGTTATGGCTCGGCGTGTTGTTATAGCCGAACGACCATTCGGCATCCCAAACGTAAAAGCGGAACCGGCCGCCCGGAACACGTTCCCGGGCCGCGCGCCAGTTGTTATGCGGCCAGTCATCCGTGTCCGCATAGACCAGCGGCAGGAGGTAATCGACAAAATTGACCAGGTCCAGACGCCGCTCAATTTCCTGATAGACAGCGGAGAGCGAGGGATTGTTGCTTTCGACGTAATTGCGCATCGCGTTCCACGCCACGAGGTCGCCTTCTCGCAGCTCGCTCAGGGCGGCGATCTCGTCCCATTTTTCTCCGCCGCCATGCCAATCTTGGAGAAAGCTGGGATCAATGCGCTCGGTGGGATTGTAATAACCTTTGTACACGCCGTTGATGAACAAGTTGACAAACGTCCCGTGGCTCGCGACCTGGCCGGTGTCCGAGGCGAGCCGGCGCGCCAGTTCATCCCGAATGAACGGATTGGTGGGATCATTCATGCCGGCGCGCAGCACAATCGTGTCAAACGATTGCACCGGTATTTCAGGAAACAAAGGATAGTTCAACCGCCCTTCGCCATAGTCGCCTCGGAAATAAAGCCGGAATGAATATTTGCTGTAGGGAAGGCCGCCATTGGGATCGTAGAGGCCACGGACGTAACCGCCCCCTTGAATGCGAAGGCCGCAATCGATGTTGAATCCGCCGTTGTCCTCGGGGCGAATCAGTTCGGCCGATACCGGCCGTTCCCAGGCGATGCCATGTTTGGTGGTGTTGCGCGGGTTGATTTCCATGATGCCGGTCGGGCCTCTCAGGTTATTGGTCGCCGTGACCAGGGAGAGCGCCGGAAGCAACCGCCGATTCGAAGCGATATTATACAGGTAGGTGTGCGTGTCCACGCGCGAGGGCAGAAAGTTCGTCTGGAACGCCGCCGCCCGCACGATTCGCGTCGTGTTGATCGCTAGGAGATTGGTGTAAATCAAACCGCTGGCCTCGGTCGGAACACTGCCATTCAGCGTGTAGCGAATGACGGCGTCGGGCGTTTCAGTCGTAAGAGAGAGATTGAAAGGGGCTTTGAAAAAGCCGCGCTTCACGCTGAAATGCACCGGGGCCACCACATTGGTGATGACGCTGGCGCCGTTGACTGCGCCGGGGGTGCCAACGCGAAAATAGCGCCAAGCGCCGCCGGCAGCGCGGCCAAACGAATAGTCGTTTCGCTGTTCGGGAAATTCCGGAGCAATCTCGTTGATGACCTGCCGCGGTGATTCAGGACTAAACAGCCCGAGGTACTCGCCGTTGATCTTGAGCTTGAAGTTCGTGTGCAGTTTGCCGCCCGGCGTCGTCGGCTTGCGGTCTTTGCCTGAGGCAAAGACCAGCAGGTATTGGTTGGCGGACAGGAGGATGGCCGGAAAGACCCATTGGCCCGGATCATTCACATCGTCGGTCAATGACCAGCCATTCAAGTTCACCGCCTTGGTTCCCCGATTGTAAATCTCGATCCAGTCTTGTTCCTCGCCTTCCTCATCCTTCAGGCCGGTTTGGTTTTCGGCCATGAACTCGTTGATCACCAGGTCGCCCGGCACGCTGTGAGAATCGACGGTGTAGGACCATGCATTGCCGCCAAAAGGAAGCGCCGACGACGATAAATCAGTGATGCCATGGGCGGCAGCCCAAGTGACATTGATCCTCCCGTCTAAAACCGCTGGAAACTCGAAAACGTAAGGGCCGGCCGCCAGACCCGTCACGCTGGCCGCCGGCAGACCGTTGACCAATAAATCTTCGGCGTCCACTCCTGCCACAGGTTCATCAAAGAGAACTTCAACTTGTGTCAGGCTGCGCACCGTGGCGTTCGGCGGGGGATTGAGAGCCGCCATCTTTGGGGAGTTTGGGTCCAGCAGCTCATAGAGCCAGAGCGAACCAGGTCCGGTGGGATTAAACGGATTCGGAGGAATGCTTTTGTCGAGGATGCCGCTCAGCATGTTCCAGGACACCTGCACCGTGCCATAAGCCGGCTGCGGAAAGGTAAAAGTATAAACCGCGCCCGACCCTGTCATCCCCGCCGCGCCGGAACTGTTGAGCATTAAGTCGCTCGCGTCCACGCCGCTGACGGGCTCGCTGAAGGTAACGGTGATTTGCGTCAGACTGGTGACATTGCCGGGAACAGGCAAGACGCTGACGATGGCCGGCGGAATCGTCTCTCGCAAAGTCGCGGTCAACTCGGCGTCAAAGACAATGTCGCTGCTGCCGAGATTCACGTTGAAGACCTGGACCGCGAGGACATTGGTGCCGGCGACCAGATACTGCTTTGAATCCGGCAAGGCGTAGGGAACGGCGGTGACGGGCTCCGCAACATTGATGCTGGCCAGAGAGTTGAAGAGAATCGCTCCGGCGGGCGCGGCATTGCTGGCCACAATCGTTCCGTTGACCCAAGCCACGAATCCGTCATCACAAGCAACACTCAAAAACAGGCTCGAGAGGGCCGCCACATTGGTGACCGCAAATTGCCGGCGCAGGAACAGCGTGGAATACCGGTTCTGCATGTCACTCAGAAGCGTTCCCCCGGCCAGGCTTTCACCGTAATAAAACGGAGCGGCCGAGCTCGTCCAAGCTGTGTCAACAAAGGTGTTCGTGCGCCACAACGAAATGGGCGAGGATGCTTCGTTGGTTCCTTTCCTGAATTTCCAGACGGAACTCATGGGCACGAGGACGGCCTCGTCCGCTACTGCGTTGAGGCTACAACAAGCCAGAATCACACCCAGGGTGGCCAAGCCGCGGAGGAATCGTGTAGCTGCAGATGTTAGACTCATGTTCTCGCTAGGGGTTTGGCGGGCAGATGACCCGGTAAAAGCGCTGCCGGTCCGCGCCGAACGTTTCGTCCACTCTTGAGACCAGGTTGGTGCCGGCCATCGCCGGACCGCCCAGGTCCTTCCAGGCGGCATCATCCAAGTCCGTTTTGTATTGCAGTGAGTAAGTCTTTCCCGGAACCGCCTGCCAGGTAATGGCCGCCTTTCCTTCGCTCACCAGAATACTCTCAATGACCGGGGAGGCATCCGGCTCATCCCCTGAGTTTGCCCGGCCGGGAGATGGCGCATCCGCTTTCCAGTTCACCGGATCATTTCCGTAATCGGACGCTGCTTTCCGCTGCAAGGAGGGACCTGTGCCGTCGGCTTCGGCAGGCCAAGGCGGCCCGTTGGAATAGGCCACGCGCTCCACCAGGATCAAAGGCCAGCCCGGTCGAAAGAACTTGTAGAGCTCGATGCCCTCCCCTTCATTGCTCAGTTTGCCCCGAAAAGGGCCGCATACGAACACGGCAGCAGGAATCTTGTGCTTCTCCCGGAAAGCGGCCAGCACTCCGGCATCCAGAACCGGATCAAAATCCACCACGAGAAGATAACCATGCGGAGCGACGACCACATTGGTGGGGAAGGCAAACTCGATGCCTTCAGCCAGTCTCCAGGTGTCACGTGGATTGTCCGGATCGTAGAAGGTCACGGGACTGTCGGTGATGTTGTGCAACTCAATAAACTCGCCGGTGCTGCTCTCACTAGACGCGCCGCTCGCTCCGGGAGGATGATACATCAACTCACTGATCACGACCGGCCCAACTCGCGGGTAAGCGTTGCTCAAGCCTGTTCCGCTGCGGAATTCGCCCAACGAAGCAGGAGCATCCTTGCCAAAGGTCCGTTCCCTTAACGCCACAAATTCGACCCCGACGCTCGTCACGTAACGGCCTATCGAAACGCCATTCTCTATGGGCCCGAATCGCGTCACCGCCTTATACCCGGTCAGATTCCCCGCCGCATCCGCCTGCGACAGATAAACCTCGCCGCCCTCCGCCCGGAACAGGTATCCACCCCCGCCACCCACCGCCGCCAGAAGCGGACCTTCATACAAAACTTGATACCCACCGGGCGGTATGACCACGCCCTCCGGGATGCGGTAGCGTTTGAAATCACTGGGCGAGTTGCTGAGGTACCAACCGCCCACAGCAACCGGGGCGGGACCGGTGTTGTGCAGCTCCACGGCGTCTTCCAACGGCGGGTCCGTGTGGGTCAGGACTTCGTTGATGACGATGTTGGTCAAGGGCAGGTAATTCCCTTGCCCCGGCGAGGCGACGGCGGGAAAACGAACGATGTTGGCGCCGCCATCCAGCAAGCGCCCTTCGGAAACACCGAGCGCTTGGGCCGAGAAATAGACCGCGTCAATCGGCGCCAGGCCGGGAGTGTAAAGACCCAATGCTTCGCCTTCTCCATCCAAACCGAAGTTGACGTGGTCCCGCCCCTGGCTGGGATGTCCGTCGGCCACAAACGTGACCCAGCTTTTCGGCGCGATAAAACTGAGCGTCGCCACCTGGAATTTGGCTTGGCCGGCCAAAGAGGGATCATCGGTCAGATACAATCCGGTCAATTCGACAGGCAATGCGCCTGGATTGTAGAGCTCGAACCAATCGTCGCCGCTGATCGGATTGGCCATCCATTCGTTGATCTTCAGATTGCCCGCCGGCCCAAGGACAGCAGCACTGGCGTTGGTCTGGCCTGGCGTCGGCTGAGCCAGCAGTTTCCATTGGCCCCCGACTCGACCGATGCTCATGCCTCTAATCTGAAACCCGTACTCGACGCCGTCCACCAATTGTCCTGACGTGTTGAACAGATAAACTCCGCCACTCTCGCCCGATAACGCTTCTCCCGCATTGAGGTCGGCTTCAAAAACCTGCGAAACCGGCCGCAAGTCGTCGCACCAGATCACTTGATAGGAGTTGCCCGGCAGGATGGTTCCGGCTGGGAAAATCCATTCGCCCGGCTGCGCTCTTCCGAAGCTCAAGCTCATCCCGCTCAGGTCAAAGGGCGTCGCGCGCGGATTGCGCAGTTCGATCCAGTCGGCCGGGGCGCTTTCATTTCGGGCCATCACTTCGTTCAAGACCGGACCGCTATAGACCGGCAGATGATTGGCCGCTCCGGGGCTGCCCCCAAAGGCAAAGCTGACGATGCCGGTGCTCCCGTCCGGCAGGCGACCCTGGGAAATGCCTTCGCTTTGCGCGCCGTACTGCACGCGGTCGATGATCTTCGCCGCCGCATCGTGCAACAGAATCGCGCCGCCCTCGGCCGGCAGCTTGAAGTCCAAATGGTCCGGCCCAGGCTGTTCATCCGCGCGCAGTTGCACATACCCGCCCGGGGCGAGGAAGGAAAGCGCCTTGAGTTGAGAGACTGCGTTGCTCGTCGCCAGGTACAGCCCGCGCAGCGCCACCGGCTGATTCGTATTCCGATTGTAGAGTTCCAGCCAGTCATCCTGGCCCGGCGCCGCATTGGCCAGCCATTCGTTGATCACCAGGTTCGTGGTGGCGGCGAGCGGCGCGACTCTGTTTGCAGCGCCCGGTGTCGGCTCGTTCAAATGCCAAAGGCCGTTCACCAGCCCGATGGAACGGTCCGCCAGTTGCAGGCCAAAGGTCACCGCGTCCAGACGGTTGGTGCCGCTGTCGTAAAGGGAAACCGTCTCCCCATCCCGGTCCAAGGCAAAACCGGTGTGCAACCCCGGCGCATTGGTCAAATCGTCACACCAGACAGCCAAATACGCGCCGCTTTCCAAACGCGTGCCGCCGGGAAAAACGAATTGGCGCGGATTCTCCCGGTCACTCAGGCTCCATCCGGACAAATCCACCGCCAATGCCGAAACATTGTGCAGCTCCACCCAATCGGAGTAATTGGTCCCACTGGCCACCGCCGACACATTCTCCGCCATGATTTCGTTGAGCAGCACCGCGCTGGCCGGCCCTGCAGGATTGATTCTTCCCGGGGAACCGCCCGCCTGGCTGCTCCGCCGCCAATTGGCCGGAGCGTCGGGGTCACCATGCGCATCCACGATTTCCAGTGAATAACCGCCTCCATCGGCCGCTTTGGGCCATCCCGTTTCATCATCGTAATCCACCGAGATAATGGTCCGGCCATTCTGGTCCAGGATGGCCAATCGTTCGCCCCCGTTGGCCAAGCTGCCTGTGAAATAACCGGTCACCGTCACATTCGGATAGCGCGCCGAAAACGACGCCGAATTCAGGTCCGACGCCAGAACAACAATGGCGCCGGGCGCCAGGACCGTCCGCGGTGGAAAAACAAAGTCGATCCCTTGGAAGGAAAAGCCGCCCACGTCCAGCAGCGCGCTGCCGGCATTTTGCAGTTCCACAAATTCATAAGCCTCTCCGGGCGGGTTGGGATTGTACATGATTTCGGTGATGCGCAAAGCCGGCAGCAACGACTCGACCGAAAAGCCGGCTTCATTGAGGGCGCTCCAGGTTCCGCCGCTGAAAGCGCGGGATTTCACCTGCGCGCTGCTGTAAAGCGGAACGGCTCCGGAGTAAGGACGCGCTCCGGCGGCAATGGCGCCGGTGCCATAGACGCGCGGGTCCGTTCCGTCGGTCGCGTAGTAAATGGTTCCGGAGGGGGCGTTCATGGTCAGGTTAAACCCGGCCGGCACGGCGCCACCGTGCTGATTGAACGCCGGCGCCGCCGCGTTGGGATAAAGCCCGGCCGCGCGCAATTGATTCAACACCGTGCCGGTGCGCTGGGGAAAGTACTGCGTGAGGAGCCGATTCTGCTCGGCCAGCCAATGGTTGTTCCGCGTGTACAGCTCGTAAGGAGGGCTCGAATACTGGTGCACGTCGCGCCGGTAGTCGCCCCAACGAGCCGACTCGGCAATGATGGCCAGGTCCACCTCCGAAGCTCGTTTCGTCCAACGAGCGATGACGGCCTCGGGCATCAGCGGGCCGCCATTGAAGAAGTGTTTGTGCACCCGGTCGGCAAAATCGAGCCGGTACTGCGTGTTCGCCACCAGCTTCGTGTGCAAGCCGGAGGCGACATCGGTACTGGACACCCGGTTGAAATTCGCATCTCCCAAAATATTTTCGCCATCCCAAGGAACGTACTTGAAGCCGTTGCCCGCGCCGTGCCGCCGCATCGTGTACCAATTCTTATTGTTCCCCCAATCTTCATGCCCGACATAGAAATGAAGCAGGATGTAGTCGATGTATTGCGTGACGTCCAGATATTGCTTCATCGCCTCGTACTGGGCGTTATCCGCCAGGTTCGAGATAGCCAGCATCTGGTTGTAAGCGGTCATGTTTCCATCCACGGCCGCGCCTTCGTTGACCACGTCGTACTCCTCCTTTTCTCCGCCCAGATTGGACGCGGCAAAAGTGCCGTCGGGGCGTTCGGTCGGGTCATAAACCCCCCAGTAAAGCCCATTGACGTAAAGATGGACGTAACGGTTGTGGCTGGCCAGCGAGCCCATGGCCCGGAGCGAGTCCTTCATCCAGGCATCGCGTGTCCGCTGCCCGCGCACGCGCTGGGTGGGACTCCAATGCAACCAGGAATAGTTGAAATCCGCCCGCATGATGAACGTATCGAAACTGGTCACAGGCGAATCGGGGAAAAACTGCAGATTCAGCTTGGCCGGACCGTAATCTCCCTTAAACACGATGCGAAACGGGTGCTTGGGCAGTTTGTGCGGCGTGCGCGCGGAATTGCCCTGGGTTTGGACGCCGCAGTTGACCTGGAACCCTGTCCGGTCATCAGGAAAAATCATTTCGATCGAGGCCGGACGTTCCCAGGAAGGACCTCTGCCTTCAGCCTTGGGATAAATGCCCGTGGCGTTGTTAAACATGTCTTGCGGCTTGGTCACCAGCGAAATGCTGGGGAGCGCTTTCAGCGCTTCTTTGATCAAGCCGCTGTACAACGGATTGGCCACGATCTCCGGGTCCATTTCGTAATCCGCCGGCCAATTGGCGCCATCAAGCGAAATCCAGTTGGTGGGAACGCCCGGCGGCTGGGCCGGCTGATGAATCACTTGCTCCAGGAAAATGTAAGTGTGGGTCTCGATGGTCGAAGGCAGAAAACCGGTTTGGAAGGCCGCCGCGCGAAAGATCGTCGTGTTGGCCACCAGCAACGGCGCCGTGTAAACCAAGCCCGACAGCTCGGCCGGTTCGCTGCCATCCACGGTGTAGCGAATCGTGGCCCCGCTCAGCTCGCAACTGAGCATGAGTTGGAACGGGCTGTCGAAAAAGCCGCGCCGCACATTGAAATGCGGAGGTGGCGCCACGCCTGAGATCGTGCTGCTGCCATTGGCACGGCCTGGCGTCGTCGTGCGGAAGTACCGCCACAATTTGGCGTTGTCCAATCCGTAGGAGTAATCGTTCCGTTGCTCCGGAAATTCCGGCCTGAACTCCGTCATGGCCTGGCGCGGCGATTCGGCATTGAACAGCGCCACATAATCGCCGGCCGAGTTCATTTTGAAATTCGTGTGCAATTTGGCTCCGGGCGTGGTGACCTTTCGGTCTTTGGCTGAGGCAAACACCACCAGGTATTGGCCGCCGCCCAAGGTGACCGAAGGGAAAGTCCATTTCGCCGGCTCGCCGGCCTCGTCGGTCAGACTCCAACCGGCCAGATTCATCGCATTGGTGCCGGTGTTATAAAGTTCAATCCAATCTTGCAGCTCGCCATCTTCGTCCAGCAGCCCGCCCGGAGCGAGGGTCGCAGTCAGAAACTCGTTGATGACCACCTGCGCGATGATGGCATTCGGGTCCAAGGTGTACGACCAGGTTCCTCCATTGAACGGATTGGCTGGCGTGGCTAGGTCAAGAATCCCGTGGTTGGCTGACCAGGCCACCTGCACCAAACCGGTCGCCGGAGCCGCAAACTGGAAAAGATATGGACCGGCCAAGGTCCCGGCGACATTCGTAGCCGCCTGGCCGTTCACGAGCAAATCGGACGCATTCACGCCGCTGACCGGTTCGCTGAAGGTGATTTCGATCTGGGTCAGCTTGCGCACCGTGGCACCCGCAACCGGATTGACCAACGCCAGGCCAGGAGCGACGGCATCGACCAGCCGGTACTGCCAGCCGGCGCCCGTTTCATCAAAAGCATTCGGCGGACCCGCCCGATCCGTGATATCGGGTCCTGATTCCCAGGTGATATCGACGACGCCGTAGGCTGGCTGAGCAAAAGTGAACGTATAGACCGCGCCGGAGCCGGTCACGCTGGACGCCGGACGATTGTTGACCAGTAAATCGTCGGCCGTCACGCCCACGACCGGCTCATTGAAGGTGACGGTGACTTGGCCCAAGCTGCCGACGGTTCCCGGCGGTGGATTCACGCTCAGAATGGCCGGCGGATCCCGGTCCACCACGTCGCTACGCAATTCCACGTCGATGACGAAATCGCTGCTGGTCAAGTTCCGGTTAAACGCCTGGACGGCCAGCACGTTGGCTCCATTAACAAGGAAACCGCCCGGATTCGTCACGTTGGTGCTGACCCACGCCGGTTCCAGGGCACTCGGGGCTCCATTGGTAAAAACAGGTTCGCCGCCGACCGTGTTGTAACGATAAATCTCCTTGCCATTGATCCAGGCAATCAATCCGTCATCGATGAACGCGCTCAACGTCAGGCTGCCGATGGCCGGCAGGTTGCTGACCACAAAACTCTGGCGGAGGAAAATGCAGGTGTATCGGGTCCGCATGTCGTTCAGCAGCGTATTGCCGCTGATGCCGCCGCCCGTATCGTAATAGAACGGCGCCATGCCGTTCGTCCAACTGGAATCGTCAAAGGCGTTCGTTCGCCATAAAGAACTGGGCGAAGAAACTTCGTTGGTGCCTTTGCGGTATTTCCAGACCGAATTAGTCGAAATCAGCAAAGCGGCCTGGCTGGAACTGGCCAGCAGGAACGCCAGCCAGAACAGCAACCAAGGCTTGAAAATAAAATCTTTCACGGTGGTGGCAATCGAGGGGTGAGCAGGCGATAGAATCTTTGAGACCCGGCCGGCGGCAACTCAACCGGCACGTCCACCACGCGAGCGGCGCTTTCAGCCGGCACATCGAGCAGCTTCAACCAAAAGCTGCCGGCGATGGCTTCCGAGTATTGAACCGTATAGGATTTTCCGGCCACCGCCCAAAACCGAATCTGGATCACGCCGGTGGGCGGATTAACGGCCTCGATTTTCAGGAAACTCTGCGGATTGCGCGGATCGGTTCCGCTCAGGTATTCCTGCCAATTCGTCAAACCGTCTCCATCCTGGTCAAGCGCGGCGTCGCCAGCGGACTTCGGATCGAGGCCATGCGCCGTTTCCCAACTGTCCGGCATGCCATCGCCATCCGTATCGCCTTCCTGGCTGACGGCTTGGCCGGGCGAGGGAGGACCGGCCAGCCAATTGGCCGGGTCATTGCCCGAAAGCGAAGTCGGTTGCCGGTGAATGGCCAGCCCGGTCGCATCTGCTGCCGCCGGCCACGGTGATTGGTTGGCATAAATCACTTCATCGACGGTTACCCAGGATGGCGGGTCCTGGGGAAGATCGGGATATTGCGGCTTTTCAATCGCCACCCGGTCGCGGCTATTCTTCAGCTTCCCCGCATACGGCCCCAAAATGGGAACGGCGGCGTTGGTGATGCCATGCACGCTCCGAAAAGCCTGCAGGGCCGTCGTATTGGTGGGATTGAAATTCACCAGCAACAAATTGCCGCCGGCAGGCAGCGTGGTGTTGGTCGAAAAGCTAAACTCCACTCCCCCGTTCAGTCGCCAAATCCCATTGGTATCAAACAGATTGACCGGCACGGCCTTGGGATTGAACACCTCGATATACTCGTCCACCGAATTATCTTCGGGATTCGTGACCGTCGGTTTGGGATGATACATCAATTCGCTGAGCACAAGGTGAGGCAATGGCTGGCTGTTCGCCGAATCCCGCGTTGGAACCAAGGCGTAGAGGTACCGGCCTCCATCGGGATATCGGCCCAGGGAAATATCATTTTCCTGACCTTTGAAGCTGAAGGCATCCACCACCCGGTCTTGGCCGGTGCCGGGCAGATACGAAAGGATGACTTGCTCGCCCGCCTTGGCCAGCCCGAAGCCATTCGTGATCGGATTGTGAAAACCGCTCACTTCATCAAAGCTCACCCAACCGCCTGCCAGTATGGTCACTGCCGGAATGGCCCATTTCTTCAACGCAGCGGCATCGTCGCTCAAGTACCAACCTGTCAGACTGAGGTCGTTGGTGGTGGTGGTGTAAAGCTCGATCCAATCGTTGGAATCGTGCTCCGGCCTGGCTGGATCGGCATAATCGGTATGCGCCATGACCTCATTGATCACGATACTGGCCGGCAAGCTTGGGTCGGCGCCGCCGGGCGAGCCTTTCTGAAAAGTGCTGGCGCGCCAGTGGCCGGGGTAATCCAGCGATCCCGCATTTTGCGAGGCCAAACCGGACTCCAGCGGCACGAGCGAATGTCCGGCGCCATCCGCCGCCAGAGGCCAGCCCCGCCCGTCGCCGTACTCGAACGCGACAATCTCCGTTCCAACGGCGGCGGTTTTGAGCGTGACCTGCTCGCCGTCATTACTCAGGCTGCCTGTGTATGGCCCAAAGATTGGCACCGCTTCGCTTAGACCGTAATGCGCCCGGAAGGCGGCAAAACCATTCGTATTGCCGGCCTTGACGACCAACACGTAACTGCCGGGTGCAATGGAAACACCCGCCGGAAACACAAAATCAATCCCCTGCGTGAACCGCACGCCATTCAGGTCGAGCGTCAGATTCGGGCTGGTGTTGTGCAGTTCAATGAATTCAAACTCGTTCCCGGCCGGCGGATTGTACATCAGCTCGGTCACGCGAAGATGATCCGCCAGCGCGGTGGCATTGTCAGGTTCGCCGGCCATGAACTCAACCGGCGGCGACCAACGGCTCCATCGGCCGGTCGCGTCCTTCATGCGCACCCGGACTCGATACGCATGGCCGACCTTGACCGCGCTCGACGGAATGGCGATGGCGCTGGTGAACGGGCTGATCTCCGGACTTTCCCAAGCTGCCTCGATCTCGTATTGCCGGGGTTCGCCCGGATCAAAGGCCGGAGCGTTGGTCAGCGATATTTCACCGATGCGCCATTTCAGGGCGGCAAACGCGCCGCCATTGCCGGTGAAGTTCGACGAACGGAAGTTCAGCTTGTTCACCGGGAAATTGGCCGGCCCCGCGTAAGTAACCGTGGGCGTATTGGGAATCAGGCTGTCCGCCGCCAGCCGATCCAGCGACCGATCACGCCCTGTTGTATTGGTGCTGCGGTACATGACGTAGTTCTTCAGCAGTTGGACGGCGCCCGCGAAGTCCTTGCTCACCGGTTCCTGCCATTGATAAAAGCGGCCCGTCCCGGCCTTGTTCAGGCTTGAGCTGAACGTGCCGCTGGTCATTTTAGGATTGTAATCCCACATCGAACGATCCGCGTCGAGGAGGGTCGGGCCGGCATTGGTGCCCCGCAACAACCGGGCGTGCTCCTCGATCAGTTTCCAGGCTTGATCGGAGTTGAAAAGGAGGTCGCGGATTTCCCGGATGCGATTGCGATACTCGATCTCGATAGCCGGCCTGCTGCCGTTGAGCAGGCGGCTTTTGATCCGGTCCACGCCGCCACAGCCGGCGTCATACATGTTTTCCGCCCAGATCAAATCCAAATCCCAACTGTGCACCGACCAGAGGCGCGTCTCCGGATTGAGGTAGTAAAAGAAATTCTTGTCGTAGCAAATGTCGTAGTGGTGGATGCCCTGAACAATGGCTTGATAGCTGTAATACTTGAGCAAATGCAGATTGGTGCGCCACCATGCTTCGCTGGCGTTGCCGTAATTGGCGAGAAAAGCATTCAAGTCCGATTTGTCGGTCGGGCCGTTTGGCCCCAGGTTGTTGAGTTCGCCCGTGCCGCCTTCCATTTTATATAAATTGCCGTCGGGTAAATCATGTTCTTCCAAAAAACGGCCATCCTCCTGCTCAATCGCCAGGTACACTCCCCAGAAATCGCCCTCGTATTGGTTCGTCGGAAACGACTCCGCTGCATCGTCGATCACACGGAACTGCGCGAAGGCGGTCTTGGGCGATTCCACACCCGCCATGTTGAACAGCCTGAAGCCCACCACCTCGAACATGCCCTGCTCGCCGCGATGCTGATAATCGCCCTGCTGGATGCTCGCCCCCAGATTGATTTTGCGCCACGGCGTTTTGTACTGGCGCCCATAATCATCGCGCGCCTCGAAATCATGCCCGCGATTCAGGTCGAACTTCCACATGTTCTTCACCATCGCATAGCGCCAGACGCCCCCGCGCGCCCGGTAATGAATGTGGTCATACACCTTGCCGTCATACACCAGCGTCCCGGCCCAGGGATAAGCGTCCCCTCCGTAGCGGCTGAACCAGGTGGCCTCCGCCACCACGTTGCTCTTGGCGATCAAATGATACACCGGCAACCGGCGCATCTCGTTGGTCTCGAAGGTCACCACCGGCGTGGCGCCCGGCCGCACCGCTCCCCGCCAAGCCGGCACTCCGTCATAAACAAAGTAGGCGAAATTCGGCTCCGGATCGTCAGCGTAAGGAACACGGACTGACAAATTCGCGCCATCGACCGCGGTGATCCGGTATCGAATCAACCGGCGATGAACCTGCAACGCAGCCGGCAACTCGGCCGCAAAAACGTCGTCACCAGCCGCAGCATCTCCATTCACTCCATCGTCATGCATCGCCACTGAAACCCAATTTGTCGCGTAAGCCGCATCCGTCAGTTCGATGTATTTGCCGGGATCAACCACCTGATACTGAAGGGCCACGTTCGTTACCCCGTCCGGGTCGGTGATCTTGGCCGATATCCTGACCGGTTGGCCGGAGGCCGGCTCCTTGGGCTTATGTTCCACCTGGCGGATTTGCGGCGGCACATTCGTCGCGTACACCGAATTGCGCCGACCGGGCGTCGGCCCCCGGTTGGCTGGGCCAGTCTGGGCGCGCAATCGAACATCCAGGAAAAAATCGCTGCTGTTGGTCAGGCTGGAATTATGCGCCTGGATGGCAATGAGGTTGGTTCCGGCCACCAGCTTGCCGGCGGCGCTGCTGAGGTCGAAGGTGACGAAATTGATGTTCTCGATGGCGCTGGCGGCCGTGCGGTTGAAAGGCACTTCGCCGGTGGAAATATTGGCATCCAGCGCCGGATTGCCGTTGATCCAAACCTTGAACCCATCATCATACTGCGCCTCCAAAACCAAACCGGAAAACAGCGAAGGATCCTCCACCACGAAAGTCTTGCGGAAGAAAACCGACGTGTAACCGCCCCGCATATCGTCTAACCGGGTCACCAGGAAATTCTCGCCATACCCGATAGGCGCCCCGCCGGTCAGCCAACCGGACTCACTAAAACCTAACAGCCGCCAAGCCGTCACCGGTGACGACGGCTCGCTTAATCCCTTGAAGTAAGTCCAAGTGGAACGCTCTGGAATAAGCGTCAGGCTCTGTGTCATCGGATTGCCCTGGACCGACGCCCGCCAACTGCCGCCCAGGTCATTATCGAGGTCCGGATGCACCAGCTCAATCGAATATCCGGGAGGATCACCCACCGTCGGCCAGGGAAACCCCAATTGGTAATTCACTTCGTCTTCAATCGCGCCGATGGCGTTCCGCAAAACAATCCTTTCGCCCCGGCCAGCCAGGCTGCCTTGCCACGGACCCAAGGCGCTGGCGTTGAACTTGGCGCGCAAAGCATTTGGGTTTTGCGCGATGACCGCGTTGGCGCCCGGCGCCAGCGAAGTGCCAGGCGGAAAAGTAAAACTGACCGCCTCCGAGATCGACCACCCGGACAAATCGACCGCCGCGCTGCCGGCGTTCAAAAGCTCGATGAACTCGACCGGCTCCGTCTTCACGTCCGGATTGTAGTGAATCTCATTGATCACCACCGCGCCAGGACTGCCGGCTGTTGCACCAATGAGAATTGCGCCGAAAAGAGAAAACGCCAGGAACTTCAATCTTGAAAGACCAAGCCGCAAACCGCGAAACATCCCGCGCGGCGCAGCCCCACTCAGACCAGCCCGCCAGGGCGGCAGACGATCGCTCACCGATTCACGTCTGTTTAGCGCGCCTTCGGACGTAGCGCAGGTTTCCAACCTGCCGTATCGCCGACTTCCAATTGGCAGAGCGTGGCCATTTGCGGAGCGCGGGATCGTCCGAGGCGCCTGCGGGTTGGAAACCCGCGACACCGCGCAGCGCGGCAACGCCGCAGCCAAAGGCAGAAGCCAAGCAGACCACGGAGACGCGATGGACGCAGAGAAAGCTAACCGAGAATCCCCCTCTGCGTTCATCGCGTCTCGGCGGTTCCCTGCCCGCCGGCAGAGTTTATGTTCCTCCCTCCTGCCTGCCGGGGCGGTGCAGGCAGGTTTCTGCGGTTTTCCAGGAGTTGGTCTTTGGGTGTGGCTCCGCCGCGCTCGACTCTTGGCGGTGAATCGCTCTTTTTGAGTTAGAAGCTTGCTCGTCGGTTTCTGCACAAATTCTTACCTATCATTGACTTTCCCATGGCTACAATCAAGAGCCTTGCTGCGAAAATGGCCGGATTCAAACAAAAGCAGGATTCAAGCCGGGGTTGACCGGCCAGAATCCCTTCCGCACTGCTATCCCCCCGAATCCTCGCAAACCGCGAGGGTTTTTTCCGATGCCCCCGGAGTGCGGCCATCTTGGCCGCAGCAGCCAGGAATGAATCCAGTCTGGGAAAAAGCGTGTCCTGCTATCCCGCCGAATCTTCGCGGGCCGGCAAGATTTCTGGAAGCCGGTTAAGGTCAAGAAGATTGGGGTCAGAATATTTTTGACTCCATCTTTTTGACTGGATTCGGTTGTGACTGGGCCGCGCCGTGAAATCCGTGGTTGCAACTGCCGGATCCGGGTTGCTAATCTCCGGCGCGAAGGATAGTTTTCAGTGGTCGAAACCATATCAGGAGCAACGAATGCCGAGCGCCAAGTCTGACGATCATCTCACTCCGCCCACGCCGCGCGCGCATTTCGTCCACCCGCTCCTGCGGGCGCGCGACTGGCAGGACCGCCCCGAATTCGCTCAAGTCTGCGACTGGTGGCGTGGCGCCACCAATGCGGAATTCGGAGTGCGGAATGCGGAATCGGCAAGAATCACTCCACACTCTGCACTCTGCACTCCGCATTCGTACGTCGACTCCTCGCGCTTGCCGCCGCTGGCCGAGGTCAAAGTCCCCGACGAAGCCGCGGCAGACGACCCGCGCCTGGCCGCCGTGAAGGAGCAGGAGCGCAAGTTCGGCCGGCTGGCCCAGCGCTACCGCAAGGTCCTGGCAGGCCGCTGTGCAAATACGGTGGGCTTGTTTTCGGACGCGCGCTGCGACAAACTACGGCGTCACAATCGGACATAGCCATGCCACAACGGCCCTCCAGGAAGAACGTGGGAAAATCGACGACCGCCCCGATCGACCCGAAGGGCACAGAAGCACTCCTCAATGCAAAGGGACTCATCTATGAGGAAGACTGGCCCATGTTTGAAGATGGAACCAATGTCGCGGTAGGCACACGGTTTCGAGAGGAGTTTGGAAGGAGAGTCCTCCCCTGGTATATTCCTGCTGATGGGAAGGCTCCGCGAAACTGGAAGGATAAGTGGACAACACTTCGCTCTCGTTTTGACCGAATCGTTGACGAGTGCTGCCCACAAGAATGTGTGCTTGTGCAAAGGCGCATCCCTGCATATGCGCCATGCTCTCCCGAATACCCAATGCATTTGCATGAGTGCAATGGGATCTGGTCGGGGACTGGCCTTTCGCACGAGCCAGCCAGGTTGTTCATGCCGGATTGGCGCCCGCTGACGGGACTGTTCCCCATTAGGAGTGTCCAAGGGCATCCGATGCTCTGTAAAGAGGGCAATCCCTTGGCGTTTCGCTTCGGCCTGTGGCGTCACCTGTTCGTGCAGGGAGGGCCAGGCTGTTCCAGTGATCAGCGCCCTCTGCCTGTGCCGCGGCTGACAGAGATGATGCGCGATGGAACGAGCCTCCTTTATCAATTGCCCGCCGAGATCGCAGTCTCCCTCTGGCGGAATTGGCCATCGGGGTTTTCCAGAAAGAGCAACTCAGGTGAGTCTCTTTGGCTAGATGCGTTGTTCGAGCTCTCATGGCAACAACAGTGCGGCGGCCCACTCTATAGCGAACGTCATGCGTGGATTGAGAACTGCTTCGTTCAGCTTAGGGGTTGCGGACTGTTTCCCCGGCTTCCTTTTGGCTTGTGCTCAAACCCCGGAACACTAATTCCACATGAGAATGGCCACCCGATGGCTTACTGTGCGAAGCTTTCAGATGTAGCCAGGGCGTCGGTGGCTGCGATTGACGAAATCCTTGAACGCGGCACGATCAGCGTGAAAACCCAAACTGTGTCTATGCAAACGACTATCCTGTTCATGGCTGCCGACCCCGACGGCGTGACGAAACTCGCGCTGGGCAAGGAATGCCGGGCCATCCGCGAGAAGATCCGCGCGAGTGACTTTCCGAAAGCACTCGACTTCAAGACTGAGTGGGCGGTCCGCCCCGACGACCTGCTCCAATACCTCAATGAATATCGGCCTCACGTGGTGCATTTCAGCGGCCATGGTAGCACCAGTGAAGAATTGATCCTGCACAACGATGCCGATCAGGCCAAGCCCGTGAGCAAAGAGGCTTTGCGATCCCTGTTCACGACGCTCAAGGACAACATTCGCTTGGTGGTGCTCAACGCCTGTTACTCTCGGCTCCAAGCCGAAGCCATCGTCGAGGTCATCGACTGCGCCGTCGGGATGAAGAAGGCCATCGGCGATCAAGCGGCCATCGTGTTCGCCGCTTCCTTTTACCGCGCGCTGGGCTTCGGGCGTTCGGTGAAGGAAGCATTCGATCAAGGTCGCACCGCGCTACTGCTCGAGGGAATCCCAGAGGAAAACACACCAGAACTGTTGGTGAAGGGAGGGGTGACCGCCGCTCACGTGTTCCTTGCTGGCCCGGCTGCAAACCCCAAGTAGGCCCATCGGTTTCTTCCGGCGCACCGCCGGTGGGCCAAGGATTGACGGCGCCCTCGCCTTCTCAGGAGTCCACGCAGGCTTCAGAGCTCCCGCAAGGCGGGCCGATTGATTCGACTGACATGGAGCTTCTTTGGGATTTCATCGAGCAGAATATCCCAGGTGCGAGCAGCGGCCGTTTAGAAAGCCGCGGAGCCCTCGCCAGATTGCACGTGTCTTCAGCCGCGCAGTACGCCCAGGTTCATGGCGTGCGTGCGCTGATGTACCTTAGCGAACATGTGAAAGACCTTATGCCTGATCGTCAGCAGCTCCTGGATGCCGCGATCTCCTGGATTCTGACTTCTCGGGTCACGTGGAATATCCGGTTCAGGTCACTAGTTTTGGTGTCATCGCTGGCTGCCCTGGAACCGTTGCGCTCCAAATACAATTGGAGAGCTCATGGCAAGCTTCTGGACGCACTTAAGCCTTTTCCGCCACCGATCGGCCTCGCGTGGCTCATCCCTGTGAGGATTCTCTTCGACGACGATATCGCGTCAATTGACTGGGCGAAGAGTCTCCGCCAAGCATACTTTGAGGGACTCGACCCTGAAGGCCTCGAGCATCCGGTGCTTAATGTCGCCGAAGGGACGCGTACAGTTCTGATCTCAACTTGGCAGTTGGGTGACGCTTCAGCCAAAGAACTGATATCGAGACGGATTCCGTGTGTCTTGAGCTGGTTGGATTTTAGTTACTACGATCGATTGAGAGAGCAAACGAGGGAAAACCAGTTGCGTCTTCTCCTTTCATTTGCAGCGTTGAGACAGTGCCAGAAGATTCTCTCTGACCTAACTTGGCCTAGTAGATGCGGCGATTTCGTCGAGAAGCTGAAGACACTACTCGCTACTGAACTCCTGGGGCGCATACGTAATCCGAATATACGCCATGTTGCCAACCTACTCGAGCAGGCTGCAAGCCGAACTGATCAGGAGCCGTGGCACAGCGAGAGCGCGCAACTCCACTGCTTGGACGCGTGGGAGCGAAGTGGACGCCTCGCTTGGCTCAGGGATGTCCTGATCGAGTTCTATAAGGTAATGGTTCATGAACGGGATCGTCGTGGCGGAGCTGGATTGACGAGTTGGAAGGAAGTTATGAATCCGTTCGGCCTAGTGGTTCCCGACGCAGAAGTGAACAATTTGGCAAAAGAAGTAGACGCACAGTTCATTCCCGCAGTAGGCTAAACCGTCAGAAACTTAGCTATCTCGCGCGGCCAACAGGACCCCAACTGCGACCTCGTCACCATTCTCACGCTGTGCGCCACCAACAAAGCCGCCTTCGTCAACGAGTGACTCCAGAACCTCCATCTTGCCGTCTGCTCCCGGTCGGCGGCATCGAAAGCTACTTCGACTGGTCCTTCTACAGCCAGGGCACGCGGCGCGAAGGCGACGCCGCCGGCGCAGCCAAAGCCGCCTCCGCCGACCTGTTCTTCAAGGAAGCTCTCGAATTCTTCGGCGACCCCGACCTCGCCGCCAGCAACGCCGGCGCGTGGCAAAAAGGCGAGCGCCTCGCTCAACTCGCCGCGCAACGCCGCACTTTGCTCATCCTCGACGGCTTGGAGTCGCTGCAACACCCGCCCGGTCCGCTGGCCGGCCAGCTCCGTGATCCCGCATTGGCTGCCCTGCTCCGGGGCTTGGCCCAACGCAATCCCGGCCTCTGCCTGGTGACCACCCGCGAGCGAGTGGCCGACTTGGCGCCCTTCCGCGACACCACCACACCGGTGTTGGAACTGCAACACCTCTCCACCCCCGCCGGCGTCGAACTTCTGAAAACCCTCGGCGTCTGGGGAACCGCAGTCGAATTCCAGCACCTCGTCGAAGACGTCGCCGGCCACGCCCTCACGCTCAACCTGCTGGGCCGTTACCTCGCCAAGGCGCATGGGGGCGACATCCGCCGCCGCGACGAGGTCAAGTTCGAGAAAGCGGACGCCAAGGTCCAAGGCGGCCACGCCTTCAAGACCATGGCGGCCTACGAGAAGTGGCGCGAGATGTTTAACGAACAGGTCGTAGGCCACGAACACGCCTTCAAGACCATGGCGGCCTACGAGAAGTGGCTGCTCGAAGGCGGCGAAGACGGTGCACGCCAACTGGCTGTGCTCCGACTGCTGGGTCTGTTCGACCGCCCGGCTGACGCCGGTTGTCTGGAGGCACTGCGCCGCGAGCCAGCAATCCCCGGCCTAACCGGCCCGCTGGTCGGCCTGGACGAAGACGACTGGATCTGCATCCTCTCCGACCTCGCCGACTGCGGCCTCGTCTCTGTTCAGAAAGCCGAAGGCTCTCAACCCTCAACTCTCAGCTCTCAACCTCCGCTGGATGCCCATCCGCTCATCCGTGAATACTTTGCCGGGCAACTGCGCCAGCAGAATCCAGCGGGGTGGCGCGCTGCCCATGGCCGTCTCTACGAACACCTCGTGGGCAGTACATCGGACAAGGGGCACCCTGTCCTGGAAGACCTTCAACCGCTCTACCAAGCCGTGGCTCACGGATGCCGAGCCGGACGCTTCACCGACGCTCTGGTGGATGTCTTCCAGAAACGACTGCGCCGAGGCGTTGAGCACTACTCTTTCCGGCGTGGGTTCGTCGGAGCAGACTTGGCAGCCCTGAGTGGCTTTTTCGACACGCCATGGCTCGACATAAAGGACGCCCCCGCGGTTTCAAACCAGGCACTCTCGGCGTTGAACCAAGCGTATGTGTTGAATGAAACAGGGAGTGCTTTGCGGGTCTTGGGACGAATCCATGAAGCCGCTGAACCAGTGCAAGCCTCTTTGGACCTGCTTGAGAAGGAGCACCGCTGGCTAGACGCAGCCAGCGCCTCCAACACGCTGGTGAACGTCCTTCTGTTGGCTGGACATATCAAATCCGCACGGCACGCCGCGGAAAGAGGAGTGGACTTTGCGGACCGGTCCGAGCACATGCATAGCCGCACAACGGCCTTGATAACCTTGGCTCGGGTGCTGCATTACTCAGGAGACATCGCCCATGCATTCCAGTTGCTCGATAATGCGGTAGGCATGGAACCAGCGGTTAGGACCTCGCCCAGATATGGACTTCAATCAGCAAGTCGTTGCGAGTTGCTCGTGGATGCAGGCCGGTTCCAAGAGGCAGAAGAACAGGCTGGTACCATGTTGAGACGGCTCGACGAGGAGCGCCAGCCTCGCGAAGTTGCGCTGCACTGCCTCCTTTTGGGAAGCGCCTGTTTGAGACGAGCAGGCACAGGTGTCTCCAGCGATTTTGGGAAGGCCTCCGAGTTTCTACACCGCGCCGTGGAGGGAACTCGGAAGGCAAGCAGGCAGGATGAGCTGCCTCCCGCTCTGCTGTGCCGTTCATACCTCGGCTCACTCATGGGCAACGCCGTCGGCGCGAGGGCGGACCTTGACGAAGCCTGGCAGATTGCCGAGCGCGGCCCCATGCGGCTGCACCTGGCCGACATCCACCTCCACCGCGCCCGCCTCTTCTTCCGCGAGGAACCGTATCCGTGGACCAGCCCGCAGGCCGATCTCGCTGCCGCGCGACAGCTCATCGAGCAATGCGGCTACGGGCGCCGCAAAGAAGAACTCGAGGACGCGGAAGAAGCAGTCAGAAACCACTTTCAGGGCAGAGAACCGATAACTGAACAGTGAATGAGAACTATCGAGATTGAACCTGGGAAAAGCAGTTGGAACCGCGGAATACGCAAAACACGCGAAAGCAAAACGGGTTGGAGAAGAGGACCGATTCACCCAGCGGGTGAACGACCTGGTTAGCTTAACTCCTTTCCCTTTTGCGTATTTGGCGTATTTCGCGGTTTGAATTGCCGGATTCAGATTGAAACGTGGGCACTGCGTTTCCTGGAAGCCGTGGAGAAGAAGGCGTCTATTGAGGATTCCTTGGTGGAACTCAAGACGACATGGATTGATGGCCAGCGTCCCACTGGACCCGGCTCAACTCCGCTTTTTCCTTGCGCCACACGCTTCTGCAGGCTTACCGTTCCTCTCACCGTGAAAACGCAATTCCTATCCATACAGTAATTACCATGCAAATGCCCATTACTGCCAGCCGTTTGGTCTCAACTCTATCTGTCATCTGCGCCATTGTCCTCGCCGTCTTCGCCTGGCCCGCAAAGGGACAAGTCGTCCTTAGTCAAGTCGATGATTTTGAAGCGGATCTTCGTAATTGGAGTTCCGGAGCCGGCGCCAATCCGGTGCCACCTTCACGGGCGCTGGATGTGGGACCTGGCGGGACGGGAGACGACGCCATGCGGATCAGGGCCATCGGTGGTGGCGGGGCGGGACGGGCTTTAGTGGCGCTCAACAAACAGTCGCAGTGGAGTGGAGACTACCTTTCTGCGGGAGTCACCTCCATTACTCTGGGTCTAAACAACGTCGGCGCCGGCGACTTAACCATGCGCTTGGCATTCCAAGGCGCTGACAACACGACCTGGTTTGTCTCAACACTCGGATACAATATACCAGCGGGGAGTGGTTGGCGAACTTCTCAGTTCTCACTCGCAGAAGGTGACTTGACCAGAGTTCAAGGAACTCAGAGTTACGGCGTGTCTCTTGGGAACGTTACCGAGATGCGGATTCTCCACAGCACACTGCCGGATTTTCGAGGAACGATAGTAGTCGGTAACCTGTTGGTTGACAACATCGCCGCAGTGCCTGAGCCGGCAGCGAGCGTAGCGGCGCTGGCGCTGGCTGCTGCTGGCACGATCCGTTGGTTGCGCCGGCGCGCCCAACCCGCCTGAGCAGTCCGTTGCTGAAATCGGAACCAGTCATGGGGCCACGTCCGAAGGCCAATATTAACTTCCCCTCCCTGCGCCGTTCCCGTAAGGTCGGTCCGCGATGGAGAAGCCGGAGCCGCCAGAGGAAACCAAGAAACCGTTTGGAAGCATTGCGCTTTCCTTGTCGGGAGGCGGGTATCGGGCGGCGGCCTTTCACTTGGGAACGATGGACTTGCTGGACCGGCTGAATCTGCTCCAGGACGTGACGATGCTTTCCACGGTCTCAGGCGGAACCTTGGCGGGCGCAAGATACGTTCTTTCTCTGAAGAGCCAAACCCCTTTCAAAACGTTCTTCCGCGAGTTTCGAGACTTCTTGCGGGACAAAGACTTGCTCAAGCTGGGGCTGGAGGAGCTGAGCCGGCTGAAGCCGCTGCCAACCTCGCCGAGATGCAGCCTCATTCGGGCGTTTGCGGAGGTGTACGACCGTCACCTGTTTGCGGGCGAACGATTCAAAATCCTGTGGGAGCAGCCGGAAATTCATCTCAAGGAAATCACCTTTAACGCGACGGAATTTCGGACCGGCGTGGCTTTTCGTTTCCGCAAAAGTGAAAATCCGTTGGCGAAGATCGGGAATGGAAATTGCCCGATTACCGCCGCGCAGGCGATGCAGGCGCGGCTGGCGGACATCACGGCGGCGTCCTCCTGCTTTCCGGGCGGGTTCGAGCCCATCGCATTTCCCGACGACTTCGACTGGCCGGAGACTGAGGCGGGCCAAGCGGCTTGGCGCGAGTTGCACGATCAATTTCAGCCGCCGTTGCCGCTCATGGACGGCGGCGTCTTTGACAACCAGGGGATTGAAAGCTTGTTGCTGGCCAGTGGCGAACCGCCGGACAACTTCGGCATGTTTATCTTTTCGGACACGCACCTGGCCAGCGAAGCGCTTTACGAATTCCCAGCCGCAAAAAGGGCAGGTTGGCTGACATTGGGCGGGCTGAAGGTGATCTGGTGGTTGCTGATGATTTTGGCGGTGATCTGCCTGACTGCCGCCGCCGCTTTCTTGGGAACAGGGCTTTCGCCGTGGCAGGAATTGTCTTATCTGCTGACGCTCTTGATGTCAGGCGGCGTGCTGGCGTTGCTGATCTGGGCGCGGGTGACCATTGCGCGGTATTTGGAGCGGATTCCCAAGCTGAAGCAGGCCGCCTGGCGTTACTTCAGAAAGCTGACTCTCCTGCAAGTGGCGGACATGGTCCATCTGCGCGTTTCATCCTTGTTCGCATTGGCAGGGGATGTCTTTATGAAGCGCATTCGCCGGCTGGTTTTCGACCAGGTTTTCAAGGATGAACGATTTAGAAACAAGCTGGTCCCCAACTTGATCTACAGCCTGGCCGAGGGCAAACAGACTGCGCCGCCGTTGGACTGGCTCCAGCCGTCGGAACCGATGCGCCAAGTGGTGGCTGCGGCCAATGCCATGCCCACCACGTTGTGGTTTGAGCAGCCGCAGCAACTGAGAGACCTCGTGGCCTGCGGCCAAATCACGACCTGCTACAATTTGCTGGCGCACATCGTGCGCATGCATGGACCCGATCCGGCACTCTATTCCGGCCCGGTGCGCAAGCTTTATGAAAAAGCCCGCGAACACTTTCAGGCCTTGAAGGCGAATCCGTATGCACTGTCGGATTGATGGCCGAGCGCAGCAACTCAGTGCGGCCAGGCGCCGTCAAACTGCCACTGGCCTTGGAGTGGCTGTCGTCGTAGCGGCGTCCCGGCAGAGCGCCGCGAACATTCCTTCTCATCCGCGTCCATCCGCGTCCATCTGCGTCCATCTGCGTCCATCTGCGTCCATCTGCGGTTGACTGCTCTTTCAGGATCCTCCCGCAACGCCCTCCCGTGGAGCGCCGTCAATATCACTGGCGGGGTGTCAACCGCCGCTACGGCTGGACGCGATCACCGCTTCCGGTACACGCGCACGTAATCCACCGCCATGGATTGGGGGAACAGGGTCGTGGCCTCGGGTTTGCCGGGCCAATTGCCGCCCACCGCCACATTCAGGATAAGATGGAACCGCTGATCGAACGGCGCCGGGAACGAGCCGGAGCGGCAGGTCCAGTTGGTCTGCGTTTGATAAAGCCGGTCATCCACGTGCCAGCGGAAGACGCCCGGTTCCCAATCGAGCCGGAAGACATGGAACTGCTCGGCGAACGTGCCCGCCGTCAGCGTGGTGTTGGTGCCGTGATATTGGTGGCGTCCCGCCGGGTTGCTATAGTGAAGCGTGCCATAGACTTTGTTCGGCTCGTGGCCGAGAAATTCCATGATGTCGATCTCGCCGCTGTGGGGCCAGCCGCCGTATTTTTGGTCCGTGGGCATCATCCAGATCGCGGGCCAAAGACCGCGGCCTTGGGGCAGTCTGGCGCGAATATCAAATCGACCGTAGCGCCAGTCCCCCTGGCGCAGGGTACGGAGGCGTGACGAGGTGTAGTCGCGCGTTCCTTCCGGGCCGGTGTACCGTTCCTGGCGGGCTTCGAGGACCAGCAGGCCGTCGCGCACGCGGACGTTGTTGGTCAGGTAGTATTGCAGTTCGTTGTTCCCGCCGCCTCGGGCGTTCACTTCGAATTCCCACTTGGTGAGGTCAACCGCCGCGCCGTCGAACTCGTCGCTCCAGACCAATTCCCAACCGGCCGGATCGGCCGCGAAGGCGGAGGGTGAATGAATCAGGAACGCGAGGACCAGAGAGCAGATAATGTGACGCATGGAGGCGATGATACCGAAGGCAGCGGGGTTTTGCCAGCCCTCGCTGCCGATCCCGAACTCGACTGCCTGAAGGCGGCCGAACTGCGCCTGACGCTGATCTCACGGCATGCGCTGGCCGGTTCAGCGGTTATTTTCAGAACGCCTTAGCCGTCTCTATGCAGCAAGGTAGCCGGAAGAAACCGCAGAGACGCGATGGACGCAGAGATGGTAGAGTTTCGGGTTGGTCGAAAACCATTCATCCTTCAGTGACCGAATCTGATTTGGCTCTTCTTCATTCCTCTCAGCGTCCATCGCGTCTCTGCGGTTCGATGGGCCGCGCTTGAACTGCATAAAGCACTTAGCGCATGCACGGACATTCCAGAACATTTGTTCGTTCTCGTCGTTCTCCTCGTCCTCGAAAATGAAGGCGACATTGAGGACGAGGACGAGAACGACGACGAGAACGATGCCCCAAATCGATTTTCCGTACACGCTCTTAATGGTGATGATGATGTCGAAACAAGCGTTCCCGATTGTCCAGCAGATACCAGACGATCACGATATTGATAATGAGAATGACGGTGACGGTGGTGGAGAAGTTGTGGATCAATTCATAGACTTCAATCGGAATAAAAAAGGCCGATTCAGAAATGGCCATCCACCCCGCCCAACTGACCCGGAACATCAAGCCGACGCCCTCCACCAGGGAGAACAGGCTGTAAAGCAACGTGCCGGTCGCGACCCAGCGCACGTTGGCGTCGGTAATCTTTCCCACATGCACGGCCATATCTGAGAAAAACTTCTTCTCCGGGTCCAGCCGGACCCACCGCAGCGCTCGGTCGAACGTGTCCTGCAAGTCGTTGCCCACCAAGCTATAAACACCCAGGGCCAGCGAGAGGAGGAGGAGTCCCTTGATCAGCTTGATTGCGATGATGACGTAGAGCGTCGGTGCGCGCTGTTTTTTCTCTGTCATCTAACGAATCCTGGCCACGAGCAGCGGCACGAGTTCCGAAAGGGCAACTCGCTCCTGCTTCATGGTATCGCGGTCGCGCAGGGTCACCGTGTCGCGCAACTGCGGCGTCTCGCCCAGCGTGTCAAAATCGATCGTCACCCCAAAAGGCGTGCCGGCTTCGTCTTGACGGCGGTAGCGCCGTCCGATGGCGCCGGCTTCGTCGTAAAAAACCGTCATGTGCGGGCGCAACAGATCGCGCACTTCCTGCGCCTTCTTGACCAATTCAGGCCGGTTCTTGAGCAGCGGAAAGACGGCGACTTTGATCGGGGCGATGCGGGGATGAAACTTCATGACGACGCGCGACTCCAACTTGCCCTTATCGTCCGGCGCCTGGTCTTCGCAATAGGCGTTGCAGACCAGCGCCAGGATGAGGCGGTCCACGCCGGCGGACGGCTCGATGACGTGCGGGACGTACAGCCCCCTGGCCAGCTTCTCCGCCGCTTCCTTCGCTTTGGACTCGGCTTCCTCGGCTGGATAGCCGCGCTTGAGCAAGTCGCCCCGTTTCGCCTCCTGGAACCGGGCTTGGAGCGCCTGTTTCTTCGCGCCGTCCAGCTTGGCCCAGGCGGTTTTCGTTTCCTCGTCGAAATATTCCATTGACTTGCCGGAGTGCTTTTGGTGTTGCGAGAGGTCAAAGTCGCCGCGCGCGGCGATGCCTTCCAACTCTTCACCGAGGAGATTGCCCTCCTCATCGCGCTTGCTGAACGGAAACTTGTAAAGGATGTCCACGGTCGCCTTGGCATAATGCGCCAGTTCCTCCGGTTTCTGCCAATATTCGACGAGCGACTCACGCGGCAGGCCGATGCCCTCGTAGAACTTGATCCGCTCTTCGACCCAATACTTGTGCCAGGCCTGCCAGCCCCAGTTCGGTTGCGGTTCGCCGGAGTGCCCGGTGTCGCTCACGCCGGCCACCGACCCGGCCGCCGCTTCCACGGCTTCGTCCGGTTTGATGAAGAACTCCAGCTCCATCTGCTCGAACTCGCGCGAGCGGAAGGTATAATTGCGCGGGTTGATTTCGTTGCGGAAAGCCTTGCCAATCTGGCAGATGCCAAAGGGCACTTTCTGGCGTGAAACATCCAGCACCGTCTTGAACTGCGCAAAAATGGCCTGGGCCGTTTCCGGCCGCAAGTAGGCGATGTTTTCAACGCTTTCGACCGGGCCGACGTAGGTTTTGAACATGAGATTAAACGCGCGCGGATCGGTCAGGAGACTCCCGTTCTCAGGATTGTAGCGCGTGGTGTTTTCGACCGGTTCAGAGCGTTCGCCCAGCAGCGTGGGATTGGCCAGACCGCGCTGCTGATAAAATTGGCGGGCGACTTTGCGGGCATGCTCGGGATGCGCGCCGGTGTCGATCAAGACGGAATAGGGTTCGCGCGATTCCTTGCCGGCGCTGCCGTCCTGGGCGCCCTCATAAAAATAAGCCGTGCCGCTTTGCGGCTCGATCTGGTCGGTGCGAAAGCGTTTCTTGCTCAGCAGGCAATCCACCATCGGATCGCTGAACGTGCTGGCATGGCCGCTGGCTTGCCAGATTTTTGGGTGCATGATGATCGTGGCCTCCAGGCCGGCCACGTCCTCACGTTGCTGGGTCATGCTGCGCCACCAAAGGTCCCTGACGTTGCGCTTCAACTCGGCGCCGAGCGGGCCGTAATCCCAAAAGCCGTTGATGCCGCCGTAAATCTCGGAGGACTGAAAAATAAAACCGCGGCGTTTGCAGAGAGAAACGATTCTCTCCATCAATTCATTGGTCTTCGGCTCGGCCATAAGGGCGCAAAGTGTTTGCGATGAGGGGCCGGATGTCAAGGAGGGTCAAGACGTGTCAAGACGTGACATTTCGATGCCCCTCAGCCGGAGCCATGCCGTAGAGAAAGGGGGAGCGCGACCGTCTCGGTCGCTGCCATCGGCGTCCCGCCGGTGGTTTGTTCCGGCGCGAAAAACCAGCGGAACGGTGGTTTAAACCGAGCTGCCGTCTGGCTGGTGGGAGGCCAATCAGTGCGCGCGAAACGCGCGCTGGCGAGATTCACCCGCATGGTGACGGCTTGGCCCTCCGGCCTGAGCACCTCCGAAAAGAATCTGCGGAAAAGAATCGCTTGCTATTTATGGAGATTAGGTGTAGGCAGCCCAGAAGAAAGGTTATCCATGGACGGAAAGGAAATTCAGGAGTGGGTCCGGGCCGCATGTCTGCGGACGTCTTGGGCTTTGCCCTCTTGCCGCCGGACTGCGACTTGTCGCTGCGAAAAGAATCGCCTTATCCGTCTCTATTCACGCGGAGAAACCACGAAATACCTTCAACACATGTCTTGACCAACCTTCCCAACCCCAATGAGCCTCACTCTACTCAAGCTCCAAATCGGCCCCGTCCAGGACTTCATCGCCCAAGCCCGCAGCACGCGCGATTTGTGGAGCGGGAGTTATCTGCTGTCGTGGTTGATGGCGGCGGCCATCAACGCCTTGTTTCAGGAGTTGGCAGAGCGCGGGGCGACAGAGCAAGAGTTGGATGAAGCTGTAATCTTTCCCCGTCCACACGAGTAACCATTGGTGCAACTGCGGCAACCCAAGCTCTTCCCGCCACCACAGTCTGGCCGCGCGGCGCGCAATGACGACCGACTCACGCCAAATCTGACCAACATTTTCCTCGCCCTCGTACCCAAGACCACTGCGGAAACAGAGGTGATCGCGAGGCTGCTGGAGGACGCTATTCGTAGCGAATGGAAGAGCATCGCGAGCAAGTGCTGGAAGTTCTGCCAAGCTGCGGACGTGATTGACCAGAATCTTGAAGCGCGCTTCCACCGCCAGCGGGACCGATTCCTGGCCGTGGCCTGGCAGGTAACGCCGCTGGCCGATGCCGTATCCGTGCGCCGCATGTTGAGGCAACTACCGCTCTCGCCTGAGACGCTCCAGATGTTGGAAGAAGCTTCGGACGCCGACCTGCCTTTCGCCGCTTCCGCTGCCCGCACAGCCTGGCAACTCGACGCGGCGCGGCAGGTGCGGAACTTCATGGCCTGGAAAGAATCCGCCGCCCAGCCTGGCCAGACCCAGCAGAAGGACAGTCTAACCGGACGCGAGGAACACGTGGCGGGCGGGCGCGTTTGGTGGGAGAAGCAGATTCGCGGCAAAGGCTACCCGTGGACCACACTCTTCCGTGAGCGGCAGAAGAGCGAGTACTTCGGAGCCATCACGTTAATTAAACGGGTCTGGCATCTGGCCTACTTGGAACCGGAGCACAAATTGTTTGCCGGCCACCGACGAGAGCCTGTCGCTGACGAGTTCCCTTTTCCCAGCACTTTCCACATCGCCACGCACGATCCCGCCAAGCACGAAGACGATCCGAGTGAGCGAACGCCAGAGGAAGAATCGGACCGTGTGGTGCGCTACTTCGCCGTGCTGGCGATGGACGGCGATCACATGGGCCAGTGGATGGCGGGGGAGAGGTTTGGCCAACCCACGACGCCCGAGTTGCAGCGGGACTTCAGCGTACGCTTGAGCCGCTTCGGTTTGCGCTGCGCCCGCCCTATCGTGGAAGCCTGCGATGGACGGCTCATTTACGCGGGCGGCGATGACGTGATCGCGTTGCTGCCATCGGACACGGCGCTGGCGTGCGCGGGATTTCTGCGGACGGCGTTTCGCGGCAGCGCGTGCTTTGTTGAGCCGCTGGCGAATCTTGCGACCGTTCTGCTGAGTCGGCATAAATCCAAAGCGGATGGTAAATGCATGGGCCAGAACCGGGGCGAACACTACGTTTCTCGGTTTCTGCAACGGGCCGCAGACGGTACGTTGTTCGACCAGAATTCTGCCGGCCCCCGCTCTCTCCGGCGGCTGGACTTGGGAGAAAACTTGGAACTGCCCGGACCAGTTGCCGACGTGTCTGCCGGCTTGGCCATTGCCCACTTCAAGGAGCCGCTTCAAGATGTTGTGCGCGCCGCGCAGCACGCCGAGAGCCGGGCAAAGAATAATCTGGGCCGCTCGGCACTGGCCGTCGCGCTCATCAAACACAGCGGCGAAACGGTGGCTTGGGGTGCCAAGTGGGACGGCGGGGGACTGCGGCTTCTTAACGCGCTACAAGAGGGCGTGGCGTGCGGCTTCCTCAGCGGACGATTTCCGCACCGGCTGGCGGAGGAACTGGCCAAGTATCGCAACCCACCTGCCTTGCCGGATGTGCCGGATGTGGCGGAGTTCGCCGCGCGCGTGGATGAAATCTTGAAACTCGAATTCGCCGCCGTGCTGCGGCGCCAGCGCGGTTTGGTTGCGGACAGCGCGAGCGCGAACCAGTTTCGGCAGCGTCTGGCCGACGACTTTGCCGCCTACCTCCAAAGCCTGGCAGACGAGCCTCCCCAGAGCCGGCTCTGTGCCGTGATCGGCCTCTGCCAGACGGTCGCTTTCTTCACCAAACCCAGCGACGTCACAGAGATTCACCCATGAACACCCTCCTTCTCCGCCCCACCGACGTGCTCTTCTTCAGGGATGGCCGGCCCATGACCGGTTCGCTGGCTGGCCACGGCGCAGCTTGGCCGCTACCGAGTGTCATCAATGCCGCCTTTCGCACGGCACTCCGCCGGGCGAATCTGGCGGGGGTGCATCCTCATGCGCACAAACGCGGTCGCCAGCCCATCGACAAGACCGCCCGCCACTTTGGATCGTTGCTCACCGCCGGTCCGTTCCCAGTGAAGGTGGGCGATGAAGACAGACCGGAAACCTGGCGATGGTTCTTCCCGCGACCGGCTGACGCGCAAAAAGCCGGCAGGACCGACATCACACTTCGCCCCGTCCCACTGGCCGAAAGCGACGAAAACCAACGTCTTTGCAGCCTGCCAGTGCCGCTGAACTACATGGTTGCCAGCACTTGCACCCCAACCAAGGACCGACCTGAGCCGTGGTGGAGCAAGCAGGCGTTTTCCGCATATCTCGACGATGATCCGGGTAGAATCAGCGGCGCGGGCCACTTATTGAAGGACTGCGAACTCTCCGTGACGGAGCACGAAGTTGGCATCGGCATCGACGAAGTCACCGGCGCCCAAGACGGCGAGCGCATCTATTCCGCCCATTATCTGCGTATGCGCGAAGAGTGGAGGCTGGGCGTTGTGGCCGATTGCCTGGACAAAGGCGAGAACGGGCAAGACAAGCTGACGGATTTGATTTCTGAACTGTTCCGGGGCGGCAGTGGCCACATCGTGGTTGGTGGACAGCAGCGTCTTTGCACGGCGCGATTGCATGAGTGGGGAGCAAAGCAGATTCCCCTGCCACTCGGGAAACAGGACTCATTCCCAAGCCTCGACCATGAAGGATCAAAGCGGTGGCTGCTAAAATGGGTTCTCCTCACGCCCGCCATCTGGCCAGAGATCGTCGCCGGTGAGATCCTAAAGAAAAATGATCGTGGTGAGGAATCAGGGCGCACCATGGTCGAGAAACACACCGGGGGATGGCTGCCCAACTGGGTGGCGGAACAAACAACAGCCTTGGAGGGAGAATCCATTGAAGCAGGCGACGTTTTGCTCCGCGCTGGTCCGGGCGTGGAAAAATCCCGGCGCAAGGGTGGCCAGCCCGGCGCACGCATCAAGGCGCGCCTCGTCGCCGCCATAGTTCCCAAGCCCATCGTCGTTACCGGCTATGCGCTCAGCAATGAGGACTTGGCCGAGAATGATCGACCGGGAGCCAAACCAACGCACCTCGCCGTCCCCGCTGGCGCCGTTTACTACTTCGAGGCCGAAACCGCTGTCGGCCCAGACCCGGCCTTGCACGCGAAGAACCTGGCCGCCACGCTGAACTGGCATGGCGCCGTTCCTCCCCAACAGCCCGCCAACGCCATCAAGAACCGCCGCAGCACGATTATGGGCGAAAAAGGCTTCGGCCTCGGCGTGTGCGCCGGATGGACTCCGTTTCCCATTACACTCTCAACACCAACGAACTGATTCTTTATGACTCAACATCTTCTCACTCTACACACTCGCACACCGCTCCACGTGGGCAGTGGCGCGTCCGTGGAAGTCGTCGATCAGCCCATCATGCGGGAGCGCATCACGCACTTTCCCATCATTCCCGGCAGCGCGCTCAAGGGTGTGCTGCGTGACCACGCCCGGCACACGCTCAAGACCTCTGACGCTAAGCGGGACGACGCCCTCATCCGCCTGCTGTTCGGCGAGGACCAGGATCCCGACGAAGAGAAAGGCATCGCCGCTCACGCAGGCTGCCTGCAATTCATGGAAGCCAAGCTGCTTGCCTACCCCGTGCGTTCGCTAGCCGGCTGCTTCGCGTGGCTTACTTGCCCCACTGCCTTGCAGCGATTCCAGCGGGACACTGGCAAGCTGGTCAAGCGAGCCAACCCGAAAGATCCCAACGGCAAACTGGAACCGATCCAGATCACAGCGCTGAAGCCAGACGAGGTTATGATCACCACCAACTCTGAGCTTAAGGTCACCGATCAAGACTTCGCAGTTTTTGAAGAATACGTGCTGAAGTTGAAGCTCAAGGAGAAGACTCCCGACACCCAGCTTGCGGACGGAGTAGCCGGCGCGTTGCTTCCCCTCTGCGCCGACTCGCTGTGGACCGACTTCCTCTCCAAGCGGCTGGCCATCGTCCACGACGACAACTTCCAGCATTTCGTCACCACCTGCACCGAAGTTGTCACCCGTATCGCCATTAACCCGCAGACGCGCGTCGTGGATGGCGGGAAACTCTTCAACCAGGAGAACGTGCCATGCGAGACGCTCTTCTACACCGTGCTCACTGTGTTGCCCGAGGCGCGGAAACAGAAAGAGAAGCTTCCTCCGGGATTCACGAAGCCGGAGGACTATCTGTCCAAATTGCTCCCCGACCAGCGGCCCGCCATCCTGCAATTCGGCGGCGACGAAACCACTGGGCACGGCTTCTGCGCCATCCGCAGTGAGCGCCTGAACACTCTTTGAACTGGAGACTCCATGAAAACTCTTGCCCAAATCCGTGCCGCCAATGCGCTTCAGTCAGCCCCCACCGTTCAGCTTGAACTGGACCGATCAGGCCAGGGCGACGCCTTGAGCGGCTTCCCCATGCTGATCCTGATCGACGGCTTGCTCGCCGCGCTGGCGTTCTCCGTCGAGCGCAAACGGAATGACCATGGCCAGATCGTGCCGAAACACGCCGCGCACCTGGCCATCGCGGTTGCCCTTGCCACGCACCTCAGGCACGAACGCATCGCCATTTGCTCGGCCACGGATGCCAACGACCTTCTGAGCAGGCTGGCCAGGGATCAGACTGCCTCTCAACTGCGCCGCGCCACCGCTGAAGCCATCGCATTCCTCGGCTACCTGAAACGTTTTGTGGCCTGAGTTATGAGAGACTCCCACATTGTTGACGAGAACAGCGCTATCGCGCTGCAACTCGAGCCGTGGCTCGCGGAGCGAAACCCCATCACCCAGCTTGCACGAAACCAGGCGCCCTGGCACCTGTGGCTCGAAAAATTCTCCTTTGCCTTCGTCCGTCGGTTGGATGTCGCCTCCGCCCACTGGCGAAGCCTTGCGGCGGAGGCGAGAGATCTTGGACAGGACGAAACCGCCAAGGGATTCCGTGATAAAGCCAGTTCGCTTCCTTCTGGCAAGTTTGGCGCCCTGTCTGTGAGCGTGAATCTCGCCAGCCGCGCCAACCTCCCCGGTCTGCTGTCCGCCTGTGAAACCCGGTTCCGCTGGCTGGACCAGCTTGCCGCTCAACTCACGGCCGTCCGGTTTCGCCAGGTCGAGGTGGTCAACGTATCGCGCCTTTTGCTTCACTTGGGTCGTGCCAGCGTCCTCGAAAACGTGGGTCTCTACGCCGAGCGCACAACTGGCCTGCCACTGATCCCCGGCACTGCCGTCAAAGGTGTTCTTAGCACCTGGGCCTGCTGGGAGGGGCATTGGAAACCGGAGACAAGTGAATTCATCCCATTCCAAACGGACGCCTCGGATCGCGAAACACACAGCACACTCCGTCGCAATCTGCCGATTGAGAGTGCCAGCGAGCGTGCCGTGCGCGTTCTGGGGGCTGATTCAGGGGATGCTCACGCTGGGGAAATAGTTTTCTTGGGCGGATTCCCCGCCGCCGTTCCTGAGTTGGAACTGGACATTGTGACCCCTCATGGCCATGACGGGTATGCCGACCCTGTTCCCAGCCACTTCCTCGCCATCACCCCCGGCACCTTGTGGCGCTTCCCATTCTACGTCAGGCCAGAGGTGGACGATCCCGGCGGCCTGCTGAAGACCACCTCGGACTGGATGTTCGAAGCCCTCACCCAACTGGGTATCGGAGCCAAGACCGCCGCTGGCTACGGACGCTTCCGCGCCGCCGATGCGCATGATCGTGAAGAAGCCGCCCAACGCTGGAAAGCGCAAGCCCAGACTGCGCAAGAAGTTGCCAGGGATCTACAGGGCACGCGCGAAACTGCCGCAACCAAAGCGCAGGCAGCGGCCAACCTCAAGTCCGACTTCTCCAACGAAGACACTTTCAAGAATGAAGTCCTGCGCCTGATGGACAACAAGGGCCAGTGGCAGCACTTGCAAAAGGCGGCCGAGAAACTCCGCAAACCGGAGAACGCCGAGTGGCTGAAGAGATTCAAAGAGGCTGCCACTGGCAAAGCCTACAAAGACCTGCGCAAACAGGAGTGGCTCAAAGACCTCTTCCCCTCATGAAGCTGCCAACTGCTGAATTCACCTTCCGCCTCCTCACGCCCTGCTTTTGCGGCGGAGCCGATAACCAGGCTGCGGCCGAAATGCGCGTCCCTTCCATTCGCGGCCAGGTCCGCTGGTGGCATCGCCGCCTCATGGATGTCGCAGCGGTCAACCGCATTTGGGGCGTGGCCGATGAGGCCTGCGTCTTCCCGAGCAAAGTCGCTCTCTGGGTGGACCCGCCGTTTGATCGTGTGCCCAGCCGGATCGAAACCATCCTTCCGCATAAACCGAATCGCAGTGGGAAGCGTCCGGCGCTCCCTGCAGACACCGACTTCACTCTCACGCTTCAGCGCCTTCCGCAATGCTCCCCGGAGGATTGGAAGGCAGCACTAGGCGCCGTAAAACTTTGGCTGCTCCTGGGTGGACTCGGCCTTCGCTGTAACCGCGCTGCGGGCAGCGTCTGGCCGCTCTCCTGGCCTTACGATCCAACGAAACCAGAAGACGGCGACAACTGCGAAGTACCCGCCACAGACAAACAGCTCCAACACACACTAAACCTCCTCGACTTCTCTTGGCCGGTCCGCCTCGCAGATGCGACGTTGGGCGGTTCTTGGGACGAACTTCGCGTTGCCGCCTCGGACACCCTCCAAGGCCGTGCCAGATTCTTCGGCGACATCCGCCCGTGCCCTTCTGTGGCCGGATCGAAACGCTGGCCCTCGCCGCTCAAAATGAAGGTCGTGCGCCTAGGAGGACAACTTCGCCTTCTCCTAGTTGCGACGCTCGGCTACGATTTCGCCGGGGCGCAGAAAGACCTCCACGACAGCGGCAAGCCGCTTGGCCGGGTTACTTGGAGCCCACTGTGACCCTCGACCTCGCCACCCTCTACGCCGCCACCGAGCAGGCCAAACTCGCCGACCTGCCCGCCTACGAAGCCGCCACGCTCGCTCAAGTCCCGCCCGGCGCGGACGTGACTCTCACCGGCAAGGCGCCCGTCTGGCTCTATCTGCGCATCGCCCACGCGCTGCATGGACGCGCCCGCATTCTCACCTACGACTCCCCGGTCACCGGGCCGGTCAAGATTTTTAACCACAACCCGAGGTGAATTATGGCTGAGGAGATCAAACCACCCGGCCAGCAAGCGCAAAACAAACCGGCTGAAACCCCATTGCCCCCAAGCGCGCCTCAAGGCACGTTACTCAACGAACCATTTCCGTGGTTATTCTATCTTCTGGCACTCTTTGCGGCAGCGGCAGCCCACTGGGTCGCGATGAGTCTCTATGAAAAGTGGGTGCATGAAGGAGATTCCGGTTTGGTTCTGTTCTGTTTGGGAGCCACGTGCCTGTTTGCCTGGTGGCTTCGTCAACTACACCACACCTATCCGTGGCCGAAGACAGAAACTCAGGCGGCGCTCCAATTCCTGCTCGTCTGGCTTGTTTTCGGGAGCGCCATTTGGTTTGCCCTAGCCTTCGAGCACTGGTTCAAAGACGGGCCGTTCCGGTTTGGCGAACACGAGTGGGTTTTCTTGGTCCTGTCGGCTTTGGCTGTCGCCGGGTTGAGCTTGTGGCAGTCGCGGCTGCGCCCAGGCTTCTATCGCCCCCGCAACTTGCGCACTGTGCCGGCCAGAGAACTGCCCTCGGCTGAACAGATTGAAGCTCTGATCCTGTGCGTTTCCAGCCCCAACCAGCCGTTTAGCGTCGCTCCTGACGCTTCCCTGGGGCCGGACGTTCTGGCGGAGGTGCGTTTTGCTGAGCGTGACGGCGTGGCGCGGCTCCTGGGAAAATCCCTGGCAGATGACATCCAGGAAATCAGCCGTGCAGCCGCAGCAGCAGAGCGTGCTGCCCAAGAGGCGGGCAAGCCGCTGCCATACAGACCGTACTGGAATTGGCAACCTCTGCTCCGCGCCATCGAACATCACCCCCGGCTGGCTCACATCTGGCTCATCAGCTCGCCCGGAGCGCGAGGCTCGTTTGGGTACGCAGAGAAGTGCGAACGCCTTCTGGCCTCCTACCAACGAGGCCATCTGGAGCGCTTTCACAAGCCCGTGGACTTCGAGGATTTCGATGCGCTCGTTTCCGCCATCCGCGGACTGTTGACCTCCGAATTGCGTGGACTCCCGGCGGTCAAGATCGCGGTTGACATCACGGGGGGACAGAAAGTCGCCAGCATCGCCGGCGCCGCCCTCACCATGAACCGCGAGCTTCGTTTCCAATACGTGCAGACCAACCACCCCTTTGAGGCCGTGACGTACCAGCTTGTGTTCGACAACCCGCCCAGCCCTCATGGCCACTGATCTCCTTCTCCCCGACCTCCGCCCGCTCACCGCCTCTGAACGACGCAGGCAACTCTGGCGCTATACCTGGCAGTCCCGGCGAACCCAGATACTCGGCGCGGCTTTTGGCGTTCTCATCGTAGCCCTCGCCGTCATCCTCGTCCCACGCCTTCGTCCGCCCAGCACCATTCTCCCAGCCGCTCCGGACTGGCTGAGTTGGCAGGACAATTTGCAGACCCTCTTCGGCCTCGCCACGCTGCTGGTTGCTGTGTTCGTCTGGCTCGACGAACTGAACGAAGAATGGTCTGAAGACCTTCCCCGGCTCCTCAGCTTCTTCTTCTTCTTTCAGGGCCAGCCCGCCCTGGTCTGCTACCATGCCTACCTGGCCGGCGAGAGCGACATCCGGGCGTGGGC